>JAAYEH010000459.1 GCA_012728855.1 Rhodopirellula sp. | reverse complement strand
TCTGAAGCAGACCGAGGGGACGGGAGTTAACATCTATACCCACGGTGAGATGCTGCCGGCGCACGGCTACCCGGAGTTGAAGAAGTACAAGCACCTGGTGGGCAACTACGGCGGCGCCTGGCAGGACCAGAAGCGCGAGTTCGCCGCCTTCCCCGGCGCGATTCTCATGACCACCAACTGCATCCAGAAACCGAAGGAGCAGTACCTGGATCGGATCTTCACCAGCGGGTTGGTGGCCTGGCCGGGCGTGACGCATATCGGCCCCGAGAAAGATTTCACTCCGGTGATCGAGGCGGCCCTGGCCGCCGAGGGTTTTGCCGAGGATCAGCCCGAGAAGACGATCCTGACAGGCTTCGGCCACGAGGCCGTTCTGGGAGTGGCCGACAAGGTAATCGAGGGGGTCAAGGCGGGCAAGATTCGCCATTTCTTCCTCGTCGGCGGTTGCGACGGCGCCGAGTTGGGCCGCAATTACTACACCGAGTTCACCCAGAAAGTACCCGACGACTGCGTCATTCTCACCCTGGCCTGCGGCAAGTACCGCTTTAACAAACTTCCCTTCGGCGATATCGGCGGCATTCCGCGCCTGCTGGACGTGGGGCAGTGCAACGACGCCTACTCCGCCATTCGCATCGCCGTGGCGTTGGCCAACGCCTTCGAGTGCGGCGTCAACGACCTGCCCTTGTCGCTGATCATCAGTTGGTACGAGCAGAAGGCCGTGGCGATTCTCCTGACGCTACTCCACCTGGGGATCAAGAACATCCGGCTTGGCCCCAAGCTGCCGGCCTTCGTCACCCCGGCCGTGCTCCAGGTTCTGGTCGACAACTACCAGATCGCCCCGATCACCACACCCGACGAGGATCTCAAAACGATCCTGACCGCCGGCGCGGCATAGCAGAGCGCAAAAAAGCGACCACCGCATAGCAGCCCGGCTGCTCCGCAGCAGCCGGGCTGTAGCTTGCGCGGATCTCGCCTGCTATCGCGGGATGTTCATGAACAAGCCGGGATGCGTCCACCAGCGATCTGGAGGATCCCAATCGCGACTACCCGATCATCTTCGGGCAGAACCGTCTGACAATCTAATCGGCGTCAACATGCCGATCTGCCAGGAGAACTGACCGTAGCTCTTTCCGGCCTTGTGCTCGTCGAACATCCCCTGGAAAACGAACCTTAGATTGGCGGGATCAACCGTCATTGTCTGATCGTATCCGTCGCGGATAAGTTCGCCGTGGCTGACATTGTCGGTCCAGGGCTCGACGCCCGGGGCCGGACGGATGTTTCTCCATCCGGCAAAGGGGCGTTCGGCGGTGTCGGCCAGGGGTGTCCACTTGCCGTCCAGACGGTCGGCCAGATAGGCCTTGTAGAATCGCCGGCCGTTTTCTTCGACGATCGTCAGGTACTTGTCCAGGCCTTCGAGCCGGTAGGTATGGCTGGCCTCGAAGATTTTGGCCTTTAGAGCCAGTTCGCAGTGGTCGAACCCCTCCGGAAAGTCCTTCAGATTTGTCCACAGCCGCCACATTCTGCCGTCGAGACTGGTGAAAAAGAGGTAGCCCCGCCGGTCGTCGCAGATAATCCAGTAATCGAGCCCACCCACTCGGCGCGGATCGTTGGGGCCACTGTCAAGAATCGGCTTCGCCTGAGTCCATGAATCGGGGTCGGCGATGTTCTCCGTGGTGGAGTAGGCCACCCACATGAACTTCGCGCCGGGCACGCCCACCTGGTAGATCAAATACCATTTCTTCTGCGGCGAGAAGTAGAAGACCTGCGGGGCGCAGTAGTAGTCGCTGTCGCTGAGTTTGAGGATGGTCCGCGTGGATCGATTGGCGTCGTCCCACTTTTCGAACGAGCAGTACTCGATCGCCGATCTGCCCGGCAACTTGACGGTCATGAAGACGTGCCACTTCCCGCCAAAGAAGACGAGCGTGGGATCTTTCTGGGCGTGGCTGGGATCGCGCTGGCGCTTTTCCGGTGCAATGAGCGGCGCGCCGTACTCCCAACTCGCCGGAACTTGAAAAGCGTTCTCGCCCCCGCGATTTCGCAAATCCTGTGCCGGCGCGACCGGCCAGGCGGATAGACCGCCAAGTAGAGTCAACCCCAGAACCATGCGGCGTTTCATGGCCAATACCCCTTCAGCCCGTCTTCTAGTACTGCGATTTCACAATTCACGGGAGGAATTGCCCCTGTCGAATGCATGGCCCGGCGGGGCCATACACCGCAGAGACGCGAAAGACACAGAGATGCGAAAGCGAATGACTGCCCTTTGTGTCTTTTGCGTCTCTACGGTGCCTTTTTCAGGAACGTAAAAAACTCGTGAATCGCCGCACGCAGGAATACCCTCGAACATGCACCGCAGTATACCGCGTGCCGTCGGTAAATGCTCGTTGGACCGCCGGCAGCACAGCCTTTTCTTTCATGGAGCATCCCCCTGTAGCAGGAATGCCACTCCAGTTTCTCTCTGTTTTCTCCACGGCCTTCTAGCCCGCGGCATGTCGAAAGCTAGAATGAGTGCGCGGCGATCCATTTGGGTCGACGATTTCTCTCGCGTGGTTCGCTGTGCGCTGGGTGGGTTTTCTCTTTTATGGAGGGAGTAGCCGTGGCAATCAATGTTTCGCGAGTGGATGTGTGGGCCGCTGGCATCGAAGACAAACCGGGAGGGCTGGCTGAGAAGCTGGCCGCGTTGGCCGAAGCCGGCGTGCAATTGGAGTTTATCGTCGCCCGCCGATCCCCGGACAAGCCCGGAACGGGAGTTGTGTTTCTGACGCCGGTCAAGGGTGCGGCACAGATCCGGGCGGCCAAGAAGATGGGTTTCGAAAAGACCGACAGTCTTCATTCCGTGCGGATCGAAGCGCCGGACAAGCCGGGGCTCGGCGCACAGATCACTCAGGCGCTGGCAGAAGCCGGTATTAATCTCCGCGGGTTGTCGGCCGCCGCGATCGGCGACCGTTGCGTGGCGCACCTGGCGCTGGACGACCCCGCCGATGTGGCAAAAGCAACGCGGGCCTTGAAGCGGCTCTGAGTGCTTCGAGTTCGTCGAGTGTCCGGGTGGAACGCTCTTTCAGGGATGCCACACCAAAAACCGCGACTTCCGGAATCCAGCAAGGGCATCCAACTGGCGTAACAGGCAGAAGCGACATACGCCCTTCCCGGCACGGGCAACGCGGGAAGGGCGCGTGCGCTGTCAGCCTTGTGGTTCTCTAGTACCGCCTGCCGCCGCCGTAACCGCCGCGGCCGCCGCCTCCTCCCGACCTTCCGCCACCACGATCTTCCCGTGGTCGAGCTTCGTTGACGGTCAACGGCCGACCGTCGTGGTCTTTTCCATTCAGCGCGCTGATGGCCGCTTGCGCCTCTTGACTGTCGGGCATCTCGACGAAACCGAAGCCTTTCGACCGGCCGCTATCCCGGTCCATAATGACTTGTGCCGAGTCGACCTTTCCGTACTCCTCGAACAACTCTCGCAGAGTGCTGTCGGTCGTCTGAAACGACAGATTGCCGACGTACAATTTCATCGCCACCTCAAAACCTCCCAAACAAGAACTGTGCGATCCCAGCAGGTCTACAGCGGCCAGAGGTCATCGCACCAGGACGCTCTCCCAAGTTGTGATCGAGTGCGACGAGAAAAGCAAGGGGGGGAGCCACCTCGGAGGACGAAATTCGGCCAGAAAGGATCGTTTCCTACAACCCCCATCCGACCGGCGCCCCGTCATCATAGCCCAGCATGGCGCTCTTTCGTCTGCAGTAAGCCAGGAGCCCTTCCATCCCCAGTTCCACGCCCGTGCCGCTCATTTTGTGCGGTGGCACGGGAATCTGTGGATAACCGGTCAGCATGGTGTTCACCCAGACGATGCCCGTATCCAAAGCCCGTACCATCCGCAGAGCCCGTTGCCCGTTGGCGGTCCACACGCTCCCGGACAGGCCATACTCGACGGCGTTGCTGATTTGCACCGCTTCCGCCTCATCGCGGAACGTGACCGTGCTTAACACCGGCCCGAAGATCTCTTCATCGTGGACTTTCATCCCCGGCTTCACGCCGCCGAGGATCGTCGGTTCGATCCAGAAACCGCCGGCCAGCGGCCCCGGAAGCTCAAGCCTGCCACCGCCGCAAAGCACCTGACATCCCTCGCTCGTTGCCGTTTGCAGGTAGCCCAAGGCGGTTTCGTACTGGCTTCTGGTGATCATCGGCCCGATCAGCGTCGCCTCGTCGCGGGGATCTCCGACGACCAGCTTGCCCGCCTTGCCCTTCAACAGTGCCAGAAACTCGTCGCGGATCGATTCCTGCACCAGAAGACGCGAACAGGAGACGCAGAGTTGCCCGCAGTTGACGAACCCGCTGATGAGGGCGGCGTTGGCGGCGCGTTCCAGGTCGGCGTCGTCGAATACGACGATCGCGTTCTTGCCGCCGCACTCCAGATTGACCATTTTCATCTGCTCGGCGGCAAGCTTCTGGATGTGCTGCCCGACCTCCGTCGAACCGGTGAAAGAGATCTTGCCGACGGCCCGGTGCGAAACGAGCGCATTGCCCGCCTTGGAACCGGAGCCGACCACCACATTGACGACGCCCTTGGGCGTCCCCGCCTCGATAACCAGGCGCGCGAAGGCCAGCGTGCTTAAAGGGGTCTCGATCGACGGTTTCAGCACAATGGTATTTCCGGCGGCCAGGGCGGGCGCCACCTTCATCGCGGCGTTGACCAACGGATAGTTCCAGGGCAAGATCCCGGCGACCACGCCGTACGGCTCGTAGAGCGTCAGCGCGAAGTGCCCGCCTTCGCTGGTCTTCACGCGGCCTTCCAGTTTGTCGGCGGCGCCGGCGTAGAAGCGAATAATCGCCGCGGTAAGCGGGATCTCCCCGCCGCGAAGCTGCGCGATCGGCTTGCCGACGTCTTCCAGTTCAATCTCCGCCAGTTCATCGGCCTTTTGCTCGACGAGATCGGCCAGCCGCAGCAGAATCGCCCCCCGCGCAGCCGGCGCGAGCGACCGCCAGTCGTCGGAAGCAAAGGCGAGGGCACTCGATTGCACAATACGATCGACGCAGGCATCATCACAACACGATTGCCGTGCGATGACCTGCCCTGTCGCCGGATTCAACACGTCGCATTGTTCCCCGCCGCCATCGCTGAGTTCCTCGCCGTCGATGAAAGGGCCTACGTCGATCATCTAAGGAAGCTCCTTCTGCTAAGAGGTTCTAAAATTCGAGTCCTTACAACTCATTGTTCGGGCAAACAGAGGTTCCAGCCCGCCGCCTCCGGGTAGTCCGACAAGATCCACGACTTGCTCACGCTCCCCCGGCTCACCGTCACGCCGTACTCGCCGGCGGCCGGACCGCGTTCTCCGAAATCGACTTCGATCTTGGCCGTCCCCCGCGAGTTGGTCACCGCCGAGCCCAACGGAACCGGCTTGTCGCTCTTGCCGGCTTGATGCCATAGTTCGACCTTGGCGCCTTGGATCAGCGGGCCTTGCTCGTTTTTCGCGTGGATCACGAACAGTGACTCGACAACGCCGGACTTCGGCGCCGGCGAAGGCTCCACCTCGGTTTTTTGGGCGGGCGCCGCCTCCTCAGCCGGTTCGTTGGCCGTTGTCTCCTCCGGATCGGCGGCCGGGGCCGTCTGCATCGGCGGTGGCTCTTTCGGCGGCGGCTGATCGACGGTTGCGGCCGGCGGCGCCGGCGTGGCAGCAGTGGGTTGAGGCACGACGGCGGACCGGTTATCAGCCCGGCTGCTCGGAGCCGCCGGGCTGATTGGGGCTGAAGTTTTCGCCGCCGCATCGCTCGGCTGGACCTTCGCGGAACGCATCGGCGTCGCAGGCGAGGACGGCAGTTGCTGCGAAGAGGCCGCGGCCGCGGTGTCGTCCCAGCGATTCGCCACGACTACCTCCTCGGTGCGGAGCGGCGGAATGATCGTCGCTACCAGACCGTATCGCGGCGTCAGCGATTCGACGGCCACGAGAATCCCCAGTGGAATCAGAAACGTGAGGCAACCGTAGATGAACGGCGCCTGCCAACCCCGCACGTCCTCCCCGGCTTTTCCCTGCTTCCAGAGTACGAAAGCCAGGTACTGTTCGACGGTATACGCCAGACCGGCCGTCACTGCCACCACGACAACGACCTCGAACACCACCAGGGGTGCGCCGAATCCCCACCAGTGTTTTGCCAGACTGAGCAGCGGCGCGGCTACCAAGCCCGCGGCCGCGCCCCAGACCGCGGAACCATGCCAGCGCGAGAAATGGCGCTTGAGGTAGGAGACAAAACTATTGGGATCCGCCACCTTCTCCGACTTTGCCGCCGTGGGCGGCGCCTCCGCAGATCCGCCCTTTTCGGACGGCGCATGTGCCGCGGCCGCCTGTCCCGGTGTTTTCTCGCTCACCGTTACCGACATCCGCGCATGGCATTTCGGGCACTCCGCCTTCGGCTGCGACGGTGGAATCCTGAACTCCGTGGCACAGCGGGGACACCGGATTTTCAGCACACTTGCCGGGCTCATCGTCGCATCGACTCTCCTGCTCAGCCTCTTGCGGACGGCGCCGTTCCAAGAACCGCCCATTTCACTGGCAGTATAATCGCAGCCGGGATCGCTCCGCCACCTGTCGCCGTGCCCCTGTCGCGAGTCCGCGGCCTTGTCGCCGGGCCTCAACCAACAAAGAGGGGAAGAAGAACGAAAGCGGTGGCAAGTCACGCGCGCTCCAAGGGCCGTTATATAAAGCAGAAAGACTACTGAATGTGATGGGCGTTGCCGTCTTATTTGCTGGCCCAGGGCTGTAGGGGTGTCGAGGTAAGGCGTTGGCATTCGCCTGCCGAAGGACTTTTGGGCGGGCGATTTCCCTGGTCGACGCGGCGGAAATCCAGGCATAACCTGTTGTAGAAAAAGGAAAAAAGTGCGGTCGCTTCCGCGAACCGAACGGTTCCGCTGAGCGGTTTCGCCTCTCGAGGACGGATTGTGGTCCGTTGGCGCCGCCATTTCGGCACGGGTGTTGCTTTAGATGCCCTCGAGCCCTGGCAGGTGGGGTGCTCGAGCAGCGTATCGCACACCGGCCGGCGTTGGAACGGCCTTGCCTGGAGAGCCCTCAAGTGAAGATTCACATGTATGCCGTGCGAATGGAAGCGGATCAACTCGTGGCGGCCGAAATCGACGACGCAACGGCGGCCCGATTGATCGACAGCGGGCAGCCGCTGTTGCTGGCGACTGAGAGTGAACTCCACACCCTCGCTCGCCGCCAGGGGCTGCATCGAACCGTGCTGTTTCGTCGCGCGGCAGGGCGGTCAGAGACCGGTGCGGCCCGTACGCTTGTCGATGCCGCGTGAACGGCACGGGGCCGGCAGCACTGTGCGAGAGGATGGTCAACGGCCAAAACGTAGCAGGCGGTCGAGCATTGACTCGCTGGTCGTTTCATCGGGCGCCGGTTCGACCGGTGGCAGTGGCAGCACGGTGCCCGCGGGCCTGAAGGCGGGCAGGGGCGTGGAGGGCGCGATGGGGGGCGACGGCCCGACGATCTCCGGTGGAGGCGACATGACCGGCGGCGAGTTGATCAAGGGAACCTGAATCGGTTCGCTGGAAGTTTGCGAATCGTCGGGCGACGACGCAATGGGGGCCGCTGCGACTTGGGGAGCGGCCGCCGGCGCCGCGGTTGCTGGTTTCGACGGTTCGGCGGTATGGCCGGCCTGCACCACGGGTGGTTTCTCGGCGGGCACGGCTGCCGCAGCCGGCTGCTTTTCCTTGGGAGGCGATTTTTCGGGCTCCGCCTGGGAGACCTTGTTGGCTGGCTGTTGCGCGACCTGCTGCTCGCTTTCCTCCTCCGGTTCCACAAAGTAAGCCTCGTCGGCGACTGAGATCGCTTCTCGGTCCTCCTGACGTTTCTTGTTCAAATCCACCAGCGGGATATTGAGCTTGCCGCCGGCAAATTCGGTTCCTTCGTAGATGCTGCCCCGCTGAAACGGCCCAGCGCCGAACACCCAGAAGTCCTTGGCTTTGCTCTCTCCCGGCACAACACCCGACTGCCACACAGGCCGTCCAGTCTTCCGGTTATAGGCGAAGACGGCGATCTTGGTGACCCCATGTTGCTCCGTCTTCTTCATCAGAGGGATTTCCGGGATGCTGCTCGGCACACCCGGCACCAAGGCCACGCTCGGGATGTTCGTGGCGGGCACTCCGAAAAGCACGTCGTGGCGGTCCGTACCGACTGCGCCGGCGCGTACCTCCACGACGTACTCCGCTTCGTCCTTTTTCTCTTTGAGAATTGCACCGCTGGCCAAAAGGTGCTGGCGAAGCGTGCTTAACAGATAGGCCGTGTCGACGATGCTTTTCAAAGGAGCTTCGTCGATGAAGATCTCCTTGCCCGCCAGCGCCCGCATGTCCAACTGACTGACGGCGCGGTCCATGGCATCGCTGATCAGCAACTGTTCCGTAGCCGTCCGGGCAGTGTCGCTCCACTTGGTGGTGCCACAGCCGGCCCACATCAAAAGGATCAGGAGTGTTGCCGGCAACCGGAAACGCATGGCCTTCGTCTCGCTACCCACTCTGAAGAAGGGCAATCAAGCAGCCTGCTGGATCGACGATTCGAAATCAGTGCCAACAGGCAGGGGCGGGATTATAGCGAGATGTGGCCGCCGGCAAAACGTCCATTTTAACCCCACCGATAGTGTGTAGCGATTCCATCGGGGGGGTGGCCGAGAGCCGACCCGCGGATTCTCCCCACGCGCAGGTAAACAGGGTAAAATGCTTAACGACCCGCAATGCTCGCAGAAAACCAATCAGGCGCCGGTGCTGGCATCGGTTTCGCGGCTGCTCGCCGCCTTGTTTTCCGTCATCACTGTGACTCGGGGCCGCTGATGATCC
>JAAYEH010000458.1 GCA_012728855.1 Rhodopirellula sp. | reverse complement strand
CGCTGCCGGCGGCCCCCGCTTGCGGTTTCCCCCAAGATCCGCCAGGCGGGAGACCGAATCGCCCCGCCGACGCCCGCCACTCCGCGCAGCGGCCCCGCCCTTCACACTCTTCACCCCTTCACACCCTAACCCCGCCGCCGTCTCGCGCGAGACTGCGCCGCTGATGCGAGAATCCGTCGGCCGCTGATGCGACAATCCATCTCGTACCCCGTCGCCGGGAATACGCATGCCGCTGCTGCGTGAATCCTATCGTCCCCTCCCGCAATCTCGTCCACGGGCTCGTGACGCCAATCCCTTTCCACGAAATCCCGCCCTGTGCCACTGCTGAACCAGCAGTGCCTGCGGATGCTTCAGGGCGGATTGCACGACCTCTACAGCAGCAGCGCGAGCACATTCCTTCCGCGGCCCTTCCCCGCCGCCCGCTGTCGCTTTGCCGCCCCTCACCCGTTAACATGCGACCCGATTCAGAAGATAGGGGATCGAACGTGCCCAAATCGCCGAAAACGAAATCTGCCCCCAAGCTCCGTAAACTAATCGAGAAGTACTACGCCGACTTGCGCGATCTCGAACACCAGCACGTCCTCTACGAAATGGGCACCCGCCCGGCCTTCCACGCCCTGCTCGCGCCCGCCGCCAAGCCCTACGGCTGGACCCTGATCGCCGAACACGAAAAAAAACTCAACGGCCGCACCATCCGCCCCGACGGCACTTTCAAAGACGAAATGAACCTCGTCCGCGGCTACTGGGAAGCCAAGGACACCGCCGACGACCTCGACGCCGAAATCGCCAAAAAGCGCAAGGCCGGCTACCCCACCAGCAACATGATCTTCGAGGACACCGCCACCGCGGTCCTCTTCCAGCACGGCCAGGAAATCCTGCGCGTCAAAATGACGGACCCCCCCAGGCTGGCCGAGCTGCTGACCGAGTTCTTCCGCTACGTCGAGCCCGAAATTGAGCAGTTCGAGCACGCCGTCGACGAATTCAAGCAGCGCGTCCCCGACCTCGCCGAAGGCCTCAAACAGAAAATCGACCAGGCCCACAAATCAAACAAAGCCTTCCAGCAGGCCTTCGACGCCTTCTTCGACCTCTGCAAAACCAGCCTGAACCCCAACCTCTCCGCGGCCGCCGTCGATGAGATGCTCATCCAGCACATCCTGACCGAACGCCTCATCCGCGAAATCTTCGACAACCCGGAATTCGTCCGCCGCAACGTCATCGCCGCCGAGGTCGAAAAGGTCATGCTGGCCATGACCAGCCAGAGCTTCGACCGCAACACCTATCTGCGCGAGCTGGACCGCTTCGAGCACGCGTTCTTCGAGCAGACTGGGCACTATGAACCGTTCGAGCGCCTCTGCTTCGAGAGCCTTGACCTCGCTGAACATGCTCAGCCGCAACTCGCGTTCATGACCGCCGTGAACACCGCGCGCGTAGAGCGACAGCGAAAATTACCGATTAGGGTCATCATCGAAAACCCGCTCGGCAATGACGCCGAGTTGGTCCGCGTTCAGAATCCGCCGCGAAGCTGGACCACGCCAAACGAGGGATCATCGCCTCCCGGTATTACGAAATCACGGCACAGGCTTTGAACACGGAGAAGCCATGATTAGCTGGAACGACGTTCGCGTGGAAATCGAGACAGCAATAAAGAACGGCGATCAAGCCGCCCTTGACACAATCCGTCGCGCGAAAATGAAGGCACTCGTAACGCGCACGGGCCGCCCCATGATCATCTACGCCGCCGATTTCCTCGGGAAAGGGCGCGGAACTCCCGACGTCGGCATCGACTTCGCGGACAAAGACGGCTTTCGCGAAGCCGTTACCGGCCTGCCGGCGGAGGCCGTGGACGTACTCCTGCACAGCCCGGGTGGCTCGGCAGAAGCCGCCGAGAGCATCGTGAAGATGCTGCGATCACACTTCAAGAGCATCCGCTTCATTGTGCCCGACATTGCCAAGAGCGCGGCAACCATGCTGGCCTTGTCCGGCGATGCAATCCTGATGGACGCTTGCGCCGAACTTGGCCCCATTGATCCTCAGTTTCAGATCCCACGCGGTGACGGCTCGGTCGTTATGGCCCCTGGTCAGGCGATCATTGATCAGTTCGACACAATGGAGAAGAAGATCAAGGCCGACCCCCGCTCGCTGCCGGTTCATATTCCTATCCTTCAAATCTACGCTCCATCGCTCTACCAGCAGGCCAAGAACGCGATTGCTCTGTCTAAGAATCTGGTTAAGGAGTGGCTGTCCGCATACATGTTTGCCGATAGGAAACGGACCGAGCGTGCTCGCCTCGCAAGCGCGGTCGCCCGGTATCTCGGGGATCACAACAAGTTCAAATCCCATGCCAAAGGCGTCCGTTTGGAGGATTTCCGCACGATCAACGCCCTGAAGCCGGTCAAAATCAGCGATCTGGCGGAAGACGCCGAGCTGCATTCACTCGTCAGAGGACTGCATTACGCTATCGGTTTCGCTTTCAGCGGGTCCACGACACTGAAAATTTTCGAGAACTCGGAGGGCCGGGCCATGATCCGACACATGCGGATGGTCCAGGTTCAGGCCCCTCCAGGTATGCAGCAGCTCATTGCGCTGGAGCGACCCCCCGCCGAACCAGCTATACCGGCGTAGAGGACGCAGTGGTCACGATCTGAGGGCGATTGAGATGCGAAAGCGCTTGGGCATATTGCTTCATGCTCATGTCGAAGAGCTTGAGTGCGTCACGCAGCTCGGGCTCTTTTGCCAGAAACGCGCGGACCTTCTGCGCCGTCGCGTCAGGACGAACCACTCTCTTCGTGCTCTTCTTCGTCATTCGCCGTCGCCTATTTTCGGCAGCTTTCCGGACATCCTATCGAGGAAAGGCACAGAGCCCTTGAGACGCTTCGCTCATCCGCAAACTGCGGCGAGGTGCAAAACAGCCGCCGCATCCGCGGCTCCGCCGCCTCTGGGCCGCACTTCCGCGACCCAGTGCTCGCACCATTCATTATCCAAGCGCCAAATCGGAAGTCAATTCGGAGATTGTTCGCGGTTACGGAAAGCGGCTTACTCGCAGGTTATCGGTAGCTCGCAGTTACGAATACCCCCTGACCGGCCGTACGGGTCGATATTCGCCCTTTCGCGAAGAGATGCCTCAACTATGGGCCAATCCTGTTCAACCGCCCCGGGCTCTTCCGCCAGGTTTTTCCGCAGGAACTCGGAGAACCGACTGATACTTGGCCGCCGTTGCCAGCGACCGCTTTACGCCGTGATGCTTCCGTAATTTCTCAACTCGCGCCAGTGGGATTTGGCGGCGCGTGCCAGTCCTTCTCTTTCTACCTCTACGACGAAGACGGCTCTAACCGCCGCGAAAACATCACCGACTGGGCCCTGAACCACTTCCGCGACCACTACCACGACCCGAAAATCGACAAGTGGGCCATCTTCTACTACGTCTACGGCCTGCTCCACCACCCCGGCTACCGCGAAAAATTCGCCGACAACCTCAAACGCGAACTCCCCCGCATCCCCCTCGCCCCGCCGCTCCCGCTCGCTGGTGCGCGAATCCCTTCTCGCACCCCGTCCCCCGGAATCCCTTCCGGCCGCGGCGCCTCCTCCGCCTTCTGGGCCTTCTCCCACGCCGGCCAGCAACTCGCCGCCCTCCACCTCGACTACGAAAAACTCGACCCCTGGCCCCTGCGCATCATCGAAACCCCCGGCGTCCCGCTCTCCTACCGCGTCGCCGACAAAATGCGCCTCAACAAAGACAAAACCGCCCTGCGGATCAACGACTCCCTGACCCTCGACGGCATCCCGCCCGAGGCCTTCCAATACCGCCTCGGCAACCGCTCCGCCCTCGACTGGGTCATTGACCAATACCAGCTCTACACCGACCCGCGCAGCAACATCACCAGCGACCCCAACCGCGAAGACGACCCCCAATACATCGTCCGCCTCGTCGGCCAAGTGATCCGCGTCAGCATTGAAACAATGAAGATCATCAACGCTTTGCCGCAGGAGTTTTCAGATGCTCGTCGTAGTTGACTGTTCAAAGCTGGTGCGGACACTCGACGTCGTGCGCGACGACAAGAAGCCGCGAAAAAAGCTGAAGGCGGAGCAGGTCCCTTATCTGCGGTTCGCCGCCACCGAAGACGGCAACCTGCGCCTCTCAGGCCTTGAGGTCGAGGCCACCTTCCCCGCGACCGTCCACGAGCCCGGCGTGCTATTCATCCGCGCACAGCGCTTCCGCGACGTCCTCGCGACCATGAGGAAGGAAAAAATGATCACTATTCAAGCCAGCGCTGAAGAACTCGCCTTTGGCAACGTTCACTTGCCCATGGCGACGGCCGACATATTGCTCTACGCCGACCCAGCCACCGCGCCGCAGCATCACCCGGGCGACCGCCAGCGGGCACACGAGGCCAGCCAGGCCGAAATCGTCGCCGCCAGAAAACGCGTCCAAGACGCACGCGACAGGATCGTTGTGGCCGCCGAAAACATGCTGAACGCCGAAGCCGAGCTTGCGAAGCTTCTGAATGAGAGCTTCGACCCTCGGAAGACGCTAGCCAAACTACTCGATCAGGTGACACCGGCCGCGCGCCGCAAGCGTCCCGTGCGCTAGCCGTTGCACCCAAGGGGTGCCGCGCCCCTGCGGTGCGCATAAAAAATCCCTTGGGCTCGGCCACCCCGCGATTTACCAGGGGGCGCGTACTGCCAAGGGAGAAATTATCGCCAATGCAGCTTTCTCTGCCAGTTAACTCTAGCAAAAACAGCCTAT
>JAAYEH010000457.1 GCA_012728855.1 Rhodopirellula sp. | reverse complement strand
TCGATGAACGAGTCGCTCGTCGCCACCTTGAGCGCCCGGGTCTGGACGATCTCGGTCTGGGATGCCTATCATCCGACGCCGAGCGTGTGGGAACGCTTGCAGTCCGAACGCCTCTATCCCGGTCCGCGCGACACCTTCGCCACCGACGTGCATCCCGAGGCGCGCAAGGCCATCAAGGACATCGACCGCATGGCCAGCGGTCACGGCCACATCGTCTTGCGGGTCTCGCCCGGCGGCGACGACTATCGCGTGACGATCGTCGACGACAGGTCGGAGAGCCACAACGTGATCAAGGTCTGCGGACCGTACCGGTCGCGGTAGTCAGGCCGCGCACCGACGTCTTGGGACCGATGGCTTACCAGGTGCCCAGCTCATACAACGCGATTAAGAAGACTCCCCCTCGGCGGCCGCCGCTACGGACTCGATCAACACGCCGAATGGGTCAGCCTCCGTGGCCGTGCTTTGCAGGTGGAGATAACTGATTCCGTTGCGTGTGGGGAAGACGCGAGGCAGGTCGCGCCAGGCGTCATCGCCGACGCGACATTGCAAGGGCTGGACCCAGCGGCGCCGCTCGCGGAGCGGCAGAGGCAGGCGTGCCATGAATCCCGTGTGGACGCCAGCCCGAGGCGATCGCAGCAAGACGAGCAACAGCGTCAATCGCAGATGATTGAATGAGGCCGTTGCGCACGCCGTGACCGTAATGGCCTTCTTGAACTTGTTCATGGTCATTCTCTTTGCGAGAGTGAATCGAAAGAGCCGGGGCTTCCAGCAAACCGACTCAGCATAGGCTTGTTGACGCCTCGATTCAACAGCCTGATCATCCGTCCCGTGCCCCATGGGTTAGCGTGACTCAACAGCGAGTGTCCGCGACCTCCGCCACGCGACGTGCGAAGTCCGGAAAGTTGTCGGAATGCCCGCCGACGAGCGCGTCCCGGCTGCCGGCCGCGCCCGTCCGATCTGCGGGATCTTGGCCCGCGCGACACTTCTGGCCCATTCTTGGGGCGGTTGACGAGCGCAGTTCGGCTGTTCAACATGATGGCTATCGGCCCGCGGTGTCGGGGTTCCGGCGGACGTCGCAAGAGCAAGGAGACGGCATGAGAAGATCCACGTTGGCGATGTTGGGATATGTTTGCGCGTGCCATGCAATGGCGGCCCAGGTGGAGGTGGTGTCGGCCCAGGCCGGCTGTGTCAGCACGGCTTCGGACGACGGCGCCTATCATTTTGAGAACGACTCACTTCGGGTGAGTGTCCACCGTGACCAGCCCGCGTGGGACGTGCTCGACAAGCGCAGCGGCCGTCTGTGGCGGCAGGCGCCGGCCAAAGGCCGCCAGACCTGGCGGTTGCCCATTCCGCGCCGGAGCGCCGCCGTGCAGATGGACGCCGGCTTGGCGCAATGGGCCGGCGCGGGCATTGCGGTGCATAACGGCAGTGACGCCGCGCAGGGCACCGGCCGTTTCCATTTTGCCTGGGACGACGAGGGACTCTGGCTCGCGGCGGACGTAGTGGACGAGAAAGTGACCGGCCTCGTTGACGGCGTGCCCCAGTGGCATGTCGACGGCATTGAGCTGTGGATCGGCCGGGAACAATGGGGGCTTATTCCCAATGGCGACGAACTCGTGGTTTCCTGCTGGACCACTCCGGCCATGGCGCAGGGCTGTCGTGGCGTGGCCAGGGTAGAAGGCGGGGGCTGGCAGATGGAGTTGCTGGTGCCGTGGGCGGTCATCAGGGCTGTCGACGGCAGAGCCGCGGCGGGGCGGCAGTTTCTTCTGGCCTTCGGCATCAACAACGCCGATGGTAGCCCCCAGCGGCAGAGCCAGTATTTTTATCCGCCGGGCTACAAGCACAAGCAGTTCATGACCCACGCGCTGGCCGAACTCAAGGGTGCTACGGAGGTCGCGGCGCCCTTCCTGGGAGATGAGCGACTTGACGGTCCGCGGTTGCGCAGCATCACGCCCCTGCCGACGCCGGCAAAGGGCGTGGAGATTGCGCTGGATTATCCAGGGCAGCAGGGCGACGACATCCCCCTGACGGCGCGACTGTGGCTGCTGCCCGGCGCCGGCGATCTCGCCTTTGAACTCAGCGGCGCTGAGGAGCTGAGCTTCAAGGAGCTGGCCTATCCGGCGCCGATGGTCCTCGAAGAAGTGACCGGCCGCCTGGTGATTCCGCAGATGGCCGGGTTGTTGTTTGGCGTCGACGAGCTTCAGTGGGATGGCCGGGTCATCGGCGGCAATCTGTCCATGCCGTGGTATGGACAGACGGACCTGGCTCGCGGCGACGGCGTCATCACGATCATCCAGACGGCCGATGACGCCAGGTTTATTGGTGCGAAAGTCCCGACCGCCGCCGGCGACCGTCTGTCGGTGCAGATGGTGTTTGAGCCGCAACTGGGCCGCTTCGGCTACACGCGGCGCCTGCTGTTCCATTTTGCGGGCGAGGGATCCTACACGGCGCTGGCCAAACGCTATCGTGCCTACGCAAAGGAAACGGGGCTGTTGAAGACCCTGGCAGAGAAACGCCGCCGGCGGCCGAGTATCGACAAGCTGGTGGGCGCGGTGAATATCTACGGCAGCCACTGGGCGAACATTGAGGAACTGCATCAGCGCGGCATAGAACGGGCGCTGGTATCGGGCATGTCGGAAAATGCGCAGCAGATGCTCGACTGGGGCTATCTACCGGGTCGCTACGACATCTACACCGATCTGTATGACCCCCATACGCCGCCGGGCAAATGGGAGCGGTGCGAGGGCTTTTCATTTCCGGATGATGTGGTCAAGAAGGCCGACGGCTCGAACCATGCTGGCTGGTGTCCGTGGACGGATCCCAAGACGGGCGAGAAGATTCCCAGCTACGTGATTTGCTGGAAGCGGGGGCTGGAAGTCCTGAAGGAGAAGATGCCGAAGCGCCTGGCGCAGACGCCCTATGCGTCGTATTTTCTTGACTGCGTGACATCGGTGGGCCTGTATGAGTGTTACGACCCGCGTCATCCGCTGACGCGTACGCGGGACCGTGAGGCGCGGGTGGGGCAGTTGGGGTATTTGAGCGACGATCTCAAGCTGGTGGTCGGTTCGGAGAGCGGCCGCGACTGGTCGTCGCATGTCGCGGATTATTTCGAGGGTATCTTGAGCACGGCGTCGTTCTTTGCCAATTTCAAGGCGATTCACGAGCTTCCCTTTGCCTCCTGCGAGCCGACGGAGCGTTATCTGGAGTACGGCATCAATCCGGCGCGGCGGGTGCCTTTGTACCAACTGGTCTATGGCGATTGCATGGAGACGACCTGGCGCTGGGGCGACAATACGCACCGCATGCCGGCCCTATGGTGGCAGAAAGAACTTGTGGAGATGATCCACGCCGGCATGCCGACCTTCGTTCTCTGGGATGTGCAGCAGGAGTTGTTCTGGGGCAACGTCGACCGATTTGTGGACACCTACAATCGCGTGTGCCGCTGGCGCCGCGCAGTCGGCTACTCGGAGATGCTGCGTCACGAACGCCTCAGCGACGACGGGCTCGTGCAGCGGAGCAGTTTTGCCAACGGCGCAGCCATCACGGTCAATTTTGCGCCTGAGAGCCGCATGGCCGACGGCGTGGCCATGCCGCGGTATTCCTACCTCCTGACGGGCGATCCGGCGATACTGGCCGGCCTGCCGGTCGGTGTGCCTGTCGCGCAGGATGACAAATGGTCGCCCAAGCCCCATGTCATGCCGGCGGGCACGGCTTTTGAGACTCGTCCGAATCACTGGCATGCCGGCGAGGGCAGTGTCATGGAGTTGCAGGGCGCCGTTGTGCATGGCGGCGCCGTGGCGGCCAGGCTGGTGGGCAAAGACGTGGCCGGCTGGACCTACGCGTCGGGCCCGCACGTGCCGCTGGAGCCGGGCAAGAAGTATCTTATGCGCGGCTGGGTGCGGGTGGATGAGGTCGAGCCCGCGGATGCAGCGCCGGGCTTCAAATGCGGTCTCTATCGTGACGGCAAGTGGTTGCACAATGAGTACACAAGCCGTTACGACTTGAGCAAGATGGGCGCATGGCAAATGCTGGAAAGCCGCTTCACGGTGCCGGAAGGCGCGACCAGCGGGCATCTCGCCCTCGAAAAACGCATGCGAGTGCCGGTGTCCATCCGTCTGCATTTTGACGACGTGGAGCTTGTTGAACTCGATGGGGCTGCCAGAGACTGATAGCGCCGCGGCGGTTGCTGAGAACTGAGTGGCGTCATCCAGTGCAAGCGAATCGACAGCGCCTGGTGTGAGGGCTGGTGATAAGAAATGGAGCCGCCCATGAGACCGCGATCAGAATCCCGCACCGGCGCATTTGACACGGGCGAGATAGCGGGGTACGTTGGCGTCCGGGATAATCGCGTTTGGTGTCATGACGGCGGGTGCCGGGCGAAGAGACAGGCCTGTTCTGCTGCCCTTCCCGCGACATGCCGGCAACCCAGCGCAGCGAAAGTTGCCCTTGAAGGAGTGACCATGATCCGGAGAAGCGTTGTTTTGGCGTCCTTGCTGGTCGGCTTGTGTGTCGCGTCATCGACGCCGGCCGCATCTTCCCTCGATGAAAGCTTAATCGGGCATTGGCCGTTCACCGAAGGCCAGGGCGACCAATCGGCGGACAGGGGACCGTACCGGGCGCACGCCGTTCTCAACCGGGTGGGATGGGCCACCGGGGAGT
>JAAYEH010000456.1 GCA_012728855.1 Rhodopirellula sp. | reverse complement strand
CGAAGAACTGAAGCAAATGGAAGATCAGGTCGACCGGGGCATGCGCGAAGGCGCCTGGGGAATGTCGACCGGTCTGATCTACCCGCCCAGCAGCTACGCGGCGATTGACGAACTGATCGCCCTGGCTAAGGTGGTGGCCCGGCACGGCGGGCTGTACGTCAGCCATATTCGTGACGAGGGCGACGGACTGCTCGATGCCGTCCGAGAAGCGATCGAGATCGGCCGGCGGTCCGGCGCGGCGGTGCAAATCTCGCATTTCAAGGTGATGGGCATTCCCAATTGGGGTCGCGTGCGGCAAGCCGCCGAGATGATTGAGAAGGCTCGCGGCGAGGGCGTGAAAGTCACGGCCGATCAGTATCCCTACACGGCCAGTTCCACCAGCCTCACCAGCACGACGATGCCCGACGACCAGATCCCCGGTGGCCGCGCCAACCTGGCCCGGCGGATGGCAGCCGATGCGAAACTGGCCGCGCAAGTGCGGAAGGTGATCGGCGCCCGCATCGAGCGGTCGGAAAAAATCGTCATCGCCCAGGCGCCGAAGCACACGCGGTACGTCGGCAAGAGCGTCCGCGAAATCGCCGAGGCGGACCAGATCGATCCGGTCGACTTGGTGCTCAAGCTCCACGGGGAGCAGATCCAGGTCGTCAACCATGCGATGTCGGAGGAGGATGTCCGCTGGGTGATGAATTTGCCCTGGGTGGGAACGGGTTCGGACGGCAGTGCGCGGCCCATCAAGCCGGAAGAATGTCCGCACCCGCGGAATTTCGGCACCTTCGCACGCAAGATCGGCCGCTACGCGATCGAACAGAAGGCGATATCTACCGCATGGGCGATTCGCAGTTCCAGCGGCCTGCCGGCCGACATTCTCGGCCTCGCCGACCGCGGCTACCTGCGGCCCGGATATGTCGCCGACGTGGTCGTCCTGGATCCGAAGAGCTACCGCGATACCGCCACCTTTGAAGCGCCGCAGCAATATGCCACGGGCGCTCGCTGGGTGTTCGTCGGCGGCAAAGCGGCGATCGCCGACTCCAAGCCGAACGAATCGCTCCACGGCCGCGCTCTGCGGCACACGGTGCGATAGGCTCTTTCAGGGATGCCCTCAAAGCATGAGCCGCGCCGACAACTGCTACGACAACGCCTTCACGGAGTCGTGCTTCGGCGCTCCCACGACCGAACTCGAAATGACACCCTACCCGAATGACCGCATCCCGCGAAAGGAACTCCCCGAATACATCCGATACTGCTATACCGGCACTTCCACAGAATCCATCGACAACACGCATAGGCCTGCCCGGAAAATCGCAGGCTCCTGGCTATGCGCTGCAAGACGCGGAACAGAGAAGAGGCACCGGTACTGCGGACAAAAGTACCGGTGCCTCTCCTCTGTTGCTGTCTTTCCGATAACGGAAAACCACGTACCGCTTTTGTCAGATTGACGGGAAATATGGGTGTGTTTGAGCCTCAACGGCTTATGCTTACGCACAGATTCTGCGGAAGAGCCTGTCTTTAAGGATGCCACTTTGCGTATCCGCGCGCACCGTCACGGCTGTCTTGCCTCCATCCCAAACCGCATCGCGGCTGCGCCTCGCTGGTGGGCGCCGATGTCCGGCGCGGCGCCGCGGTAGCCGCTGCTGAAGTTGGGGATCGCCTGGCCAGCACCCGCGCCGGGGCTGCCGGGAGCAAGCTGGAATTGGCCGGTGTTGGTGGCCGAATCGTAGCCGGCGCCCGCCGTATAGACCGGTTCGCCCGGCACTCCGTGCTTTTCCTGGTCCGCGGGAACCCGTCCGTTGTAAAGGTCGTAGTCGAAATCGTTGTCGATATTCTGCTTCGCCTCGCTGGCGCTGCGGTCCCGTGGCGCGCGGACGTGGAGAATATTGTTGCGGGAGACGGTGTGTTTGACGATGCGATTGCCGCCCAGGCCGCCGGTCGGAAGCCATTCGTCGGAGCGGAAGATCGTATTGTGGAAAATGTACATGTGCCCGGTCATCCAGTTCTCGCCGCCGGCGTAGCCCATTTTCAGGAAGTTCCCGCCGCCCGCGTCGGGTTGCGACTGGCTCCGCGCCACGACGTTGCGCCAGATGTAGAGCGGCCCGATCGACGCCGCCGCGTTGCCGATCATCATCATCGACTGCGTGATGTAGTTGTCCCAGACCCGGACGTTGCGGCTGCCCCCTTCCACCTCCAGTCCGTCGTCCCAGCAGTGGCTGATGAGATTGCCGTAGATGTCGGAGTCCGGGCCGGGGGATCCCCGAAAGCTGCCGTTGCTGCCGCCGCCGATGATGTCGTTATACATGTGCTCCATGTCGGAATAGCATTCGTTGTAGCGGAGGACGTGGTTGCCCGCGGTGTTGAACAGCGTGATGCACTGCGGCCCCATCGTGTGCGTCGGATGGACCGGCTCGTACCAGGTGCTGCCGTCATAGCGCGGGTGATGCAGCTTGCAACGCTGCACGACGAGTCGCTCGACGTCGGCGCGCCGTGAGAAGATCGCCGAGTCGTAATCGAGTCCGAAGCCGGTTTTGGGGTTGAGCCGGCCCCAGTCGGAGATATCGCAATCCTCGATGACGATGTCGTGTCCGCCTTCGATGCAGACGGCGCCAATCGGCGATTTTGTGGCGCTATCGGCAGCGCCGGCACCCTTGAGCGTGAAGCCTCGCACGATCACCCAAGAGGCGTCGATCGTAATGCACGAGTCGCGCCGGTGGCGAACGTCGATGGTTGTGCTGCGGCCGTCGTAGACGCGCCAGGCGTTTGGGGTGCCCGACTCGGTGATGGCAAGCGGAGTGTCGCGGTCGGACACGCGGACCGTCTCTCCGGCGGGAAAGTCGTCGCTGCGGGTAGTTGCGGTAAGTGTGGTGCGCGCCTGAGTACCGGCGAGGGTCAGTTCGACTTCGTAGGTAGTAGCCGGTGCAAGGTGAACGATGCTGCCGCGGTAGTCCGTCAGATCGTTGTCGGTATCGGGAATGGGGTTGTAACGCATCGGCAGCCCCTCGCTCCAATCGGCCTCGCCCTGCCGCCGATAACGAACCGCGACCTGCTTGCCCGCGGCCCCGCCCTCAGGCGACCAGTAGAGCCCTAAGCAATGGAAGGTGGGGATCGCCAAAGCGGCTTCGGTCCGATCCCCGGTATCCGCCCGCACGGTGTCGCCGCGACCGGCCTGCCTGCAAAGCAACAAGAGAATCACGGTGATCGCCAAATCGGCTTTTCGGAAAGCTCGTCTCATCGTCTCGCCTCATGTCTTCGTCGGGGAGTTGAATTACTGATTCTACCGAAAGGCATGAGCACAACCAATATGCCGAGCGTCGATATCTGGCGAACTTGGGTTGACAGCGATTGACATGGCCCACTCCGTCGGCGAAACTCGGACACGTCAGGCTACTTCCCCCCCAAATCCAATCTCTTGCCATGCACAATACTCGACGTGTTTCAAAAGTGGTCTTCACGCTCTGCGTAGCACTGGTTCTTGCGGACTTCGCTCGTGCCGGCCTCGCCGAAGTAACCGAGATGCAGTGCCAAGTGGATCCAATCACGCGGCTGATCCACGTCGTCTATTCCGTTCCCAAGGAAGCTCCGGATCGCGTCCTGGTGCGGAGCTTCTGGTCACCGCGAGGACGGGATCAGTGGCAGCCGGCGCGAATCGAGCCGCTCATTTCCGACACCGCCCGGGAACTCTTGCGCGAGGAGGATTGGCTCCCTTGGATCCGGGGTGAGGTCGTCGAACTCCGCGCCGCCGGATTGAAACGCACCCTCGTCTTCAATCCGTATCCGGAGGCCCAGGCCGATGGCAAGGTGGATATCGACTTCCGCGTCGAGGTTTTCGCCGAGGAAGACCGCCTCCTCTCTCGCCTGGAAGCCTCGGCCTCGGCGGACAACCGCGACGTGGTCTACCTCGACGACTTCAGCGGAGTCATTCAGAAGGAGGCCGTTGCTGCCGAGGAGAAGCCCGGCTGCTGGCGGCTTGAATCCGGTTCGGCCGTCGACGCGAGCCCGTACGCCACCGGCGGCACGCGGCTGTTCGGAGCCGCCGTCGAATTGCCGCAACTGACCATGCCGATGGCCCTGAAGGGGCCTTACGCCATCTTCGTCTACTCCTTCGGCGGCGTGCGGCTTCGTCTCTCAGGCGATTTGCGCAGCGACCGACTCGGCGCGCGCGTGCCCTACAGCGAGCAGTTGTGGCGATGGAGCCGTCTTGACCGGCAGCACCTCGTCGTCCGCCAGTCGTATGTTTTCACCGGTCCGGCGGCCACCTCGCTGGACTACGTCAAACTCGTCCCGCTCACCGGCGAGCTTGTGGCTCGCCTGGACGGCGCTTTCGGGACACCGGACCGTTTTGTCGCCAGCTACTGGGAACCTTACAGCTATGCCTTCTCGGACAACGTGCAGGACATGTCCTGGCACCTCGGGTACCTCGATGCCTACCGGGAAGCCGAGGTCTCTCTGGTCGACACGCAACTGGGGCGGTTCGGCATGAAGTCGGTCTATGAAACCCGCGTTTCCGACCAGTTGCTCCACCTCACGCAAGGCGACCCGATCGGCGCCGTCGCGCATCCGCAAACCACCAACGTCGGCCGCATGCAGCAGTACACCAACACGTTGCAGGCGACGCTCACCTTCTGCCGCGCGCTGGGGCTGAACGCCCATGCCAACTTCGGCGCTACCAACTGCTATCCGGGATCGCCCTTGCAGGGCGACTTTTCCAAGCAGCACCCCGACTGGATACGCGGCCACGCCTTGCGCTACGAGGTGCCCGAGGTGCGCCGTTTCATTCTGGATGTCTACCGCGAGACGCTGGACATCGGCGCCACCGGCCTCTCGATCGACTTCTGCCGCTATCCGGAGGGCATCGACGCCGCAGAAACCGCCAACCTTTTCTTCCGCGAACTCCGCGGACTGGCCGACGAGTACGGCCGGCGCCAGGGCGAACGCATTCCGATCCTGGTGCGTTTTCCCGCAGAGGGCGTGCGATTGTCCGAGCGGTTCGACTACACCACCTGGGTGCGAGAGAGGCTCGTGGATTACCTCTGCCCGAGCAGCATCCAGGGCCGATTCCACTACTTCGACGTGGCTCCTTACGTCAAAGCCACGGCAGATACGCCATGTACCCTGTTGCCGCAGATCGACGCGCTCTCCTGGGGGCCGCCCAAGCCCGGGCTCTTTCTGTGGCGCGCACGGCAACTCTACGACCAGGGAGTGAAGGGTGTCTATATCTACCAGGGCGATGCCATGGTCCTTGGCAGTCCCGTCGAGCGGCGTTGTATGCGGCAACTGCGAAGCACGGAATCGGTGCGGCGATTCTGGGAAGACGATGCTCGGTCGCGTCCGGCTCGCAGTAAGGGCATCTACATTTCGCAAGCCAGTCAGCTTCCCGGCTATCACGGTTGGGAACGGCTCCATGTCTGGCTGGAGGGCATTCCGATGGGCGAGGTGGAACTGTATCTCGACGATCGACTCATCAACCGCCTCGAGGGACCGCCTTATCTGCTGGGCAGCCAGGACCACAGCGGCGATACCGCGCTGCCCAAAGGCGAGCACGTACTGCGCGTGCGCGCACGCGACGGCACGGGGTGGCTGGAAGGCACGTTCAAAATCGTCAGCGCGGGCTGAGCGGCACGGTCAAGGGAGTTCTCCGGCACCGACGGCAGTCGGTCGAAGTGCATGGTACGGATGGTTCTTTGTTCGTGGCTTCCGAGGGGACCATACGTTTCTCGTAGGTACAGCGAGCGCCAGACGACGTCCTGAAGGATGAGGGGATGGCCAGCCTCACAGGCGCGGCGGTCGCCGACATGACCGAAAATGCCAGCGCAAATCGCGACGTTGTCCCGCGGAAGCGGTTCTTCATCTGACTCAGTGTTCGGCGACGACCAGGCAGTGGATGTCCAGGTTGGGCACCGTCACGGTAGCGCCGTCTGCGGTTCTGGCGGCGGTCAGGGGCGTGTTGCCCGGTACGAGCAGAAACCGTTGCAAGGTCGGATCGCGGAACGTCACGCGAATATTGTGGATGGGCAGCACCTCACGGCGGAGGTACAGCGATTCGCCGGCCACGTTCTGGGAGCGGCCGGTGGAGGACATGTCATTGAGCAGATGCACCACCAGCCGATCGCCTTGCACGTGAGTCATGGCCTGCACGACCGTGGGCGCCTCGACCTCGACCGGCGGTGGGGCGCCGGCGGCCTCGCGGATCGCCAGTTCCAGCAAGCGGCCCAGGTACTCATGCCCGTAGCGGAAAAAGGACCATGTCAGATCGAAGGGCAGGTAGATCACCTTGCCCTTGCCGTACGTCGACTCGATCACGGCCACGTGGTCCGTGCGGGCCACGGCGGGTGCGCCGGCGTCGGAGTGAGCCGTAATCAGACGCACCGGTGAAGGGTCACCCTCGGTCGGCTCGACCAGCAACATGCGGCAATGCAGGGGCAATTGGCGGTTCAGCGCGTCTTCGGGCTGCGTCACGCTGCGTAGCGAAAGCGTGCCGAGCACGACGGGGTCGCGGCCCCAGCGGTGTGACTCGGGCAGTTGCAGATAAGCGTGGTGCGCGAACTTCGAGCCCCAGCCGAGGCGGAGCGTCTGGTTGTCGAACTCGCCGGTTCGCTTGGCCTTCAATACGTCGGCCAGGCCCAAGGCGTCTCGCGGGCGGCCGTGCTCGTCGTAAGCGGACGTCGCGTAGGTCGCAACCAGCCCTCCTCCGTCGCGCACGAAACGCCGCACGGTTTCCAACTCGGCGTCGGACATGGCGGCGCAGTTGGGCAGCACGAGAACCTTGTGGTCTTCGACGGAGCCCTGTTCCAGTTGGCGATCGGTCACCAGCGAAACCGGCAAGTGGCGCTCGAGGAGCGCTTGATACGCGCCGTATACCCCCTTGACGTAACGATCCTTCGCGTTGTCGCGACCGTACCACAACTCGGTCTTCTCCGACATGACCAGTCCGCACCAAGGCGCCGGCCGCGAGTTGCGGAGGTACGGTTCGCGCTCGGTGATATCGGCCATGTAGGTCCGCAGCGTATCCCTTCCGGGCACCGAGTGGGCGGGGACGGCGCCGTTGGTCATCATCGTCGCCACGCGGATCCGCGCTTCCAGCGGGCCGACGGACATCCAACCCGCCAGCGACGGCGCGCCCCACATCAAGGCGCGCTTGCCCTGGCACAACCCGGCGAGGTGCCAATTCATGAAGTTGTGACGCGCGGGGAAGGCGAAGAAGGAGGGATCGACGACGTCGTACCAGCCGGTCTCTTCCAGCAGCCCGTCCACGCTCTCAACCACTCGAATCGAGTTCCGCGTGTTGTGCCCGTTGCCGTAGACCCAGGCGTTCCACGTGTTCACAATCAGCACCGCTTCGCGATTGGCACCCTTGATTGCCCGATTGAAATCCAGCAGTGCCGCTTCCATGCTGCGGTACTGGAAGTCTACCCATTGCTGCCAAAGCGGACTGTCGAGATCTTCTTTGACCGGCGGATCCTCGCCGCTGAGCGTTCGGAACTTCGCCCGGCAGGCGTCGCAGTAGCATTCGTCCTTGCGGGTGTGAAACATGTCGAAGAAGATCCCGTCCGCGCCGACGTCTTCGACCAGTTCGACGATCCGGTTTCGCACCAGGTCGCGGTAAGGCGTGTTCGTGCAGTAGTAGGCGGTCGGTTTGCCGGCGCTGTTGCGGCAGCGCCAGTCGGGATGCGACTGGCCGACGGACTGCGCTTCGCGCTGAGCCCAGTAATAGGGCACGTAGCGAATGCCGCGCTGATGGCACAACTCGGTCACCTCGCGCGTGCCGTCGCGGTCGGGAGACAGTTCCTCGAAGCTGCCGTTGGTGATCGGCTGGGGATCGGCGCCGAGGCACTCGATGTCGTCCAGCAGCAACTCCGCCGCGTCGCCGCGAATAAAGCACGACACGTGGACCCACTTCACGTTCGGTTGCTGCCTGTAATCGTACGAGACGGTCACCCGGTGCCATTGCCCGTCGCCCACGTGCGCCGCCGGAATCTCGACGCCCGTTCTCGCCGCGCCGGTGTTTTCCCAGGGCTCGGCCGACATGGGAACAACGCCCAGCCAGAGACTGGCGTTCTTGGCACGGGTGACTTTGTACCAGTACGAAATCTCGCCTTGCAGGCGATCGAGCATCGCCCCCTGCCGGCCGTCGCGCGGCGTCCAGTTGCGGTTTAGATACGTGTGCGACCGGGTTGCGTCATGCACCAGCCGCAGGCAACGCTTGCCGCCGTGCGCGTCGGTTTCGCAAAGCCCTCCGCCGGCGAGTTCCCAATCGAGCAGCGTTCCGCGCAGCGCAGGATCGAGTTCCCCGTACTTGCTTTTCCATCCCAACCCCTGCCAGGACTCACCGCTGTGCGCGCGAGAGAACATCAACTGCACGCCGGCTTCGGCGAAATCCGAGATGACCTTCTCGGGCCAGTCCTGCATTCGTTGCGTATTGGGCAGGTCGGTGTAAGCGACGCGCGTGATCTCCAGCAGCCACTTCGGCGTCGCCGGCTGATCCACGGCCCGAACCGGCGCCTCCGACAGCGCGTCGGGCTCGCCTTCGGCCGCGGAGAGTCGCCGCGGAAACAGTATAAGCATCGGCGAAAAGACAAGTATCGCAACCAAGAAGGGGTCGGGAGTCTTTTTCCGTATCGGCCGCCGACCGGGCTGGATTGGCCGAGCGGCGGTGGGGCCGATACGGAAAAAGACTCCCGACCCCCTTGTGCCGCGCCTCCCGCCCAGTGTTCCAGATATTTTCTCGCCGATCAACCGCAAGACGGCATTCCTGCTCATCGATCCATCTCCCTCTCCGCGTTGACGAACCATTGGAATCGGACCATTCTAGCCGATGGTATTGCCGAGATGTTTATCGATGCGATGCGCCGGGCCCATTGTCCGAACTGCGGTGGTGATTGCCGTGAACCACGCGGTGGCCATCTTGTCCATGCCCGCCTTGTTGGGATGGACGCCATCAGGCAGCAGATCGTCGGCCGTGATCGCGGCGTGCATATCCACCAGCGTGATGCGTTTGCCGGCGGCCTTCTGCGAGGCGACCATGGCCGGCAGCGAGGCGTTGTAGGCATCCACCTTTTCCCAGCCAACGCGGGGCGCCTTCTGCGGAAGAACGGTCGCGACGAAGAGGTGCGCGGCGCTGTGATCGCCGATGGTGCGGATGAGTTCGTCCCGCGCTGCTGCATCGAAGCCATTCGCGCCGGACATCAGCAGGATCACGTCGGGCCGCTGTTTCTCCAACACCTCGACGATGCCGTGAACGGCGATTTCTTTGACGCCGCGAGCCGTGAGTACATCGGGCGGAGTCGGCACCACGCCACCGGTGAGGATGCGGGCATTGCTGAAACCCGCAAGCCCGTGGTGATCGGGATCGAAGTTCGCATCGACGACGCCGTCACGACCGAAGGCCGCGTAATTCAGTTCACCGACGAAATCGAAGGCGATGCCTGCCCGGCGGAGCTTGTCCTGCAACGCTTTCCGCCAACCGCCGCCCTCAGGATGCGGCTGGCCCATGGCTTTCCCATCCTCGATCGCCAAGTAGGATCCGCGTGTGATGCTGTCGCCAAGGGGCAGGATTCGGAGGGGTTTGGGCGGCTTGGCATCCGTAGGCACGGATGCCACCGATGCCGCCAATTTCGGATCGGCGAGGAAGGGTACCGTTGAATCGTCCCCCGCGGCAAATAGCGCAGCCAGCGGAGCCAGCAGCAGGACGGCGAGAATTGGCAGGGTGTGTCGTGTTGTCTTGTTCATTGCAGGTTACAGGGCTAAAGGAAAGGCATGCCACCAAGCGGGTATTCTCTGTCTGCCCCACCACCCGCCATCAATCAAAATCCGCCACCAGCCAACGGTGGTAGGCAAGCCTTGTCAGCAGCAAACCGAACATGGCGAATAACGCCGCACCTGCCAACGGCAACAGGAAGTTAGCCAGGCCAGGCAGTGGGGACTCATTCAGCATATAGCCCACCATGACTGTAAAGAAGAGCACGCCCCAAATCGCTCCGACTACCACAAACAACATTATTGGCGAAGAATCGCCTCCCGCTAACCAAGTTAAGTAGAGCCCTATGCCCAATAGCCCGACTTGAGCCAAGACGGAACACGCCAAGACGTTCACCACCGTACCAAATCGGAACGACTCCGGAGCGGTCGTGATCCACCACAGCATGAAGGCAACAACCATGCCGCCCCACGTCCGAAGGCAGGATATGGCAACAGCCATGCCGGCTTGTTTCAAGTAAGTCCGCCGTTGGACCGGCAGCATGATTTCGTATCCGAGCACGTAGCTTCGACGTGCCAATTGCGACAGCGACATGATTGACGGGCAAGCGATCAACCAGACCACGAATGTCCACCACCAGAAGGACGTTGACGGCTCTGGTCTTCCCCTGGCAGCGATCCAAGCCGCAACAAATTGGACTGCCAGGACCACACCGACGCCGACGAGCCAGGATGTCCAGCCGTCGACCATTCCCACTCGCCATCTGCACACAGCCGACCAGCGCGATGTGGAGGCACGTCGGGCGTGATTCGTCGAGCGGGCCATGTTGCTCTCCATGAACCGCTCTCGCAACGCCCAGAGTATACCCGCCCCGGCCGGCGCTTGGCCGCTCGCCTGATATTGTCCCGCCCAGCCGCCGCGCATTTGCGGGTGGTACGCCGGCATATCCTCGTTCAAGCAAACCAACCGAATCCCGCCAAATAAAGAGATTGCCGCGCCAAGTGCCAAGAGAGCGAATGCCTGGGCCTCGAATGCGCCCGATAGCAACTGCCATAGAAGTGTCCTTGCCGGCTCGGCGTACGTGGCGAAAACAGCGAAGACGATAAGCCACGAGCACAGTCTCGAGTGCAGCGCGACGGAGCAAAGAATCATGCCAAACAGAAATACCATCAGGGCAACAAGTCCCACCGAGTGCAGGCCCGCCAGCCAAGCAAACATCGCCGGCAGGAGCACGGCCAGCAATAAAGCCATCGCAGCCGCCACCGCCGCATGCACGCGACGGAAACCGGGCGTCAGACGCGCCCGCGAGTCGGCGAATTGGCTCTTCACGTGGGAAGCAAAGGCAAAAAGGGCGATCGCCAACGTGAGTTGCATTTGCATCGGGCCTGCCCCAATGTCATGGCGGCCAGCACCAGGCAGGACGAGAAAAGACCCTATGTACATCATCAGGAACAAGACAGATACGGCCCAGCCTTGCGGCGAAGAAAATGGTCGCCGGAGGTAGGTCAATGCGACCTGCACGTAGGGATTCGGAGTCTGTCTGCCGCTAGCCCTCCGCATCCCCGGCCCCACTCCCAAAGGAAAAGCGGAGATAGTGCTGTTCTCAGCCATGGTGCATCTCCAAGAAACTCTCTTCCAGGCTAACGTGTGTCTGCTCTTTCAGGTCTTCCAGCAGGCCGTGCCAGGCGATGCGGCCCGATTTCAGGATGGCCACTCGGTCGGCCACCCGCTCCAAGTCCGACGTAATGTGCGTCGAGAAAAGCACCGTGCGCTTGCCAGGCTCGGCCAGATCGATAATCATCTGCAAAAACTGCCGGCGGGCCAGTGGGTCAAGGCTGGC
Organism: Rhodopirellula sp.; assembly: GCA_012728855.1. Classification (GTDB taxonomy): domain Bacteria; phylum Planctomycetota; class Planctomycetia; order Pirellulales; family Thermoguttaceae; genus JABWBD01. Next base: position 1,294 of record JAAYEH010000456.1, on the reverse strand, counting down.
GGCCGGTTCATCCAAGATGAGCAAGTCGGGGTTGTGTCCCAACGCCAGCAGAATCGCCACCTTCTGCAACTGGCCGACCGAAAGCGGACCGATGCGATCTTCACGTGGAACGTCCCACTCGTAGGTTAGTTTGGCAACCAACTCGTGGTTCCAGTTGGGGTAGAATGCGGCCGTGTAGTCGATCAGGTGCCGCACCTTCATCCAGGGATACAAGTTGACCACTTGCGGCACGTAGCCGATACGAGTTTTGGCCTCGGCGCTGAGAGTCCACGAATCCTCGCCAAGCAATCGGGCCTCACCCCGTTGGGGCCGAATCAGGCCCAACGCACACTTGATGAGCGTCGTCTTGCCCGCCCCATTGGTGCCCAACAGTCCCAGGACCGAGCCTTGGGGCACGGTCAAGTCGAGCCCGGTCAGCACGTGCTTCTTGCCGTAAGACTTGACGATCCCGCGCAACTCGATGGCCGCATCGTTCATGGTTTCGGTCCTTTATCCAGCATTTCCTGGAAGAGTTGATGGAGTTCCTCGGGCTCGACGCCCAGGGTCTTGGCCAATTCAACAACGCGGGCAATCTGCTCGCGCAGTAATTTACGTTGCTGCCGCAACTGGCCGCTGGGCACACGATCGGCAACGAACGTCCCGTCACCATGCCGTCGTTGGAGCAGACCTTCGGCCGTCAGCCGTTCGTAGACTCGGAGAATCGTGTTCTGATTGACCGCCAATTCAGCAGCCAGCACCCGCACCGAAGGCAATCGCTCGCCCGGCTGTAGCGTTCCGCTGGCACATTGCGCCCTGATCTGGGCGGCAATCTGCCGAGTGATCGGCATTCCCGACGAAGTTTCCACACGAATTCGCACGGCTCAGCCTCCGGTGACTACACAACTATAACAGTATTCACCTGTGGCGGTCAAGGGGGATTCGGACGAATGGCGTGACCGGCACTCGTGAGTTCCTTGCTGCCCCCCCCTTGCCATGCCTGTAAAAATCCACCCCGGACCGTTATCTCGGTGGCGTGGCCGAACGATCCGGCTCGACAGGCCGGCCCGAGAGGCGGGGAACAGGCCGGCTGTTTCGTGACGAGAAATCGCGAAACAGGTAAGCTGTCCCAGGGGTTCTTTCGGGTCAAGAGGTCGAACGACGTGTTACGAATCCCTCATCCCGGCCTGCCCTTGCGCTACGAGGTTTGGGAAAGGAGGATGATGAACATGACGTAAATCTGAAACCTTTCGTTGGGACCATGCGGGTAATCAAGCCCGTCCGGTAAAGCCTGGCCAGCAGCCGGAAGCGAGTCTTG
>JAAYEH010000455.1 GCA_012728855.1 Rhodopirellula sp. | reverse complement strand
TGCCGCCGGCGCCCCGTTCGGCGTCGGCGTACATCACCTTGAACGCATTGACCTGGTTGAAGTACCCCTCGCCGGACATGGTGGCCCAGCGGGGGTAGTATTGCAGCAGGTCATCCCCCTCGGAATCGGTGAAGTAGACCGCATCGCTGCCACCACCGCCGCGTGCATAGATCGTCTCGGCGGCGACGTGGATCGAGACTCCGTCGCCAGTCATGTCGGCGGACCCGGGGTGGACGTGGTAGATGTTATCGCCCACCGAGCCCCAGATCGTCACCGTGTCTTCGCCGCCGGCCGCGTCGTAGTCGGTGGCCTCGATGTTCTGCATCGACATCGAGTAGCCGGGGCCGGTCAACTCGGCCCGGTCCGGGTAGATGGTTGCCTGGTCGGCCCCGCTGGAGGCGGTGAAGTCCACCGTGTCATGGCCGCCGAGGCCGTTGAAGCTGACCGAGACATTGGCTCCGGCGACGAACTGCTCGGCGCCGTTGAGAACCACCCGCCACCTGCCCGCCGTCGTCGTCGGGGCAACGATCAACTCGTCGTCACCGGCCGTGCCCACCAACGTGAGGCTCGACGGAACGGGGTCGGGAGTGGGGTCTGTGTCGTCGTCCGGATTGTCATCTCCCGTGCCAAACGGGTTGAACACGCCGAGGAACTCTGCGAAGTAGGTCTGGGGATTCAGCGCGATGACCCGGTGGTAGATATCCGTGTCTTCCGGCAGGTTGAGCACCGGATCGTCGGGATCAACCACCGGTTCTCCCAGGTTATAGTCCGGCCCAACCCAGGCGACGACAAGATCGCCGTCGGAATCCATGGCCACGGCCGACTGGACCTGGTCGCCCTCCGTGGTGGCGTTGATGCGGAACTCGCCTGAATCTTCCAGCGTGCCGTCGCCGTTGAGGTCGGCCTGGAAAGGGGTTCCATTGGCGTTGAACAGGCGGGCGTAGACGCCGTAGTCGGCGGGAGCATAGGCGTCCTGGCCAAACCGATCGAGATTATCCTGGCCGAACGTGCTCCAAGTGACGACGTATCGGCCGGAATCGTCCATCGACACATCCGATTCATACTGCCAGGCGAGGGTCGTCTGGTTGACGAGGGTTTCCGTGCCCTGGGCGGCGCCGGCCGCGTTGTAGCGGCGGGCGTAGACGCCGTGGCCGCTGCCGTCCTGCAGGAAGCTGGACCAGGCCACGACGAAGTCGCCGTCGGAATCCATGGCGACCTGCGGATCGATCTGCTCGTTCGTCGCGGTGCTGTTCACCTGGAACTGACCACCGACCGGCGTTCCGCTGTCGTTGTACCGCTGAGCGAAGACGCCCACCGAACTGGCGTCGGGACTGACCCAAACGATGACGAAGTCGCCGCTATCGTCAATGGCGATGTCCGCGTTCATCTGGGCCCCGACCGTGGTGGTATTCACGCGGAACTCGCTTCCCAGGGCGGCGCCGCGGGAGTTGTAGCGGCGGGCATAGACGCCCGAGGTATCGCCCGTTCCACTGCCACTCCAGGTGACGACAAAATCGCCGTTGGCTTCCATGGCCACTTGCGGCCTCTCCTGGCCGTTGGAGAGGTATTGGTTGACGCGGAACTCCGGACCAACAGGCGTGCCAAAGGCATTGAAGACCTTGGCGAAGACGCCGGCGACATCGACGTCCCCCGCTCCGGACCAGGTGACCACGAAGTTGCCGAAGGTGTCCATCGCCACGTCGGGATAAACCTGCGAATTGCTGGTGAACGTGTTGACGATGAACTCGTTGCCTTGCGGTCGGCCAAAGCGGTCGTAGCGCTGGGCCATGATATCGCCCATCAGTTGCGGCACGGCCTCGAAAATCGGATCGCCGTCTTCATCGACCGGATACTGCAAGTCATAGGTGACCCAGACGACCACGTAATCGCCCTCGGCGTTGGCCGCCACGGCCGGGCTATCCTGGACGCCGGCGCGGTTGACGTTGACGGGAATGTCGACGGTATCGGGATCGGGGCTGCCGGGGCCACCGGGAATGTCGGTGCCGCCCGGTCCGCCGGTTGCGCCGAAGACACTGAAGGAGCGGCGGAACATGCCTTGCGGCCGTCCGTCCCAATCGCCGTCCAAGGCGTTGCCGGCCAAGTCCTCGATGTCGTCGCGGGCGCTGAGCACGTAGTAGCCCGGCCCCAGCGGCTGGTCGCCCGCTTCGCTCGGATCGCCGTCGACGGTGATCCGCAACTCGTACTTCTTCGTGACGTCGTTGAAGGCAAAGGCGTCGGGGGCGATTCGGACCGCCCCGGCCAGTTCCACGCCGTCCTTGGTGAGCCGCCAGTTCGATTCCTCCAGCACGCTATGCCGTCCGCCGGCGGTCCACATGTCTTCCCCGAAGGTGAGGACAAGCTCCGCCACCGGAGTGTCCACCCAGGTGTTGTCGAGCAACTGTCGCAGATCGCCTCCGTCCACGACCCGGAACACGTCGGCCACCATCGCGCCGGCGTCGTCTCCCGCCTTCTGGAAACGCTGGTGGAAGATACCCTGGTCGTCGACGTTGCCGGCTTGGTTGCCGAAGCCGCTCCAAGCGATGACGAAATCGCCTCGGTCGTCCATGGCAACGCCCGGATAACGCTGATCGCCCTCTTTGGTCGTATTGATCGCCAGTTCGCCGCCGATGGCGCCGTTGGCGCCGAGGAACTGGTTGACGCCGAGCAGGCCGTTGCGCGCATAGCGCTGGGCGTAGATTCCGTAGGAAGTATCGTCGCCGCCTCCCGCGCCCTGATCCGAGCCGACTCCGGGGAAGCTTTCCCAGGTGATGACGAAATCGCCGTCGGCGTCCAGCGCGACGCGAGAGAACTGCTGGTTGCCTCCGGAGAACGTGTTCACCTGGAACGCATCGCCGAACGGTTGCGGACTGCCTGCGAAGATTCCATTCGTGCCCGGATCGGCCAAATGATCTTGCACGGTATAACGGCGAGCGTAGACATCGATCTCGTCTCCGGATTCGGAGCTATAGCTGTCGCCAAGCGTATCGTGCGTGCGGCTGGTCCAGGTGACCACGAAGTCGCCGCTGGCGTCCAACGCCACGCTGGACCACATCTGATCGCCGGTGATGTTGTCGACAACGACCGGGTTCGCCGGATCGGTGTAGTCCGTTCCGTTCTCATTGACGAGGAATTCGGCCCGGCCGAGTGTGATCTGGTCGATCCAGTCCGCGTAGGAGGATACGCGAGCGTCGAGTCCGAAATCACCGAAACTCGATTGCCACCCCGGAAGCACGTCGTGCGAACCCGGGACCGAAGCGCGGCCCGTGGTGACGCCGGCAATCAGCCCGTCGATGAACGTGGGACCGCCGGAATCGCCCGGAGCCGCCATCACTTCGGCTAGTCCCAACCCAAGGTCATGGAGACCGCGGAGGACGCCGAAGGCGTCATTCTGGGGCAGGCCATTGTCGAAGTCATAGGCCAGTAGGTTGTCGGACATGCCTATCGAGGCGCCCAGCGCATCGTAGCGGTTCTGGCCGGTTCGTTTGAGGCCGTCATCGACATCCTGCCCGACGTCGCCGGTCCCGGTCATGCCGTAGCCGTACTTGTCGCCCACCTGTCCGAGTTCGTCGTCACCGCGGTAAATGTCGAAACGGTGGATTTCGGCGGGTGCTTGCGCAGCCAGTTCGATAATGGCGATGTCATTGCCATTGAAGAACGACTCGCCGTTGTAATCCGGATGGATGTAAATACTCTGGGCCGGGATGATGTAAATCATGTCGGCCGTCTCGAAGGTCACAAAGGTGCCGGCGGCAGGGGCGCCGTCCACCACGTGGGCGGCGGTGAGCACGTGGGTGCCCGAGATCAGCAACGTTCCGGTTCCCAAACCGAAAGGAGTCTCGACGAGGCCGATACCGTCGTACAGCGTCCCCGCTTGCACCACATGATATATCGGATCGTCGACGGTGATGTAGGTCGTCTCATAGCGAGTGCCGGCGATCCAGTTGTCCGACGTCGGTTGGCCCGTCGTGGTGCCATAGCTGACGCGTGAACCGGCTACGACGCCGTTGCGAGGCAGGCTCTTGGCGTAGATGTCGGGATCGCTCGTGCCGCGCGGCGGAATGTCGATGAGGAAATCGCCGTTCAGATCGATTCCCCGCTCGTCGATCTCATCGACGACCCCGTCGCCGTTGATGTCTTCCCACTTGGTCGTCCACGAAGTCCAACTGACCACGATATTGCCGGCCGCATCGGAGCCGACCGACGGCCACATCTGGTGATTGTCCGTGGTGTCGTTGACGCGGAACTCGCCCGATGCGCCTTCGACGGTCGTGGTCGGATGGGCAAGCCCCGTGATCGTGCCGGGGACGACGGTGATCGGCGTCACGTTCCGGTTGCCGAGGCTGCCGCCGAAGCGGATTTCAAGCTGATCCATATTCAACACGTTGACGACCACGCGGGCGTTGGTCGTGGTGGCATCCTGCAGCTTGGCCTCGATCTCCGCGGCAATGGTCGACGCGTTGCCGGAATAGGTGATTGGCTCGGTGACATTTCCGTTCCACCGCAAGCGGAACGTGCCGTTGCTGGCGCCGGTGAAGTCCAAAATCTGCCGTTCGTCGGCTCCTCCAATCGTGCTTCCCGCCGTGTTGTACCGCTGCGCGTAGATGCCGTAGCCGTCGCCGTCCTGGTCGAGGCTCTGCCAGACGATGATCGCATCGCCGTCGGCGTCCATCGCCACCGAGGAGTAACGCTGCACGTCATCCGTCTCGGAGTTGACGAGGAACGCATTCCGTACCGTGCCGCCCGCGGCGTTGTACCACCGCGCCCAGACGTTCCAGTCGTCGGCCGAGAGCCCGGCACCGCCTTTTTGCGACCAGGTGACGATGAAGTCGCCGTCGGCGTCGCGGGCGACGCTGGCGTATTCCGCGGACGCATCGCTGGTGACGGTGAGGATGCTCCCCATCGCCGTTCCATCGGCTTGGTAAAGCTGCGCGAAAACACCCGGATCACCATCGGCCTCGCTGGTCCACACGACGACGTAGTCGCCGTCGGCGTCGCTGGCCACGGTGTTCTGCGACGACATCGGATTGGCATACGTGCTGCCCCAATCGCCGGCCGTGTGCTGGTCGCCCGTTGTCTTGCCGACGTTGACAAGCACTTCGTCGCCGGTCCGCGACGGCATGAGATTGAAACTGCGGCGGAATCCCTCGCCGGACGGATTGCGTCCGGTGCTGCCCAGCGGGTTGCCGACCTTGTCGCGAACTGTGTTGCGGACCACGACCTCGTAGTTGCCCTCGGGCAGATCGTCCGCTAGCTCAAGCTTCGCTTCCCACTTGTTGTTCGGCCCCAGCGCGAAGTCGATGCGCGTGATCCCGCCGGCAACCGGCACGCCGTCGCGCAACAGTTGATAATTGTTGGGATTCTCGACGCTGCTAACGTTCTTGCCGGTGGTCCAGTCTTCCGTGGGCCAGCCCTGGTGGGTGGTCATCTCTTCATCGAAGACGATAACGAGATAGCCGAGTTCGCCGTCAACTTGCGCACCCGGCATGATCCGGTCGCCCTCGGGGGAGAGCAGATCGGTAACCAGCGGACCGGCGGTGTCGGTCCGTTCATCGTAGCGGCGAGCGAAGATGCCGCGAGTGTCGCCCACGCCCACGCCGTTCCAGACCACGATCATGTCGCCATCGGGCTCCATGGCCATTGAGGGGAGCTTCTGTTCGCCACCCCAGGTGGTGTTGACGCGAGTCTGCACCGAGACGAATTCCGGCGTGCCGCCCGAATCGTCGTCCGAGAAGAAGGAGCGGACCCAGACGCCGTCGCGGTCGGGCGTGGTCGCCATCATCCCATCGGGATCGAGCGGGTGGGGCGATGCGCCGTTGCCGTTCCAGACGATGGCGTAGTCGCCGTCGGCGTCGATGCCGATCGATGGATTGACTTGCGCATACGCGAAGAGATCGCTGTTGCGGGCCGGGTCGACTGCGGGCGGGTCGTCCAGATCGCTGGTGATGACCAGGTTCGCCTGATGATCCTGGTCTTCGAAATCGCTGTCCGGGGTGCCGTCCGGATTGAAGCGGCGGAAGTAAATGCCGTAGCTTTCCGGGCCGGTGCTGGCGTCGATGTCGTTGTCCTGGAACGCCTCCCAGACGATGATGTAGTTGCCGTCGGCGTCCATGGCGAGTTGCGGGTTGCGTGCTTCCCGCTCGGTCGGCGTACCGCCGCCGGCGCCTTCCTGCGGATCATGCTCCGCATCGGAGTAGAAGTCGTCCTCCCCGATGTTGACCTGGTATTCGTCGGTGAGCGGATTGGCCAAGGCGTCGAAATTGCGGGCGACGATAAAGGTGTTGATGGCCACGCCGTTTCTCTGCTGGGAAACCTGCTCCCAGGCGACGACGAAATTGCCGGCGCGATCCATGCCGACGGTCGGGTTGATTTCAATGGCGCCGGGCAGGGTCTGCGCGCCGGTGATGTTCTCTTCGTTGACGCGGAACTCCGGCGTCATGCGCTCGCCGCGGTAGTTGAACACCTGGCCGTGAACGTCGTTGAAGTAGCTGAAATCGTCCCCCTTGGTTGCCCAAACGACGACGAAATTGCCCCACATGTCCGAAGCCACCGCCGGGTTGAGTTGTTCGCCAGTCGTCTTGGTGTTGACCTCGATCTGATCGCCGATCGGTTGGCCGGTGGAACTGAATCGCTGCGCGAAGATATCCCAGTCCTTTTCGAGATATCCGTAGCTGTCCCAGTCGACCCAGGGCAGGTGCGAGCTGTCGGCGGGGGTCTCCGCTTCCCAGACGACGACGAATTCGCCGTCCGCGTCGATCGCCACGCTGGCGTTGCGCTGATTGCCGATCACGTCCGAACTGACGCGGATTTCATCCGTCAGCGGCTTGTTGTTGCGGTCGTACATCCGCATGTAGACGCCCGCGTCCATCGGGTGATCCGGATCGTCCTGTCCGTAGCTGGTCCAGACGACGACGAAATCGCCGTCGTGGTCCACGGCCACCGAGCGCGTCGTCTGCTCTTCGGCCCTGCCGGTCCCCGCCCAGAGCGAGAAGACCTGTTCCGGCAACGTCTCTTCGTTGATGCGGAATTCCGAGCCGATGGACGTGCCGCGGGTGGCGGTGAAGCCGATCTGGAATCCCGGGTGCGACTGCGTCTGGAGGCGGACGCCGTCGATGCTCGTGCCGGCCGCCCCGTCGAAATCGCCGTCCAGGGCGTTGCCGCCGAAGAACGGATCGGAGGGGAGCGCGACGGGGTAGTCATCGTGAATCGTGTCGCGGACCACCAGCACGTAGTCGCCGGCCGACAGCGGTTGGATGCCGTTGGCGAGCGAGTCGGCGTCGAAGGAGACGAGAACCTCGTACTTGCGCGTGTCCGGGTTCAACAGCGCGAAGTCGGGATGCGAGGGGTTCGAGTGCCCGAGGTAATCGGTCACCGCCACGATCGCGCCGGGAACCTCGACGCCGCCGCGCAACAGCACCCAATTCTGCGGATTGAGCACGCTATCGGGACCGGGGTCGCCCACCGTGCCCTGGCTCGACGTTCCGATCAGGCGGGTGGAGAGGTTTTCGCTGAAGACGACTTTGATCTGCTCGATCGGCTCAAGATCGTCGAGGTTGAGTACGCCGCCGTCGAAGATGCGTTCCCCGTCGCTGGTGAGCACATCGGTGACGATCGGCGCACCAGTGTCGGCGACGGAGAAGAAGTCGCCGCTCAGTCGCCGGTAGACGTCGGTCTTGCCGGGCACGTCCGGATTGTCGGCGGTCCAGACCGCCGCGAAATTGCCGTCGGCGTCGGTGGCGATGGAGGGAATCCACTGCCGTCCGGGGACGACGGTATTCAAGCGAGTCTCGCTGCCGATCCGGTTCGTGTTGGAATCGAATCGCTGGAAGAACACACCGTTCTGGTCGAGGTCGCGTTGGAACTCCTGCTCGCCCCGGCCGCTCCAGGCAACCACGAAGGCGCCGGTTTCGTCCACGGCCACCGAGGAGTACATCTGGTTGGCGTTCGTGGTCGTGCTGACGAGAATCTCCGGGCTGGCGGTCACACCGGGAGCAACGTCCAACGACCATGCCTTGAGGAACTGGGGAATTGGTATGAACGGAATGTCATCCGGGAAATCGCCGCCGAATCCGTCTCCGTCGATGTCGACGTACGGTCCGGGGGTCGTGTCGGTGACGATGAGTTCCCAGGTGCCGAAGGCGTCTTCGCCGTCGAAAGCGGCCAGCGCCGGGGTGTCGGGTTGGAAGCGGCCCGTGTAAGGCGGCGCCGCCTGCGGGTAGGCGCGAATATCGACCAGCGCTTCGTCGTCGAAGATCGTTGACGTGTAGTTGGCCATATTCAGATTGGCGTTGGCGCGGTTGTAGATGAACGGCAAACCGTTGGGCGCCGGATTGCGCGGATTCTGATCGGTGAGCACCACGCTGGTGCCGGTATTCACATGCACCAACTCGACGATGAGGTGCGGATCCCAGACGTGCTCGATGTCCAGCCTCACGTCGAGGTCGAGAATCGAGAAATGCTCGCTGATGGTAATGCTGGGATGCGGCGTAATGGTTCCGGGGTCCGGGATCGGAACTCCCATAGGCCCCAAGTCGTCGGGGTAGGTGACCCGCGAGACGGCGTTGGTGAGCACCGGCCGTTGGATCTGCCGCGCGTAGACGCCGGTGCCCGAGCCGTCCGGCCCGGTCCAGGTAACCACGTAGGTCGTGCCGTCGACCGCCATCGCCACGTCGGGGAACGTCTGGTTTCCATCCGTGTTCGTGCTGTTGATGAGCACCTCGCCGTAGAGCCGCCCCGCGCCGACGCTCGTCTCCTGCGGCGAGCCGTCCGGCCAGAAGCTGCGAGCGATGATCTCGGTGCCCACCTCATCCTGATCGCTGGCCCAGGCGACCACGAAGCCGCCGTAGTTGTCCATATCGACGCTGGCGAGCATCTGGTTGCCTTCGGTGGTGACGTTCACCTGGAACTCGGCGGCCAGCGGCTGCCCGGAACTGTCGAAACGGCGAGCGAAGACACCGTAGCCGGTGCCCATCTGGCCGTTGTCCTCCTGGCTGTAGCTCGACCAGGTGATAACGAAGTCGCCGTCGGCATCGACGGCCACGTCGGACCACTTCTGGTCGGTGGGGAGTTTCGTGCGGTCGATCGAGCGATTGATGAAGTCCGGCGTCCCGAAGGTATTGACCAGCATGGGGGCGGTGCTTTGCGCGAAGCCGTTGGGCAGCGGTTGGCCCGCGGCGTTGAACCGCCGCATGTAGACGTTGGCTTCGAAAGCCGGTTGATTCGTCTCCGTATCCAGAATGTGGTCGCCGGTCTCCGGGTCGAGCACCCAGTCGTATTGGGTCCAGGTGACGATGTAGTCGCCGTCGGCGTCGATGGCCACGCTGCCGAAGCGCTGAGCGGCGACTCCATTGGGGAAGAAGGAATCGTCGGCAACACGCGTCAGAACGGTCGCGGCGCTGCCATCGGCATGGAACAACCGCATCCAGACGCGATCCTGGAAGCTGCTCACTTGCGGCGTCCCGGCGGGAAGGGCGGTCAGGTCGACGCCGAGATCCTCGGCCGTCAACACCACCACGTGGTCACCGTCGGGGTCCATGGCTACGGCATTGGGCGTCTCGGGGTGCGTTCTGCCGTTGAGCACCGTCAGATTGGCGTCGGTCACCGAGTCGTCGCCGGCGCTGCCGTTGGCAGAGACTGTGATCGTGAAGACCCGCACCAGGTCGCGCCCGCCGGGAAGGGCGCTGGTGCTGCCCAGCGGGTTGCCCGCTTTGTCCCGCAGGCCGCTTTGACCCTCGTCGACGCTGATGGTGCTCGGATCGTCCAGCAGGGGGCGCCGCGCCGTCACGCGGTATTCGCCGTTGGGCAACGGCGGGTCGAAGGAGATCACCGCCTCGTATTTGTTGGTGAACGGATTCAAGGCGAACTGAATGCCTTCGATGGCGATGCCGGCAGTCGCGATCGGCACGCCGTTGCGGGTAATCGTCCAGTTCTCGGAGTTTTCCACGCTGTCCAGCACCGCTCGAGCGCCGGCCGGGATCGGAGTTCCGGCCGCCAGCGCCGCATCGCGCGCGGCCAGGGCGTCGGCAAGCTGTTGCTCTGTGGCGACGTACATGTCCTCGTCGAACACCACCACCAGGCTGTTCATCGTGTCGAGCACCGGCGATTCGAGAAGATCTCCGTCGGCCAACCGCAGTTCGGTGATCAGCGGGCCGGTCGTGTCGACCGGGACGCTGTAATGACGGCCGAAGATGCCGTGCGGATCGCCCACGCCGCGCCCGCTCCATACCACCAGCGCTTCGCCTTCCTTGGTCATCCCGATCGATGGGAAATGCTGGATGCCCGCCTCGGTCCGGTTCACCCGCGATTGAACGCCCAGCGCCGTGTTCGTCGAATCGTAGAAGCGAACGAAGACGCCCTCGTTGTCGGCATCGGCCCAGAGGTTCGGGTCAGCCGGATTCTGGGCAGAAGGCTGCGCTCCGTTGCCGTTCCAGACCACCGCGAATCCGCCGTCGGCATTGACCGCCACCGACGGATTCACCTGAGCGCCGGCGAACTGTGGCATGTTTGCCTGGCCGGTTGCGACGGTTGCCCCTGTCGAATCGATCCGCTCGAAGAAGACATCGCCGAGCGTTTCGTAGACGACGATGAACTGGCCCTGGTCGTCCGCCGTCAGTTGCGCATTGCGGGCCGGCACCGCCGCGGTGCCGGCGATGAGGAACTGCGGCACCAATTCGCTGGCGTTGGGGTTGAAAATACGGGCGAGGATTTCGGTGCCGGTGACGATACCGTTTTGCTGACCGGTGGCGTGATCCCATGTCACCATGAACACGCCGGAGGATCCGGTCATGGCGATGGCGGGGTTGACCTCGATGCCGGCCGCGCCGGGCTGACTGGTGGCATTGACCAGGAAGTCCGCCGTCTGACGTTCGCCGTACATGTTGTAGAGTTGCCCGCGAACGTCGTTGCGGAAACTGAAATCCGCCGCCGCGTTGGCCCAGACGATGACAAAGCCGCCGGAGTCGTCCATGGCGACCGCCGGGTTGATCTGGTTGTCGCGAGTGTCGCTGTTGACGCGGAATTCCAGGTTGTTGTCTTCCGGATCGATCTGTCCCGTGACATTGCGGAGCCAGCCGTTGCCGTTGCTGTCGGAGACGATCGGGTCGCCCACCGCATTGAAGCGCCGCGCGAAAACGTCGTACTGGCCCGACCCTACAGCGCTTTCGCCTTCCCAAACGATGACGAAGTCGCCGTCGGCGTCGATGGCCACGGCGGCGTTGCGCTGATTGCCCGCCGTGTTTTGATGGACCAGCGTTTCGGCCTTCAAGACCGTGAAGTCGCGGCGGTACAGCTTGTAGTAGACGTCGCCGACGCCGTCGACGCCGTAGGTGGTCCAGACGACCACGAAATCGCCGTCGTTGTCGACCGCCACGGAGCGGGTGCTCTCCTCCAGGCCGACGCCGTTAAGGCTCGCGCCGGTGCCGAAAGGTTCGGAGAACTCCTGCACGAGATGCCGATTGGCGTCGTCGTTGATGCGAAATTCGGCGCCGGCCTGATTGTCACCGGCCACCGTGAAGTGGAAGGTGAATCCCGACGTGCCGGTTCCGGCGCCGGGAGTGCCCGGCGCACCATCGAAATCGCCGTCCAGCGCGTTGCCGTCCTCGGTCCAAAGATCCGTATTGTTGTTCCAGATTGCCGTGGCGTCCCAAACCTGGTCTCGAACGGTGATCGCGTAGTTGCCCGTCGAGAGGGCCGCCGTACCGCCGGAGAAGCCGTTGCCGTCCAAGGTGAGCGTGGCTTGCCATTTTCGCGTAGCGGGGTCTCTCACGAGGGATACGTTCTGGACGCCGCCGACAATCTGGGTTCCATTGCGTTCGAGAACCCAGTTTTCCGGGTTTTCGACGCTGTGCAACCCGTCATCGGCGTCCAAGTCGCGGCTGAGTTCCTCGTTGAAAATGAAGACGATTTGCGTCGCGCTGGGCGACGGGGCGAGTACGTCATGATCGACGAGCCGGTTGCCCCCCGTGTCCCGGACGTCGCTGACGATCGGACCGACGCCGTCCTCCACGACAATGTCGCTGAGGCTCACATAGCTGAACACGGCGGTCGGCGTGCCGGTAACGTCGGCCGGCCCGCTCCACACGATGACGAAATTCCCCTCGGAATCGCTTCCCACGGAAGCAAGGTACTGCGGGCCGGGAACATTGTTGTTGACGCGAGTCTCGCCCAGGATGGCCGTGCCGTCGGACTCGTAGCGCTGGTAGTACACCCCCAGGGCGTCTTCCTCGCCGAGTTGAGCGCCGCGACCGCTCCAGGTGACGATATATGTGCCGTCGTAAGACATGGCGACCGAGGGGTACATCTGGTCGCCCAATGTCGACGTGTTGACGAGGACTGCGACCGGCTCCGTCGCGATCGATCCCAAATCGGCGATCTGCCGTGCCATGACGCCGTTGCCGCTGCCGTCGGCGCCGTCGCTCGTCCAAGTGACGACATAGACCGACCCGTCAAGATTCGCGGCAACGTCCGGATAGCGCTGGTTGCCGGCAGTGACGTCGTTGATGACCACCTCTCCGGTGACCGCCGTGCCGTCGGCGTTGTACTGGCGGCCGACGATGTCGTCGCCAATCCCGCCCTGCGTGGCAGTCCAGGCGACCAAGAAGCCGCCGTCTTCCGCCATGGCCACACTGGAGAACTTCTGGTCCGCGGCCGTCACCACATTGACGCGGAATTCCGATCCCAATGGGCTGCCGAACGAGTCGTAGCGGCGCGCGTAGACGCCGTAACCGAGCCCGAGTTGATTGTTGTCTTCCTGGCCCAGGCTCGACCAGGTGACCACGAAGTCGCCGTGGACGTTCATGGCGACGCTCGCCCACGTCTGGCTGTTCGTGGTATACACGTTCACGCGGAACGCCTCGCCGTCCGCCGTGCCGTCGCTGTGGAATCGGCGGGCGTAGATGTCCGCGTCGTCGCCGCGGTAGTTGGTCCAGGTGACCACGAAGTCGCCGTCCGCATCGATGGCTACGCCGGCGTGCCGCTGGTTGTCCGCGATGTAGTCGGCCGACGTAGTCACCGGAATCGCGCCCGGATTGCCCGCGAAGGGAGTACGGTCGGCGTCAAACAAACGGACGAACACACGGTCCACGGCGCCGATCCGCTCGGTCCAGACGACGGCATGATCGCCGTCGCCATCCACCGCCACGGCATCTCGCGTTTCCGCGTCGGTTCGCTGATCGTTAGGACTCGGCCAGACCGGGGCGTCGGGGTTCGGGGGGATCGGGTCGTCGTTGTCGACCAAGAAGGTGTGGCGGTAGCCCGTGCCGGCCGGAGCGGTCCCGGGCAAGCCATCGAAATTGCCGTCGACGCGGTTCAGCCCGTCGGTGACCGCATCGCGAACGGTGAGCACGTAGGTGCCGGTCGGCAGCAGCGCCACGCCCGGGTTGATGCCGTCGCCGTCGAGGGTGACCAGCGCTTCCCACTTCCGCGACACCGCATTGAACGCGAAATCGACGTCGCTGATGCCGCCGATGATTTCGGTGCCGAATCGTTCCAACGACCAGTTGTTGGGGTTGAGAACGCTGTTGATCCCGGTGTCGCCGCCGACCGTCGACATCTCTTCGCCGAAAACGACCACGACCTGGGTAGGAGCCGCCGCGGGCTGTTCGAGCCGGTCGCCGTCGAGAAGTCGGACGTCGATGCGGTAGTCGTCGCCCGTGTCCCAATCGTTGTCCGTTCCGCCGGCAAGGGTGACCGTAATGGTCGTTTCCGTGTTGGCGGTGATGATCCCCCAGCTTTGATCGGTCACGTTTCGGATGATCTGCCCGATGAGTCCATCGGCAGTCCAATCGGCCGTGGAATCGGTGAGCATCGCCTCATTGTTGGCTGCCGTATGCTCGCCGCGATACGTCGCCAGCACGTCGGTGACCAGCGGCCCGTCGTCGTCCAGCACCGGCACGCTGTTGGCGCTGACGAATCGGTAGACGGCGGTGGTTCCGGGTACGGCTGCCGGACCGGTCCAAACGATCACGACGTTTCCTTCACCATCGGCGCCGATGGAGGAGAGATACTGGTTGCCGTCGGTTTGGACATTAGCGCGGAGTTCGCGAAGCTGCGTATCCGGCTGCCCGTCGACGGTGGCCGGAATGGGCTGGCCGGCGGCATTGTAGGTGAAACGCTGATAGTAGACGCCGTACTCCGATTCGTCGATTTGTCCGGGCTGCAGGCCGCGTCCGCTCCAGGTGACGGTGAAGTCGCCGCGGTGATCCATCGCCACGTCGGAGTAAATCTGATTCCACTCCGTCGTCGTGTTGACGTGGACCTCGCCGCTGGTCGGGGTCTGCACCGCCCCGTCGAAATTGTAGCTGCGGACGTAGACGCCGTAGTCGGTGTCGTCCGGCAAGGTGTCGCCGTCCTGGTCCGGGTGCGACGTGCTCGACCAGGTAACGGCGAAGCGGTCGCCGGGAAGGTTGATGGCGACGCTCGGGTAGCGCTGATCGCCGTTGGTGGTGAGGTTGACGACGAACTCCGTCGTCAACGGCGTGCCGCGGTCGAAGAGGCGGGCGAGCACGTCGCTGTTGCCGCTGGCGTTGCTGGTCCAGGTGACCACGTAGCGGCCCAGCGCGTCCATGGCCACGCTGCCGGCGATCTGGTCGCCGGGCAGGGCCTCGTTGATCAGAAATTCCTCGTCGGCGGCGGCGACGGGACGATCCGGCAGCGCGTCGGCGACGTTGTAGGAGAAGCTCTGCGCGTAGACGTTGTAGTTCGCCGCGCCGCCCGCCTGGGCAACCTCCTCATGCGACCAGACGATGACGAAATCCCCGTCGGCGTCCATGGCCACGTGCGACCATTTCTGAGCGGTGGGGGTCGTCGAATCGCCGACGCCGAGCGTGTTGACGCGGAAGGCCTCGCCGATCGCGTCGCCGCTGGCGGTGAACCGCCGCGCGTAGACGTCGGCGTCGCCGCCGCGGTAGTTGGTCCAGGTGACGATGAAGTCGCCGTCCTTGTCGATGGCGACCTGCCCGTAGCGCTGCATGTCGCCGACAAATTCCGGCTCGGTTGTGACGGGCGTACGGACCTTGGCTTGCGACCCGTCGGCGTCGAAGAGGCGGAAATAGACGCGGTCCAGCCCGCCGGTCGTATCGGTGACGACGACGACGTGATCGCCGTCGGCATCGACGGCCACGGCGTCGGGAATGTCGGTGCGGCCCGGCGTGGGATCGGTGTCGCCGCCCGAGCCGCCGGAAGTGTCGATCGTGAACGACAACGACATGTCGCGTCCGTCCGGGAGGTATCCGCGGCGGGCCAGCGGGTTGCCGACGGCGTCGCGGATGCCCGATTGGGTCTCGTCAATGGTGGTGGCGTCGTCGTCGGGGACAGGATGCAGCGCCGTGATCGTGTACAGACCGTTTCTCAGCCCCTGGTTACCGGGGTCGGAGCCGATGTCGAAGGTGACGACGGCTTCCCACTTATTGGACTTCACCGCGCCCGGCAGCCCGAGCTGCCACGACTTGTTCAGGCCGAACTGGACCTGGACGATCGCGCCGTCGACCTCGACGCCGTTGCGCGCCAAGAGCCAGTTCTCGATGTTCTCCACGCTGTCGTCGTCGGCGAGCCAAAGGTTCTCGTCGAAGACGACGACGATCTGCTCCACCTGCGTGGTAATCGGCACGGCGGTCGTCACGAAGGCGCCGTTGGTCTGGCGCAGCTCGGTCATCAGCGGGCCGGCCGTGTCGGTCGGCTCGTCGTAGCGGCGGGCAAAGACGCCGTGCTGGTCGCCGACGCCGCGTCCGGCCCAGACGACGATCATGTCGCCGTCCGGCTCCATGCCGATCGTCGGGAATTGCTGCACGCCGGCCTCGGTGCGGTTCACCCGCATCTGGACGCTCACCGGCTGCGAGGCAGCGTTGTAATAGCGGAGGAATACCCCTTCGTCGTCGCGATCGGCGATGAGGTCCGTACTGGAGTCGAGCGGGTGCGGCTGGCCGCCTTCTCCGTTCCACGCGATGACAAAATCGCCGTCCGCGTCCATGCCCACCGACGGATTCACCTGGGAATCGCCGAACTGGGTCTGGTTGGCCTGGCCGGCGGCGCCCGCGGCGCCGTCGGCGGAGAATCGCTGCCAGAAAACATCGTATTCCGTCACGTTGTCGACGAAGCTCTCCCAGACAACGATCCACTGCCCCTGGTCGTTCATCGCCATCTGCGGATTGCGGGCCACCCGCTGCATCGGACCGCCGCCAATACCGGGATCGGTGTCGGCTCGGAACTCGCCGCCCAGCGGACCGCCGCCGGCGGCAAACCGGCGCGCGATGATGTTGGCGTTGGTGACCACGCCGTTGACCTGGTTGGCCGCGCGATCCCAAGCCGCTACGAACGAACCGTCGCTGTTATGCATGACAACGGCCGGATTGACCTGGAAGGCGGTGGTGCCGGGGGTCGTGGTCGAGTTGATCGTCAGTTCCACGCCGGAACGCGCGCCGACATTGGTGTAGATCTGGCCGCGAACGTCGTTGAAGAAGCTGAAGTCCTGCCCGGCCGTGCTCCAGACCACGACGAAGTCGCCGTCGTCGTCCACGTCGACCGACGGATTAAGCTGGTGGCCGGTGATGTTGGTGTGGATGCGGAATTCGGCGGCGGTGTCGCTGGCGTCAATCTCGCGGTTGCCGTTGGTGTCGGACACCAGCGGATTGCCCATCGAGTCGAAGCGGCGGCCGTAAATGCCCCAGCTTCCGTCGGCGTCCTGCCCCTCGCTCTCCCAGACGACGACGAAATCACCGTCGGCATCCATGGCCACCGAGGCATTGCCCTGATGGCCGGCAATCGTCGTGTTCACCAAAATCTCGCCGGTGAGCGCAACGTTGTTGCGATCGTAGAGACGGAAGTAAACGTCGCCGGCGGTCGGATCGTTGGGATCGGCCTGGCCGTAGCTGGTCCAGACGACGGCAAAGTCGCCGTCGTTGTCGACGGCCACCGAGCGGGTGCTTTCCTCCTGGCCGGTGCCGGTGCCGCGAACCTGCGAGAATCGCTGCTCGCGCTGCCGGGTGGCGTCGGGGTTGATGCGGAATTCGGCGCCGGTTTGCGGGGCGCTGTTGACGGTGAAGAAGTGCTGGTAGCCGCCAAAGCCGATATTGATCGGATCGGAGTCGGGGATGCCGTCGTAGTTGCCGTCGAGCGGATTGCCCATCACCAGCAGTTGCGTGCCGGGATCCGCTTCCGGATCGAAGAAGACCGAGACGTCGTTGACGAGATCCTTGATCGAGAGCACGTAATTCCCCGCCGAGAGGGCGGGCTGGCCTTGACTGAGGCCGTTGCCGTCCAGCGTGAGTGTCGCCTCGTACTTGCGGATGAGGGGATTGTACTGGAAGTCGATGCCGGCGATGGCGCCCTGGATGTCGCTGCCGTTGCGGCTGAGAACCCAGTTCTGCGGATTCAGCACGCTGTGCGTTCCGCCCGCGCCGCCGGCGGTGAGCAGGTTCTCGTCAAAGAGAACCTTGATCTCCGTCAGGCCGCCCGGCGGATCGAGCACGTCGTTTTGCAGCGCGCGGCTGCCGCCGACGTAGACGTCGGTCACCAGCGGGCCGACGACGTCGGTCTGGGGAGCGTCGAGCACGCTGGTGTAGCGGTAGATGCTCGTCCCTTGGGTTTCGTGCGGGCCGGTCCAGACGACGACGAAGTTGCCGACCGCGTCGGATGTGATGGTGGGCATCCATTGGTCGCCGGGGAGATTGTCGTTGGCGCGGGTTTCGCCGCTGATCCGCGTGGCGCGGTTGTCGTAGCGTTGATAGAAGACGCCGTAGCCCTCGGTGTCGACCTGGTTGGGCTGCGTGCCGACGCCGCTCCAAGCGACGGTGAAGTTGCCCTCGTGGTCCATGGCCACCGAGGAGAACATCTGATTGCCGCTCAGCGTCGTGTTCACGCGGAAGGACGAAGCTTCGGCGTCCACCTCGGAGATGTCGAGCCACCACGATCCCTCCGGCAGCAACGAGTTCATGAAGCCGGTGAGGTTGTTGTTCTCGCGGTCGCGGACGATGAGGGTCCACGTTCCCGCCGAATCCTCGCCCACGAAGGCGTTGAGGGTCTCCTGCGGAATCCACGAGCCGGTGTAGGGGGGAACCGCCCCGAGATCCGAATCGATGATCCGCACCCTGCCCCGCGCCTGATCGTCGAACACGGTGCCGACCAGGGAGTTGCCGCTGGGACGGCTGCCGTCGGTCAGCAACGGACGCGGCAGGTTGTTGAACAGCGTCACCTCGGTGCCGGCCGGGCTGCGCAAGATCACCTCGAGATCCTCCAGCCGCGAGTGGAAGAGGTCGACGATCTTGACGTTGACGTCCTGGACCTCGAAATTGTCGGTGCTGGGAACGGTGATCGAGAACTGATGCTGACCGGTGATGATGTGGGAGAAGGGGTCGACGTAACGACGCGGCTGCGGGCTGGACAGCTCGGCCCACACCGAACTGCCGCTGAGGTCGGCGGCGGTGTCAGTCCAGGTGACGATGTAGTTCGCCCCGTCCAGACTCATCGCCACGTCGGGGTAACGCTGATCGCCGGCGACCGTGTCGTTGACGCGGATTTCGCCGGCCAGCGGTCCGTCGACCGGCGTGCCGTCGGCGTTGAACTCGCGGGCGATGATGTCGTCGCCGATGCCGTTCTGGTCGCTGGTCCAGGCGATGACGAAGTTGCCCAGGGCGCCCATGGCCACGCTGGAACCCTGCTGGCTGCCGGCGGTGGTCACGTTCACCTGGAATTCCGGCGACATCGGCACTCCGAAGGAGTCGTAGCGGCGGGCGTAGATGCCGTAGCCTGTGCCGTTCTGGCCGTTGTCTTCCTGGCCGTAGCTCGACCAGGTGATGACGAAATCGCCGTCGGCGTCCAAGGCCACGTCGGACCATGTCTGGACGTCGGCAGTGTAGTCGTTGACGCGGAACGGTTCTGGGGCCGCCGACTTGAAAACGATATTGTCGGCGGCGTCGATGCCGGCGATGTTGCCCAGCGCATCGAAGCGGCGCGCGTAAATGTCGGCGTTCCCCTCGCGCTCGTTCGTCCAGGTGATGACAAAATCGCCGTCCTTGTCGATGGCCACGTTAGGATGCGACTGGATGTCGTCGGGATTCCAGTCCAGGGGCGCAACTGGCAGAACACGGGCGGCGTCGGCGATGACAATCGGCTTCCCGTCGGCGCCCAGCAGCGGTTGGCCCGCCGAATTCACTCGCGGCAAATCGGCGGCCGTGCCGTCGGCGTCGTACATCTGGAAGAAGACTCGCTCGCGACCCAGCGCCGCATCGTACGCGGTCCAGGCGACCACATACTGGCCG
Source organism: Rhodopirellula sp. (assembly GCA_012728855.1). Lineage (GTDB taxonomy): Bacteria > Planctomycetota > Planctomycetia > Pirellulales > Thermoguttaceae > JABWBD01. Next base: position 56,495 of record JAAYEH010000455.1, on the reverse strand, counting down.
TCGCTGTCGGCGGCCACCGCGCCGGGATTCTCCGGATTGGTGGTGGCATGGTCTCGCGTCGAGGAGCCGGAAACGCCGCCGTCCACCAACTGGTCGGCTTCGTTGATGGTTACCACGAACGTCCGCGACATGTTCACGCCGCCAGGGACGAACCCGCTATAGCCCAGCGGGTTGCCGCTGGCCGACGCGTCGCGAAGACCGGAGGCGCCGGCTCGCGGGGTGAGGGCCTCGATCCGGTATTCGCCGGTGCCCAGGGGGATCAGGCCCTGGTTGTGCTCGCCGTTGGAGTCGAGGATCAAAACCGCTTCCCATTTGTTGCTGGGGATGGAACTCAAATCGTACGGGAGTCCGACGACATAGTCGTCGCCCATGTCCCAGTCGTTGTCCGTCCCGTCGGAGAGCACGGCCGTAATGGTTGTGCCGGTGTTGCCCGTAATCTTCCCCCAACTTTGATCGGTTCGGTTGATGACTATGTGACCGACGAGTTCGTTGGAAGCCCAAGAACGGCTTGAATCGGTCAATATGGATTGGTTGTCGATTCCATTATGTTCGCCGCTGAACCTCTCCCAGGTCGTTCCCGCCAGGTCGGCCGCCTTGTTCAGGCCGAATTCAACGTGCGCGATGCCGTTGGGGATCTCCACGTCGTTGCGGTAGAGCCTGAAGTTCTCGGGATTGAGGATGCTGTTGGGATTGAGATCCGGATTGGCCGCCAGCATGTTTTCATCGAAGGTCAGCACGATGTTCTGCGTGTAGCCGCGAATGAATCCGCCGTTGGCCACGCCGTCTCCGCGCGCATTGACCAGATCGATCAGCCGCGGACCGGCCGTATCGGTGATCTCGTCCATCTGGCGGAAAAAGATATTGGAGTTGGCATAGTCGAGGGGATGGAAGGAGTCGGTCCACAACTCCCACTGTGTCCAGAGCCCGGTGAGATCGCCGTCGGGTTCGACTTCGATCGAGACTTCACCCTGCCTTGTCCCTTCGAAACCATCGGTGTGCAGGATCAGGTTCGGCGCGGGCGTTCCCTGCGGGCTAAGCTGATTGCGCACCAGCGAGAGGTACATGCCCGAATCATGCGACTCGCCCTGGAACACGACTTCGAACGTATGGTTGGCGGGGACGACGCCGCTGTCCCAGGCGGTTGACGCACGAGTAATCGTTTCGCCCGCCCCGACGTAGCGGACTTGCACGGGGCCCTCGTAAGTATTTTCCGGCCAATTGACGCCGGTCCGCGCGGCGGCCTCCAACTTGTTGTCGATGTCGTCGATCGTCGGCTGGATCTGCAAGACGTTGTTCTGATACTGCGGGTTGATCGTGATCGTTTCGCTTCCCGCCACTCCGTCGCGCGTGAGCCGGATATCGAAGGTGCCTCCGGTGGCGCTGATCGGAATTTCGATCAGCCAGCGGGCGTTGTGTCCGTCGCGCTGTGCGTTGAGGATGCTGTCGCTGAACAGCGTGGTCAGCGCTCCCGGCGCGTCCGGGTCGGCGTCCCAGCGCGAGTACAAAGCGCCGTTGGCCTCGCCGCGAAGCAGTCCCGCCACGCTGTCGAGAATCGCACGCAGCCGGCCGATCTGTTCCGACGTAGCCCCGGAATCCAAAGCATCGATCAGGATCGCCTCGATGCCGCCGTCGACGTCGCCGTTGTTGCCTACCGCGGAGACGAAACCGCCGAACGATTGAAAACCGGGATTGAAGAAGGGGAGCAGATCCGCGTTCTTTTCCGAGTTGATCAGCCCCGAAAACCTCTCGCCGCTGAAGAAGGCGTTTTGCGAGGTGTCGGCCCCGTAGCCGTCGTAGCTGATGAACAGGTCGCCGTCGGCGTCCAGGGCTGGATCGGGGTTATACTGCCCCAAGGGCCAGAGCGGCGCGCCGGCGGTGGTGGTCGAGGCGCTGTTGACGCGGAACTGAGGCCGCAGGATCCGGCCGCTCCAATTCCCCGTCGCGCCGAACATCTCGTACATCTGCGCTTCGATGCCCATCGACGGATTGTCGGGAATGTTGTCGGCGCCGTCGGAAAGCCCGTCCCAGGCGACGACGAAATTCTGGTTCATGTCGAAGCTGACGGCGGGGCTGCCGGAACCGGGCGTGGAGATGATGCCGGACAACGCCGTGCCGTCCGCGCGGTAGGGCCGGAAGCGGACGTTCGACACGTAGGCATTATTGGCGATGTAGTTCGGATCGGCCGTCTGCGCCCAGGCGACGACGAAGTTGCCCTCGTGGCTCATGCCCACGTGGGGAGTGATATGGATGTCCGTGACTTCGTCGTTGACGAGGGTTTCGTCCCCCTGCGGTTCGCCGTAGCGGTTGTACCGCTGCATCTTGATGCCGTTGAAGAAGCTCAGATCCTGGCCGCCGTTGGCCCAGGCGATGACGAAGTCGCCGTCGAAATCGATGCCCACGCTCGGCGAGAACTGCGGGTTGACGCGGTCCTGGTTGACGAGGAAGGTGTAGTATTCGGCCGGTTCGGCGACCGCTGATACCTGGCCGTGGACCGGGTCGTTGGCCGGCACGTACCACAGCGCAAATTGGTCCTTGCCCAATTGGGTTCCGAACGTGGCTTCGTACTTTACGCGGAATTGGAAGGGGCTGGCCGAGGACAGTTTCGTCACCGACACGCCTTGGAAGCCGAGTTCCTCCAACTTCGATCGAATCTCGTTGGCCACGGCCGTCAGCGCCGGCGAGTTGGCGCTGTTGAATGCGATGTCCTTGGTTTCGCGATCGCCGATCTTCAATCGGAAGTCGCCGATCTGGTCGATCGAGAGAATCTGCGACACCTCGGTGGTGGGCGAGACGAGCGAGCGAATTCCCGGCGTGACGACGCCGTAGCGGTCGGCCTCGTTGCCCGCGACGGACGGATCCAGGTTGTCGCTGAGACCGACCGGCGCGAATCGCCTGGCGTAGACATCGGTGAAGCTGCCGGCCATCTCCGAATCCGGCACTTCGCTCTGCCAAGTGATCACGAAGTCGCCGTCGGGATCCATAGCCACGACCGGATCCAGTTGCTCGAACACGTCCGGATACGGAGTGAAGGGATTATCCTTCTCCAAAGGATTGACCCGGAACTCGGCGCTGGGCTGCTTGATCGTCCGCAGGTAATCGGCCGCGGGATCGCGGATGTCATCGCCCGCTTCGTTCGTCAGTGCCGAAACGATCAACTCGGGATGGTCTTTCTTGGCCGAACTGCCGGTGAAGTGGATATCGAAGACCGTCCCGTCGGCGTGTCCCTCCACGCCCAGAACCGGAACCACCGTCACCTCGGGAACCACCGCCACCTTGGACTCCGGCTCAATCCGCGGTCCCTGGTTGTTCGGCGCGCGGCCCACCGGCGGGTAGTCGATCGGACCGAGCAAGACGTCGGTGGTCGTCTGGGCCAGATAGCTCTTGATGGCCGTGGCCGTGGCCTGCGGATTGGTTCTCGAAACGGGGATGCCGGCAATAGTGATCGGCTCGCGAATGGTCGAGGGTATGGCGGCGGGATAAAAACCGCCCGAATGGTCGGCGGGGAATCGCACTGAGTCCGACGGCACGACGATTTCCGGCTGGTTCAGTCCGGCCGTCGCTTCCCCGAAATCGATGACGTATTCGTGGGGATTCAGCGCCGCGACGGTCACATGGGTCGAATCGCCGCCGTTGGGGCCTGCCAGCGCCGAAAGCTCTCGCAGCGCCGTCTGCATCCGGGCGGCATTGCCGGCCATGTCCGACTCGTTGAAAGTGATCGTCGCCGTTTCCGACGACGTCTGGACGCCATCGACATTGGCGTCGAACCAGAGATCGAACTCGCCGACGATCCGCGCCTGCCCGGAGGAGCTGACCAACGCCTGGGAGGTGGCGGTAACCGACAGCTTCTGCACTTCATGCCCGCCGTAGGTCAGCGACATGCGGGCGTAATGGGTCGGATTGCTGGAAAGATCCTCCAGCGCTCCCTGCGGCAGCGTGATCCGCTGGACCTCGTCGGTGAAGTAGCGGGCGTAGACGTTCTGGTCGAACAGCGGGCCGCCCGTGGCCGGGTCGATGACCGGCGCGTAGACCGGCTCGCCGCTGTCGGGGTCGCGGACCGCCGTGTTGCCGACTCGCTGCAGTTCCACGATCACGTCGTCCCGCGTCCAAGTGGCCACGAAGTCGCCGTCGTTGTCGGCGGCGAGCGACTTGGCCGCCAGGGTCTGCGGATCGCCATAGCGGATCATGTAGCGAGGGAAGGTTTCCCCGGTCGAATCGGTGAAGGTCTCCTCGCCGAAGGGGGTCATGTTCGCCATGCCGAAGGTGAACGGATTGTTCACCAGGATGTCCTGGTAGGCGTCGGTGTTGATCGTGTCTTCCGGCGCCGCGCCGGGATCGCCGCCATCGTCGGGCACGACGTCGGCGATGGCGAAGTAGTGGACGTAGTTGGGCCGTTGGATGGCGTTGTAGTCGCCGTCCAGCCGGTTGCCGTCCAGGTCGGTCACCGTGTCGAACAGCGTCAGCACGTAAACACCGTCATCCAATTCCGGCGAACCCGGGGCCGTGCCGTTGCGATCGAAGGTGACGACGGCCTCGTACTTGCGCGTGTCCGGGTTCAGCCCGAACTGAACCTCCTTGATGCCGCCGACGATCATGTTGCCGTTGCGCGACAGAGACCAGTTGGCCGGATTCTCGATGTCCAGCACGCCGTCTTCAAGCATCTCCTCGCCGAGCACCACCACCATCTGCGCCAGCGTCGGGGCGCCGAACCAGGCCTCCAGGTCGTCCCTGTCGATTGTGTCGCCGGAGAGAACGCGGTAGCGCACGTCGTCCGGCGGATTGATGAGGCGATCAGCCAGGGTCACGTCGGTGACGATGGGCGGATCGTTGTCCGTCTCCAACTGCTCCCGCCCCAAGGTCCGCTTATAAACCTCGGTGGCGCCGGACGGTCCGCCCGTCCAGACAATCACCGCGTTGCCCTCTCCGTCGCTGCCGACCGAGGAAAACGACTGCTCGCCCTGAGGGTTGCCATTGGCCCGCTGTTCGGCGGTGACCGGACCGGCCAGGTCGAATCGGCGATAGAAGACGCCGAAACCGTCCTCGTCGCTCTGGCCGACCTGATCCCCGTGGCCGGTCCAGGTGACGGTGAACTCGCCCTGGTGGTCCATGGCCACGGAAGAGAACATCTGGTTGCCCTCGACCGTCTCGGCCACCCGGAACTCACCCGTCACGGAACCGCCATCGGCCGAGAACGCCTCGGCGTACACCCCGTATCCGCTGCTATCGACACCGGTGGTGTTGGTCCAGGTGACCACGAAGACGCTGCCGCGGAGGTCCATGGCCACGCTGGGATAGTCGTTGCCGCCGAAGGCCACCGGGATCTCGGCGGTTTCCGGCTTGCCGTGATTGCCGAAGACGCGGGCGATGATGCTCCGGCTGCCCAAGGTGGAAGTAGCCGAGGACCAGGTGATCACGAAGTCGCCCGACGCGCTGACGGCCACGTCGGAGAGCATCTGGTTGCCCGTCGTCGTGGTGTTCACCAGGAACTGGGCGCCCAAGGCGCGCGGCGGGACGATCGCGCCGGTGTCGTCGCGCTCGATCCGCGAGCTGTAACGCCGGGCGTGAACGTCGTAAGTCTGATTGGGCGTCTCGGAGGACCAGGTGATGACGAACTCGCCGTCGTAATCGGCCGCCACCTGCGACCATTTCTGCGTGTACGCCTCGAACTCGAGGCTCTCCACGCCGTTGACCCGGAAGGCATCGCCCAAGGCCAACCCGTCCGAGCGGAAGCGACGGGCGTAGATGTCGGAATCGACCACTCGCTCCAGGTCGGCCGGAGTGGTGCCCGTCGGCAGATCGGAGACCAGAGCGTTGGTCTGCGTATAGTAGAACTCGTCCTGGGCAGTCTCGTAGGAGATGAAACTACCGTCGGTCGGATGATAGTAGACGGGCCGTCCGCGCGAGTCGGAATAGTCGCGGTCGTTGGTCCAGGTGACGATGAAATCGCCGTCCTTGTCCATGGCCACAGTGGCGTAGCGCTGTTGGCCGACGAAAGCGGCGTCGGTGACCGGCACGCGGACGTCGCCGGGCAAATCAACCGGGTTGCCTTGGCTGTCGTACATGCGGAAGTAGACGCGGTTGTCGCTGGCCGTCCAGACGACGACGTGATCGCCGTCGGCGTCGACGGCCACGGCGCTGCCGGTCTCCGGATAGGTGCGGCCGTCGTTGGTCACCAGATCGTCGCCGGCAACGACGCCTTGCCCGATGGTGAAGGTGTGGCGGTAGCCGCCGGTCGTCGCGGCGCCGCCGGGAACCCCGTCGTAGTCGCCGTCCAGCCGGTTGCCTTCCACGTCGGTCATCGTGTCGAAGACGGTCAGCACGTACGTGCCGTCGTCCAGCGGTTCGGTGAAGGTGAGCGTCGCCTCGAACTTCCTGGTGATCGGATTCAGATCGAACGCCACTTCTTGGATGCCGCCAACCACGGTGCTGCCGTCGCGCGCCAGCGACCAGTTGGCGAGGCTCTTCACGCTTTCCAGGCTTTCGGTCGGCATGTTCTCGCCAAAGACCACCACGAGTTGGGCCAGCGTCTCGGCGCCCGCAAACAGATCCTGAAGCGTGGTTTTGTCGATCGTGTCGCCGGAAAGGACGCGGTAACGCCCGTTGTCCGCCCCCGGCGTGATCGGGTCGGCCAAGGTCACGTCGGTAACCAAGGGGCCGTCGTTGTCGGTTACCGGATTGTTGCGGCGCGTGGTCCGTTTGAAAACCTGCGTCGTGCCCGCCGCGGCGCCGTCGCCGGTCCAGACGATGACGAGGTTCCCCGCTCCGTCGCTGCCGATCGAAGAAAGCCACTGGTTGCCCAGAGGTTCGCGATTGGCCAGCAATTCGCCTCCCACCGGTTGTCCGGTCGCGTCGAATCGCCGGAAAAAGACGCCGTAGGGCGATTCGTCCTCCTCGCCGGGCTGGTTTCCGTAGCCGGACCAGGTAACGGCCACTTCGCCCCGGTGATTCATGGCCGCGGCGGAAAACATCTGGTTGCCGGCGACTGTCTGATTTACCAGGATATCGCCGGTCAACGGCGCTCCGCCGGACAACAGCCGCGCGTAGACCCCGTAGCCGCTGCCGTCCTGCCCGGTGCTGGTCCAGGTCACCACATAGCGGCCGCCGTCAAGGTCCATGGCCACGTTGGAGTAGTTCTGATCGCCCGTCAGGTTGGCATTGACCGTGAACTCGTTGGTGATGGGCAGTCCTTCGCGGTCGAACGAGCGGGCGCGGATGTCCTGGTTCACCTGGGACTCGTCCGTCCAGGTGACGACGAAATCGCCCGCGGCGTTCATCGCCACGCTGGAGAGCATCTGATTGCCGATGGTGGTCTGGCTGGCCACGATCTGGCTGCCTACCTCCGTCGGCGGCAGAATGTCGCCGGTCGTTGGGTCTCGCTCGATCCGCGCGCTGAAGAGCTTGGCGAAGACATTCAATCCCTGGCTCGGTGTTTCCGAGGTCCAGGTGATGACGAAATCCCCATCGTGATCGGCGGCCACCTGCGCCCATTTCTGCACGCCCGGCTCCGAATCCACACCGGAGGCCGTGTTGACGCGGAAGGCTTCGCCCATCGCCACGCCGTCGGAGCGGAAGCGGCGGGCGTAGATGTCGCTGTCGCCGTTGCGGACATTGGTCCAGGTGACGATGAAATCGCCGTCCTTGTCCATCGCTACCGTGGCGTGGCGCTGGTTGTCGGCGAAGGCTGCGTCGGTGACCGGCACACGGTTCTCGCCGGGCTCGACCGTGCCGCTGCCGTCCAGATCCAAATCGACGGGATTGCCTTGGCTGTCGTAAAGGCGGAAGTAGACACGGTCGGGGCCTGCCGCCGTCTCCCGCGCCGTCCAGACCACCACGTGATCGCCGTCCAGGTCCACGGCCACCGCCCGCGCCGCCTCGGCATAGGTCGTATCGTACACGTTGGACGGGCCGGAGACGATCTCCTCCACCTCGGGGATCACCTCGTCGATGCTGAAGCGATGGCGGTAGCCGGGCTGGGCGCCGGTGCCGGTGGCGCCGTCGAAATCGCCGTCCAGCCGGTTGCCGGTGATGTCCGTGACCCGATCGCGAACGATCAGCTCGTACTGGCCGCGGTCCAGTCCCGGTTCGCCGTAGCCGAGGCCGTTGCCGTCGAAGGTGACGATCGCCTCGTACTTGCGAGTACCGGTAGCAGGTGGACCTAGATCGAAATTCAAGGCGAACGTGACCGACTTGATCGCGCCGGTCAGCGCGGTGCCGTCTTTCAACAGGATCCAGTTATCCGGATTCCTCACGCTGGCCAGGCCGGTCTCGTCGCCGACCTGCGACAGTTCCTCTCCAAAAACGACCACCAGTTTCTTGGTACCGGGTTCGACGACGTCACCGTCGCGGACCTGCCGCTCCTCGCCGCGGTTGGCCGTATCATAGCGGGTGACGTCGGTGACGATGGGACCGTCGTTGTCGGTCATCGGCGCGATGGGCATACTGGTGTACTTGTAGATCTGCGTGGATCCCGCGCCGTCGTCGCCCGTCCAGACGATGACGAAATTTCCCTCGCCGTCATTGCCCACGGAAGAATAACGCTGATTGCCGGCGGTCGAGTGGTTGACGCGGTTCTCGCCGGCAATCCGCTGACCGGCCGCGTCGTAGCGTTGGTAGTAGACATCGAACTGGCTGCCCGCCAACTGGCCGCGACCGCTCCAGGTGATGATGAATTCACCCTGGTGGTCGATTGCCACGGAAGAGAACGCCTGATCGTCGACGGTCGTGGTGTTGACGAGGAACTGGCCGCCGGCCGGGGCGGTGCGGCTGAATCGCTGCGCGTAGACGCCGTAACCGGCCGCGGTGGTGCCCGACCAGGTGACCACGAAGGTGTCGCCGCCGAGGTCCATGGCCACGTCGGCGAATTCCTGCTGGCCGGCCAGGGTGGCATTGACGGTGAATTCGTTGCCGCCGGCCATGGCGGCATCAGGCTGACCGTCGGCGGTGAAGACCCGCGCGACCACATCCTTGCCGACGCCGCCCGTCTGGGAATCGCTGATCCAGACGATCACGTAGCGGCCCTCCTGGTCCATCGAGATGCTGGAAACCGTCTGCTGGCCGGCGACGTTCTGGTTGACCTGGAGTTCCAGATCGGCCACGGCCTGCGGCGGCAGCACGTTGCCCGCCTCGTCGTACTTGCGGCCGCCGTAGCGCTTGGCGTAGACGTCGGAGCCCTGTCCCGACACTTCCGACGACCAGGTGATGACGAAATCGCCGTCGCGGTCCATGGCAATCTGCGACTGCGTCTGCGCCGACGGTTGGGCGCCGTCGCCGGTGCCCAGCGTGTTGACACGGAAGGCCCCGCCCAGTGGCGTGCCGTCGCTGCGGAAGCGGCGGGCGTAAATGTCGGCGTCGAGCGTGCCGGACGCGGCGCCGGGAATCTGGCGGTAGTTGGTCCAAGTGACCACGAAGTCGCCGTCGGAGTCGATGGCCACCGTGCCGAAGCGCTGGTGGTCGGCGGCGAACGCCGGATCGTCGGCGGTGACCCGGAAGGCGTTCGGCGCGAGTTGCGAGGGACTGCCGTTGGGCAGGAACAACCGCACGTAGAGTTGGTCATAGACATCCCCACCCGGGATCGCCTGGTACTGCGACGTCCAGACCGCCACGTGGTCGCCGTCAGCGTCAACCGCCACGGTCTTGCCGCTCTCGGGGAATGTAGTGCTCTGATTCAGGTTGTCGGAAATCGACGTGTCCGTGCCCGGCGCGCCGAGAACCACGAAGGTCCGCGACATGTTCAGCCCGCCCTCGCTGAACCCGGTATGGCTCAGCGGGTTGCCGTTGGCCGATGCATCGCGGAGGCCGGAGATCCCCGCGGCCAGATCCGGCGCAAGCGCCTCGATCGTGTACGTGCCGGGGTTCAGCGCGCCATCCGGATCGAACCCTTGCCCGTCGAGCGTAAGCACCGCCTCCCACTTGTTGCTGGGGATGTCGCTGAGATTGTAGATGCGGCCGCGCGAATCCGTCTTGCCGTGCAGGTCGGACGCCTTGTTCAGCCCGAATTCCACATGGACCACGCCGCCCGGGATCTCCATGCCGCCCTGCATGAGCCGGAAGTTGGCCGGGTTGAGGATGCTGTCGGCGTTGAGCAGTGGATTGTTCGCCAGCATATTCTCATCGAAAGTCAGCACGATGTGCTCGACCCGGTCGGCAATCGCCCCTCCCTCGGGAATGCCTTCGCCGGCCACTATAGGCGCAAAAGTCAATGGATCCTGGCCCTGGTACTGATAGGCAATCAGGTCGAGCAACCGCGGCCCAGCCGTGTCGGTGCTTTCGTCGAAGCGGCGGTAGTAGAGGTTGTAGTTGGATGCACCAAATGAGGTGTAGAGTTCTTGCTGAGTCCACAGGGATGTCAGATCCCCGTCCGGCTCCGCTTCCATCGATACATTGTACTGGGCTATGCCGTAGCGGCCGATGGTGTGTTCTTGGTACGACGGCGACTGCCCGGTCGGAGCAAGCGTGTTTCCCGACGGCGCCGTGCTAATACTGAAGTCGCTGTCGTGCGATGCGCCCTGGAAAGTGACCTCGAAGATGTGGTAGTCCGCGATGTCGGCGGCCGTCTGCCATGCGGTGCCGAAACGAGCGTTGTATTCTTGGACTGACAGGAGGCGGACATCGACCGGCCCCTCCGGACTGTTCACGTTGTATTCCCATTGCACATAGGTCCGCGCAGCGGCACGCAGGGCCGCCTCCATGTTCAGGATTGTCTGCCCGGTATTGAGCGCGCTATTGACGAAGTTCAGCCCAAGATTCACGTCCTCGTAGGTCGTCATGCCGTCTCGACTCAAGCGCACGGTGACGCCGCCCCCGGTGGCAGCGCGCGGAATCGCGATCAGCCAACGGTCGTTGTGTCCGTCGCGCTGGGCGTTCATGATGCTGTCGCTGAACAGCGTGGTGGGGCTGCCTTGGCGCTGCGGATCGGCGTCCCAGCGGGAGAACATCGCGCCGTTGGCCTCGCCGCGAAGCAACCCGGCCACACTGTCGAGGATGGCCCGCAAACGGCCCAGCTTTTCATTTCTATCGGCGGCCGACAGCCCGTCGGTAACCATCCGGTTGTATGCACCGATGAGGATCTGTTCGATCCCGCCGTCGACATCGCCGTTGGTCGCTACACCGGAGGCGGTACTCCAATAGGGAATGAGATCCTGATTTGGATCTTTCTGCATGAGGCTGGAAACGGCGTTGCTGAAGAAGACGGCGCTGCTGACAGTTTCCGACGCATCGGGACCGTAGCCATCAAAGCTGACGTACAGTTCGCCATCGGAATCCAAGGCAGGATCGGGCCCATCCTGCCCCAGCGGCCACCATTTGGGAGTGGGGTCGCCGATGCCCGCGCTGTTGACGCGGAACGTCGATCCGATGGCCGCCCCGCTGGGATTGCCCGCGTCGTCGAACAAACGGTGTCTCCGTGCGAACACGTCGCCGTCGCTCTGGGGCACGGGACTGCTCGTTCCCGGGCTCGCTGCCGCGATGACGTAGTTGTGGTCCATGTCCCAGGCGGCCGCCGGCGGCCCGATTCCGACAGAACCACGCTCGCCGAGCAGAACCGTGCCGTCGGGCGCATACACTTTATAGGTACTGCCTATGCCGACCGTGCCGCCAATGATCCAGCTCGGATCGCTGGTGTGGCGCCAGGCGATCAGCGCGTAGCCGTCATAGCTCATTGCCACGTGGGGATCGACGTGGATGTCGGTAAGTTGGCCCGTGTTCGTGTTGACCTGCACTTGGCCGCCGACCCGCTCTCCAAGCCGGTCGTACCGCTGCATCTTGATGCCGTTGAAAAAGCTGAGATCCTGGCCGCCGTTGGCCCAGGCAATGACGAAGTTCCCCTCGTGGTCCATGTCGACGCTGGGGGTGAACTGCCGGTTCACCCGGTCGTCGTTGACCAGGAAGGCGTAGTACTCCGTTTCGTCGATTACCGTAGCGGTCACCGGAAGCGGGGCGGTGCTGGCAACGTAGTGCAGGGCCAACTGGTCCTCGCCCAACGCGGGGTCGAATGTACCGGTGGCGGTTGCCCCTTTGTACTCAATAAGGAACTCAAAGGGATCGGTGAACGACGTGGGCGTGACCGACACCTGCCGGAACCCCAACGCTTCCAGTTCCAGCCGGATATCGTTCGCTACAGCCGTCAGCGACGAGCTGTTGAAATCAATTTCTCCGGTTTCCAGATTGCCGTCGCCGATCCGCAAGCGGAATGTGCCCGTGACGACACCGCCGACGGTCGCATCGAGTTTGAGCCGCTGGGTGACTTGCGCGTCGGGAGCGACCAGCGCCCGGATCCCGGTGGTAACGACGCCGAAGTTCTCGGCGGCCGCGGCGTCATACGCTGCGTCCGTTGGATCGAATTGACCGATCAACCCGAACGGTGTGTACCGTTTCGCGTAGATATCGCTGACGCTGTTCGGCAATACCGAGTCGGGTACCACGCTTTCCCAGGTGATGACGAAGTCGCCGTCCGGGTCCATCGCCACGACCGGATTCCGCTGGTGGACGACGTCCGAGTAAGGAGTGAACGGGTCGTCGGCCTCGGCCGGGTTGACGCGGAACTCGGTACTCGGTTCTTTAACGGTGCGAAGGTAATCGGCTAGGGGATCCAGAATGGAAGCGCCGAATTCGTCGGTCAATGCCGCTACGATCAATTCCGGATGGTCTTTCTTGCCGTCCGCGCCGGTGAAGTGGATATCGAAGACGCGGCCGTCGTCGTCAGCCGTTTCTCCGTCCCCGTCAAGGTCCACGCCCAGCACCGGGATGACCGACACCTGGGGCACGGGCGTCCGCAGGATTTCCGGGGATGTCCGCGCACGGTGGCCCGGGCTAGGCTCGTCTGTCGGCGGATAGTCGATCGGACCGATGGGAATGTCGGTAGCCGTCTGGGCGAAGTAGGTTTCGATCGCCACGGCGGTCGAACGCGGATTGGTCGGCGAGATGGGAATGTTCAGAATGGTTACCGGCTCGCGGACCGTGGAGGGGAGCACCGCCGGAAAAAAGCCGCTCGTGAAACTGACCGACGACGGCGGAATCACGATCTCCGGCTGATTGATCGCCGGCTGGCCCGGGATCGGCACGCCGAAATCGATCAGATACTCGTGCGAATTCACCACGGATACCGTCACGGCGCTCGAGTTCCCCTGGCCGGGCAGGCCGGCGGGAATCCCGCGCAGAGCCTGCTGCAGCCGCAGTGCGTTGCCGGCCATGTCGGTCTCGCGGAACTGCACCAGCGGATGCTCGGCCGGGTCCATGACATTGTTCATATTGGCGTCGAAGAAGACCTCGAACTGCCCCTCGATATTGCTCTGACCGCCGGAATAGGGCTGGTACGTCGCCGTTACGCTGAGCTTCTGGATTTCGCTGCCGTCGGCGGTCAACGTCATGCGGGCGTTGGCCGGCAGACTGTTATTCAGCACCTCGGCCGGCAGCGTGATCCGCTGCACCTCGTCGGTGAAGTACCGCGCATAGATATTCTGATCGGTCTTGTTGCCGCCGGTTGTCGCGTCGTATGCCGGTGCGTAGATCGGGATATTTGTCGAGGGCACGAATTGGACATTGCCCGATGAGTCGGTCTGCAATTGCAGAACCAGATCGGTGCGAGTCCAAGTGGCCACGAAGTCGCCGTCGCTATCTGCCGCGAGCGACCTCGCCGCCTGGGATTCCGGATTGCCGGGTTGCAGCAGATACTGCTCAAATACCGTGCCGGTCGAGGGATCGGCGTAGGGGACGTCCAGGCTGGTGACGGCGTTGGACCAGTAGAAATTGTACGGTGAGATTCCACCGTTCGAGGATCGTGCGAACTCGAACACGCTCGGATCGCCCGGAACCTGGTCGCCGATCGAGATCGGATTATTGATCAGCGTGTCATCCCAGTCGGCCGGGGCGACGCTGAGCAACTGCCGTTCTTCCAGCGGATCCATCTGCAGCGAGCGGTACTTCAGCGGACGCTCCGTGCGGCTCGACAGCCGGTGGCGGCGGCGGAATTTGCCGAATTTCGAGGTGAGGGTCTTGAGATTTGGCAATCGAATTGGCGACATCGGTTCTTTCCTCAAAACTGAACTGCCGGAGCCCGGAAGCTTTTTTGCCCGTAGATAAGATGTATCGAATCGTTCCCGCCGTCTTACGCGTACTCAGCCGGCATGGCCGCCGGCGGAACGTCGTGACTGGTGTCGTGGATCTCGGAGCTGGCGCGAAGCCAGTAGGAAGAATCGGGATTCGAGACCGCCTGGCGGACCGCCGGTTTCTCCAGGTTGAGAATCATCGGACGGCGAATCCCGCTGAGAAACTGCACGTCGTACAGCTCCTCGCAACCGGAAGTGAACTCGAACATCCCCACTTCCGTCGCGCGGCGCAAGTCGATAATGGCTACGCCGCAAAGAAGTTTTTCATACTGCTTCTGGATCGGCAAACCGCCGAAGATGTGCTTTTCGCGGATCTTGCACAGACCCACCAGCGCATAGGGCCCGACAAACGTCAGACCGCGGAGGTAGCCGCGCAGGCCGCAGACCACCTCCGATTTACCACCGGCCGGGTCGACCAGAAGCAGTTCGCCCGCACCGGAGTTCAACAGCCACAGCCGGCCGTCGTGCCATCGCGGAGAATGCGGCATCGACAGGCCGGTGAGAATCGTTTCATTGCTTTCGATGTCGACGAGCACGCCGCCGTCGGCCTTTTTTTCCCGCCAGCCGCCCGGAGTGTCCGTGGCGCCCAGGGCCGTCATATACTTCGCCCGCCCGTCGACCAGCGCCAGTCCGTTCAAGTGGCAGCGGTCTTCCGGAACGATGTCGCCGACAAACGGCGGACGCCAAATCGGCTCGAAGTTGTATGTGGAACTGAGCCGCGCCAGGCAGGAGAATCGCGTATTGACCAGCAGCAACTCACCGTCGCAGAAAGTGATATCGTGCGTGTGCAGATCGCCGGTGTGCCAGGTGGCGCGCGGCAGGTAGAGCGCGTCGTACTTGCCCGGTTGATCTTCCTGATAGTCGTGGGCAAGAAGCGGGGCATTGGCAAACAGCGTGACGTCGTGGCGATGGGCCAGCGCCAAACGAGAACCGTCTACCGCTAACCCCAGCGGCTTATCGAACTGCCGCATCAAGAGCGTTACCTGGCGGCCGTCCCATCCGATCGTCGCCACCTTGCCCGCCTGGTAGGTCGAGAGAACCAGCGAACCGTTGGTTTGGGCCATCCATGCCTGAAAACCCTCGGATACACCGCATTCGATGCGAACCGGCTGGCTGGTGAAATCGCTCATCAATGGCCCGAACCCCTTGTTTTTACTTAACTTGCTAAACTAACCACTTTATCATGATTGGGGTCAATCCACCCGTCAAGATCCTTCCGGTTTGCCTCGCCGTGCCGCAACGGACGCCTCAGCATCACTGCCAAACGCGAGTGGTGTTACCCGAATTAGCCTGATTTTCCATATCGCCCGCTTTGCCAACTTGTACCGAGTAGCATTAAAGAGGGGGATGGTCGTCTATTGGGTCACGGTTTTGACGACGGCACCGGATATTCAGTTCCCAAAAACCGCGAACACCACCCCCCCTTTTTGTTCTTGCGACGTGAAATTGCACCAGTCCCCGGCCGCCCCATGAACGGATGCAAAATCCGGACCACCCCTTGCAAGGTTGCTCGCCCGTCACGGCGCGGAGTGGGTATAATGCGAGTGAGGTTGAGAGTTTTCAGGTCGTGCCACGCCGGAAAGGTAACTGTGATATGGACTTTCGCAATCGGCCCGTTTTCCTGACGTCCGTTGTCGTGCTGGCGATTTATGCCCCGATCTTGGCCCAAGATGAGAAAAAAGGCAACAAAGACGAGCAAAATGAATACGTTCGTCTGGAGCGAGAGGACGGGATCGTCACGGCCCTTCAGACCGCGATTGTTCGTTTTGCCCCGAAAGACGGCACCCAACAATCGCCCACGGTGGATCTGGTTGCGGCGATTCACGTGGCCGACAAGTCGTACTACGAAAAACTCAACGCGCGGTTTGAGACGTACGACGTCGTGCTCTACGAGTTGGTCGCGCCGGAAGGCACTCGCGTGCCTAAAGGAGGGGGTAAGAGTGGTTCCGGACATCCTGTTTCTGTTTTGCAGAAATTGATGACCGGCGTACTCGACCTCGATTACCAACTCCAGGGCATCGACTACACGAAAGCCAATTTCGTCCATGCCGACCTTTCGCCGGAAAAATTCGCCCAGTCGATGCAACGTCGCGGCGAAAGCATGTGGACGATGGTCTTCCGGATGATGGGCTACGCGATGGCCCAGCAGAGCGGCGACTCGGACGTCTCCGACGCCCGGTTGCTGGCCGCGCTGTTCGATCCGAATCGGGCCCTGGCGCTGAAGCGGATCATGTCCGAGCAGTTCCAAGACATGGACAGCGCCCTGGGCGCCATCGAAGGCCCCGACGGTTCGGCAATCATCACTGATCGCAACCAGGCCGCCTCGGAAGTGCTCCGCAAGCAGATCGAGCAAGGCAAGCGGAAAATCGCCATTTTTTACGGTGGCGGCCACATGCCCGACTTTGCCGAGCGTCTCCGCGACGATTTCAACTTGGCGCCGGTCGAGACGCAGTGGCTTACCGCTTGGAACATGGAGAGTCGAGAGTCGAGAGTCAAGAGTCAAGAGCCGGAGAAGAGTCAAGAGGAGTAGGACGCGCAAGGGGTCGGGAGTCTTTTTTTCCATATCGGCCTTACCGCCGCTCGGCAGCTCCGGCGTGGTCGGCGGCCGATATGGAAAAAAAGACTCCCGACCCCTTCCTGGTTGCCAACGTTTTGACTCTCGACTCTGGACTCTCTATACTGGCGCGAAGACTCCAGAATCGCGGACGGCGAGCAGTACTTCTGGCTCTCGACTCTTGACCCTCGACTCTCGACTCTCAAGGAGCAGGCACGGATGGCTCAGTTGTCGATGAATGAAACGACGACCTTTCGGTGGTCGTTCGACGAGGACGTGGCACACTATGCGGCGGCCGGAATCCCGGCGATCGGCGTCTGGCGACAGAAGCTCTCCGACTGTGGTGAAACCAAGGCGATCGAACTGCTACGATCCCACCACTTGGCTGTCTCCCACCTGTTTTGGGCCGGCGGTTTCACCGGCAGCGACGGACGCTCGTTTCGGCAGAGCCTTGACGACGCTGCCGAGGCCCTCCGCACGGCGGCCGCCCTGGAAGCCGGCTGCCTGGTCGTTTACAGCGGCGCCCGCGCCAACCACACCTATAACCACGCGCGCCGCTTGTTCCGCGACGCGATCCAAGAGCTTCTGCCGCTCTCCGCGTCTCTGGGGGTGGCTCTGGCCGTCGAGCCGATGCATCCCGCTTGCGCCGCCGAGTTTACGTTCTTGACGACCATCGACGACGTCGTGAAGTTGCTCGAAGCGATCGATAGTCCGCAACTGAAGATCGTCTTCGACACCTACCACCTCGGCCAGGACCGCTCTATCCTCGAACGAATCGACCGGGTCGCCCCGCATATCGCCATCGTGCAACTCGGCGACGCCAAGCAGCCGCCCCACGGCGAGCAGAATCGTTGCCGCCTCGGTGAAGGTGTGATCCCGCTCCAAGAGATCGTCGCTCGGCTCACCGAGGCAGGCTACGACGGGTATTACGACGTCGAACTGTTGGGCGAGGAGATCGAGAACCTCGACTACGCCGGCCTGCTGGACCACGCCAGGCAGGCCTTCGAGGAACTAGTCGCACGGCGCTAGAAGAGCACGAAGGATCGTGGGGCAGGTTTGCAACCTGCCAATTCTTCACACCGATAAAAGGCAGGCTGCAAACCTGCCCCACGGTTTCATCGTCCCCGCGATCGTCCGTTGCCGTTGCCGCGGCCGTTACCGCTCGACTTGTGGGGCGCCGCCAGTAGGCGGAAATTGCCGGGCCCCAGAAGCTCTTCTACCCGGTGACGCATCTCGCCGTTGACCTCCACGCGGAACTTGTCGCATGTCATCGGCACCCGCGATCCATCGGCCAGCGAGATCACCAATTGCAGTTCGCAGTTGCCCGGATAGCCGCGGAGGATCTCGTAGAGCTTCTCCAATCCGGCCGGCCCGTGCTCCGTCTCGAAGAGACGGATCATCACGCCTCGCGTGAACCGACCCTCCAGTTCTTCCAACGTGATCAGTTCGTTGACGATGAGGTTGGCGTCGTCGCTGCCGGCCCGTTTGTCGATCGCGCCGAGGACCATGAGGATGGCGTCGGGCTGGACCAACTCGCCGAATTGGGCGAACTGCTCGGGCCAGAGGATGCACCGCATGATCCCCGACATATCCTCCAGGTCGAACATGGCATAGCGGCTGGGGCTTCCCGGCCGGGGATTCTTCGTGTGGGCGAGTTTGATCGCCGCCAGCATCCCGCCAAGCATCACCTCGCTGCGGTGCTTCAACCCGGCCGCCTCCACCGTGGTGTGCGAGCAGTAGGTGGCCAGGGTTTTTTCGTGCTCGGCCAGCGGGTGACTGGTGAGATAGAAGCCGAGCACTTCTTTTTCCTTCGTGAGCTTGTCGCGCTCTTCCCATTCCGGTACGTCGGGCAATTGGGCGGCAACGGCCTGGGTGTCGTCTTCCTCGTCGTCGCCGAACAAGCCGAGTTGACCGGTGCGGCGGTCGGCTGCCGCCGCGTGGCCCGCCTGCAGGGCCCGATCGATCACGTGGAACAACTGTGCCCGCCGCCCGCCCAAGAGATCGAAGGCGCCGGCCTTGATCAGCGATTCGATGGCGGTGCGATTGACCACGCTGGGGTCGAGCCGTTCGCAGAAGTCGAAAATATCGCGAAACGGCCCCCGCTTGGCCCTCTCGGCGGAAATCGCCTCCGCCGCGTTGCCGCCGCAACCTTTGACGGCGGCCAGGCCGAAGCAAATCTTGCCGTCGCTGACCGTGAACTCCGTGTCGCAGCGATTCACATCAGGCGGCACGACCTCGATCTTCATCCGCTGGCAGTCTTCGAGATGCTCGACGAGGGAATCCTTCTTGGTGAAGTTTCGCCCCGGCATATCGCTGGATAAAAGCGCCGCCATGAACTCGACCGGGTAGTGTGCTTTCAGATAGGCCGTCATGTACGCGATCAGCGCGTAGGCGGTGCTGTGCGACTTGTTGAAGCCGTAGCCGGCGAACTTCTCGATCAAACCAAAAAGCTCTTCCGCTTCGTTCTTCGGGAGCCCCTGGGACTGCGACCCCTCCACAAACTGCTCGCGGAACTTGGCGATGATCGGCAGCTTCTTCTTGCTGATCGCCTTGATGCACTTGTAGGCGTTCGCCAATTCGATGCCGCCCAGCCGGTTGAGGATCCGCATCACTTGCTCTTGATAACACATAATTCCGTGTGTCTCTTCGAGCACATCTTTCATCACCGCATGCTTATACTCCGGCTGTTTGCGGCCGTGCTTCACCTGGATGTAGTCGTCGACCATGCCTCCTTCCAGCGGACCAGGGCGGTAGAGGGCGTTGGTGGCGATGATGTCGCGGAAGTGGTTCGGCTTCATCCGTTGCAACAGGTCGCGGATGCCGCCGCTTTCGAGTTGAAAGATCCCCTTCGTCTCGCCGCGGCAAAGAAGGGCGAAGGTTTCCGCGTCGTCGAGAGGGAAAGCGTAGGGATCGACCTGCCGGCCGGTCGTCTGCCGGATCAGTTGCACGACCTTGGAGAGAATCGTGAGGTTCCGCAGGCCGAGGAAGTCCATCTTCAGCAAGCCGGCGTTCTCCACGTCGGCCATCGCCCATTGCGTGATCACTTCTTCCTTGCCCTGGACGCGCTGCAGGGCGACGTAGTCGGTCAACGGGCGGTCCGCGATGACCACCGCGGCGGCGTGCGTGCCGACGTTCCGCGCCAGCCCCTCGACCTGCATCGCCAGATTGAGCAGTTCCCGCACCTCCATGTCCGTATCGTAGATCTTCTTCAACTCATCGCTCTGCTCCAGCGCCTTGCGGAGCGTGATGCCGAGCTGCTCCGGCACCTTGGCCACCACGTCGTTGACGCGCGGGATCGGCAGGCCCAGCGCACGGCCCACGTCGCGGATCGCGGCGCGGGCGGCCATCGTGCCGAACGTGCCGATCTGGGCGACGTTCTCGTGGCCGTACTTCTCTTTGACGTAAAGAATCACCTCACCGCGCCGCTGTTGATCGAAGTCGATGTCGATATCGGGCGCTTCCAGGCGATTGATGTCGAGAAACCGCTCGAAGAGCAGATCGTACTCCAAAGGGCAGACATGGCTCATCCGCAGCGCGTAGGCCACCAGCGAGCCGACGCCCGAACCGCGGGCCGTCGCTTCGATCCCCTGGCTGCGGGCGAAATGGACGAAGTCCCAGACGATGAGGAAGTAGTTGGGGAAGCCCAGCGTGTTGATCACGCCCAACTCGCGGTCCAGCCGGTCCATCACTTCCTGCGAAAGCTCGCCGCCGGGACAGCGCTTCTCGTTGCCGGCGTAGCGGCTTCGCAACCCTTCCAGGCACAGGTCGCGCAGGTAATCCTCGGAGGTTTTGCCCTCCGGCGGAGTAAAGACGGGAAAGTGGCGCTGACCCAATTCCAACTCGATGTCGACGCTGTCGGCGATCGCCTGGCTCTGGCGCAAGGCGTCTTCGTACTGGCCGAAAGCGGCCTGCATATCCTGCGGGCTGCGGAGGTAAAACTCGTTGGTCTCCATCCGCATCCGTTTGGCGTCGGTGCGAAACTTGCCCGTGTTGACGCAGAGGAGAATGTCCTGCGCTTCGGCGTCTTCGCGCTCGACGTAATGGACATCGCTGGTGGCGACCAGCGGTAGGCCCATCTCACGCGCCACTTCGACGGCGCCTTTCAATGCGAACCGCTGGATCTCCAGGCCGTTGTCCTGGATTTCAATGAAGTAGCGGTCGCCGAACGTCTTGTGGAACCAGGCGGCCACTTCCTTGGCCTTTTCCACATCCGGCTCGGTGCCGCTGATCAGCGCGCGATTCAGCTCGCTGGAGACGCAGCCGCTCAAACAGATCAGCCCCTCGCTGTGCGCCTCGAGGATCTGCTTGTCGATCCGCGGCCGGAAATAGAAGCCTTCGAGATAGGCCGACGACGCCAACTTCAGCAGGTTTTGAAAACCGGCGCGGTTCTGCGCCAGCAGCGTGAGATGGAAGCTGGCGTCTTTCATGCTGCCGGCCTCCTTGTGGAAGCGGCTGCCCGGCGCCACGTAGGCTTCGTAACCGACGATCGGCTTGATGCCGGCGGCTTTCGCCTTGCGGTAAAACTCCAACGCCCCGTAAAGATTCCCGTGGTCGGTCAGCGCCAGGGCGTTCATGCCGAGCGCCTTGGTCCGCTCGATGAGCCGGTCGATGCTCCCCGCGCCGTCGAGCAGGCTGTAATGACTGTGGCAATGCAGATGGACGAAGGGGGGGACGTTCATGGTTCTCACTGCATCATGCTCGAGAATCGAATTCAGAAAATCGATCGACGACGACTACCAATTGTAGCAGGCAAGGCGGAATCGTTTAACCGCCGTGTCCAACGGGCCGCGCGTCGGTGGGAAATTGCCGCCGCCCTTCTCGTCAGTCCTCAGGCTCTCCGATGGCTCGCAAGTACCCGGCAAGGCGATCCTGCAAATCGAGCAGATTCTGCCACTGTCGCTGCTCGAGCGTGACTTGCTCCGATTTCGACGAGACGCGGACGGTGCGAATCAGGCCGCGAATCCGCAAGTGAAGGTACTGGAGCACCTCGGACAATTGGGCAGCCTGCCCCGGACTGAGCGATTCGGGTAATTCCGGCGGGAGGAGTGTCCGCAGTCTGGCGCCGGCGGTTGGATCGTCGGGGAATTGGAGTTCGAACTCCAGAGCGACCGTCGGCGACGCTTGATCCAGTTCGTCCACCTCCAGCACCACACCCTTGGCCAAGTCGCCGGACCTCAAACCGGCCAATCGCTGGGCGATTTCCTCGCGAGCCCCGTAGATCAGCACGGTGCGGCCAAGACTGATCACGTCGCCGGGGCGAAGCACCCAGAGCTGGACGTTTTCACCGTTCACCTTGGTGCCGTTGGTGCTCTCCAGGTCGGTCAGCACAATCTTGCCCTGGTCTTCCTGGATCTTCAGATGAAAGCGGCTGACCCGCTCGTCGTTGAGCTGGACAGGATTGCCTTCTTCTCGCCCAATGGTCAGAGGGGTGGGTACGGATTCAAAGACGCGGCCTCGATCCGCCCCATCGAATGCCCGCAACGTAATCAGCGCCATGGAATATGCCTTGCGGCGGGTAGGTTCAAACTGAAAGTGGCATGAAGCTCAAGGGGGCTTATAACGCGCGAACCGAGAGCTGGTCAACACGCCCCCCCATCGTTTGTGTATCCCGGTTGATCGCTGCTCCGCTATTTCCGACAGGGTGGGATGGCCGTACACTGCAACACGTAGCGGCTGATCCCGGCCGATCGGGACAACCGCAACTGCATGGGCCAGCCGCATCGGGGGCAGTATTCGACTTCGGGCGACAGCCCCCTCTCGTCCGCCCGCTGACACTCCGCACAAAGACGGGCACCGGGCACCGCCTCGAGCCGCTCCGGGGAAATTGGCCGGCGGCAAGAGGAGCAGATCGGCTCGTCGGCCCACGCGGCCCCGTCGCGAGTCGGACCGAGCAGTAAGCCCATTCGGCCACACTGCGGACATTCCAACTGCCCTGTTGCGCCGCGGAGCAACTCCTTGATAATATCGTAGGGCGGCTCTCGGCCGGGACGCATCTTTCCGGCATGGCCCAGCCAACGCGCCATCGCCGCTGGGCCGCACACCTCCGACCAGGAGCACCCCGGACAGCGCAATTCCAGATAATCTCGATCGTCGTTCATCACTGCCGTAAAGTGGTCTACCGTGCCGATCGGCTTCACCGCTTCGATCTCTTGGCCATTATAGCCGTTTTGTAACCGTTCACGCCCGCGGCCGGGGACTGGTCCATTTTTAGGCCAATTGATGCTTTTTGGCGCGAAAGACGTTGGCCGAAAACATGGACCTGTCCCCCTCCTCCCCGCCATCCCCCGTTTTGAACCGCCGACGCGGAATCAGCGTCGATGCCCCAATTGCTCTTCGGGCGAAACCAGCCGGCGGCGTAACGATGCGACGTCTTGCTGAATGCGCCCCAGATCACTTTCGAAACGCTCGATACGACGGCACTCAAGCTCCAAGCCCGCGAAGACATCCGCGGCGGACTTGGGATGGTTCCAGCCTTCGGCCAGCTCGTTGATCTGCACCTTCAGTCCGCGGCGGAGCCGCCGCGTGAACGCCCATAGCAGCAGCACGCACCACAGCACCAACCAGAAAACGGCCAACACGTAGAACTCGATTCCATACAGCGGCGCGGGCGACGCGGCGAGCCAGGAATCGTAGAAGAAATTCTTCGCCAGGCGAACCAGCAGGATGCCGGTCATCGCCAGCAGCAACAACTCATAGCGCCATCGCGTCCACCAGCCGGTGTGGCGCAGCGCCACGCGGTCGATAATCGACTCCAACTCGGCCGATACGTCCGCGACGAACGATCGCCCCGCGGCAGCCGCCTCGGCAGCCACGGCCTCCGGGTCAGTCGATTCCCGCGGTAAGCCGGCCTCCATCGCATAGCCGTCGACCACCACCGCCGCCGATCGCAGGGCGGAGGCGTCCCAACCGGTGACCGCGCGGGTCACGGCCGCATCAGCATCGCGGTTCTGACGGCGGCGCTGCCAGGTGCGCGTCCCCTGGACCGCTCCCCAAAGGGCAACCTGGGCGGGGGTTCTCGCCCGCAACAACAGAGCGCTGGAGAGAAGCCCGCCAAGACCCTGGAAGATCCGCAAGACCATCGAGAAGGGGCTGAAACCCCAGCGAGAAATGATCTGGCCGATCAATCGCGTCTCCCATTGCCGGCGGCTGCCGAGCAGTTCCGACCGCATCTGTTCCGCCATCTGGGAAGCAAGCTTCGCCCGCTGTTGGCCGATGGCGGTCTCCACTTGTCTCACCGAGGGGAGGCCCTCCCGGATATGGGCTTCGCAAGCGTCGAGCGTTTCGCTCATCAGATCGAGGAAGTTCGCCCGACGGATGCGAGTCGCCGCGGCCCCGGCCAGTTGCCGCGTGAGCAGGTCGACCAGGCCGGCGAATTCGCCCCGCGGCTGAAGACCCTGCTGGGCGTCGGCCAGGGCGGCCAGCGAGTCGACGAAGAAGATGTGGCCCGTCGTGTAACGTTCCTCCAACACCCGCCGCCAGTCGTCGCGAATATCTTCGTCCGTGTCGGCATGCGTCTGTACCAAAACGAGTTGGGCCCCGGTTGCCGCCAGGTTCAATTCCTCTGCAACGCGGGCACTGCGATACTTCTGTTGTGTGGTGGCCACGAGAAGGACGTCGCAATGCGGCAGGATTTGACGCAAACGGGCCAGGTTGGTGTCGGCGGCGTTGGGCTCCTCGGTGGTGTCCGGATCCGGGCAGTCGATGATGACCAGGTTCGACAGCGAGGGGAGATCTCGCTGGACCAATTCGACGGCTTCCGGGGAAATGCCGAGAACCTGCGGAGCCAGGTCCGGACGGCAAATCATGCGAGGCTGGCGGGTCGTGGGGCGGCTGCGACCGGTTTCCACCAGTTCGGCCCCCGCCAGGGCATTCACCAGAGCGCTCTTGCCGACGCCTGTCCCACCGAGCGTTGCCACCACCAGCGGGGCTTCCAGTCGGATCCGTAGCGTTCGTGTCCGCTCCTCGAGACGGCGAATCATCGCTTGGCACGTGCGGGCCGGCTGCCAGTCGGGTGATCCATTCCCCCACCTGCGAGCTGATTCCGTTAACGTATCTACTGCAGACAGCAGTTCCAGGTGTAGAATTTCGGAAAGTGTCATGGAGATTCCGGGCGGGTCGGTTTGCGTAAAGAGCGAATTTCGGCCTGGTTCAAAAACGGGGACTGGCTCCGAGCCAAAATAGCTTCTGCCGGTGAAAAAACACGGTTCGGCGAGGTGCCTGTCCCCGTTTTTGAACCGGCCACTCAACATGATTTCATATTTGGCGCCGTTTTGGTAGGCTGGCTGCCACGAGGAGAGTGGACTGGGCGAGCAACTGTCGTCCGGGAGACCTTGCAGCATTCTCCCGCCAGAGCGATGATGTGGGGCGCCGTTCCAAAAGGTGATATTCAGCAGCGCGCCCTCAACACACGAAAACTGCCCAGGGAGGTCGTCATGTCTTGCGGATTGCCCGTTCTTCTGGCCCAAGTACCGAGCATGGGAATCTGGATCGTCATCGGTATTGTGGCCCTCCTTCTCTTTGCGGCCCTCGTGACCATCGTTTTTCTGATCTACGGGAATCTTTGGTTTCAGGCGTACATGTCCAACGCCAACGTCAGCATGCTCAGCCTGATCGGTATGAGTTTTCGCCAGGTGAACGCGAGATTGATTGTCCAGGCCAAGATCATGGCAATGCAATCGGGCATCGGGTCGGAGCGGCAGACGGGCGTCACCACGCGGCGCCTGGAGGCACATTATCTGGCGGGGGGGAACGTGCCGAACGTCATTCGCGCAATCATCGCTGCCCATCGCGCCGATATCGGTTTGAATTTCGACAAAGCCGCCGCCATCGATCTGGCCGGCCGCGACGTCTTGGAGGCGGTGCAAACGAGTGTTCATCCGAAGGTGATCGATTGTCCCGCCGCGAAGAGCGGTCGGTCGACGCTCAGCGCCATCGCCAAAAACGGCGTCGAACTGAAAGTCCGAGCCCGAGTGACCGTCCGCACCAATATCGAACGGCTTATCGGAGGCGCCACGGAAGACACGATCATCGCCCGCGTCGGCGAGGGTATCATCACCTCGATCGGATCGGCCGACACGCACCTGAAAGTGATGGAAATGCCCGACAGCATCTCCAAGGCGGTGCTCGATCGCGGTCTCGACGCGCAGACGGCCTTTGAAATCGTCTCCATCGACATCGCCGACATCGATGTCGGTCAGAATATCGGCGCCCGACTGCAAGCCGACCAGGCCGAAGCCGATATGCGCGTGGCCCGGGCCAAAGCCGAGGAGCGCCGCGCGATGGCCACGGCGCGCGAGCAGGAGATGAAGGCGGAAGTGGTGAACAATCGCGCCGCCGTCCTCCTGGCCGAGGCGGAAGTGCCGCTGGCGATGGCTACGGCATTTCGAGAAGGAAACCTGGAGCGAGTTTCGCGAGGCAACGGCGGCCCGCGACCGACCGTCTGAGTCGAGCAAGGGGTCGGGAGTCTTTTTTTTTGTATCGGCCGCAGAGTCCGCTTGAACTGCCGACTGTAGTCGGGTGCGACTGCAGCGGTTCTAGGAAACCTTCTGACGCGACGATTCATAGCGGCCGAAGATCATCCGGCCGGCACTGGTCTGAAGAACACTGGTCACCGCAATCATGACGTTTTCGTGGACGTGGTCTCGACCACCTTCGATGACGACCATCGTGCCGTCGTCGAGATAGCCGACGCCCTGGCCCGCTTCTTCGCCAGGCTTCACGATCCGGACTTCAACCTGCTCGCCGGGCAAAAAGATCGGCTTCAAGGCGTTTGCCAGGTCATTGAGATTGATCACCCCGACGCCGTGCAGGCGGGCAACCTTGTTCAGGTTGTAGTCGTTGGTGATCAGCTTCCCTTCCAGGTGCTTGGCCAGCGTCACCAGCTTGAGGTCGACCGGCTGGCCCGCGAATTCCGGCAGTTCCCGGTCGAAGATCTGCATGTCGACCTCCGGATTGTTTCGAAGCCGATTGAGAATGTCTAATCCCCGCCGCCCGCGGCTGCGCCGCAGGCGGTCCGAGCTGTCGGCGATGCCCTGCAGCTCGCTGATCACGAATCGCGGCATGATCAGTTGGCTGTCGAAGACGTGCGACTCGACCACGTCGGCCACCCTGCCGTCGATCACCACGCTCGTGTCAAGGATATACGGCCGCCGTCCTTTCACTTCCTTGGAGAACTCCACGTAGGGAATGATGAATCGAAAGTCGTTGCGGGTCTGCAGCAGGAGGCTGATGCAGGTGTAGCACAGCACCACACCCAGCACGAGCTGTACCGCCGCCTGGACCTTCTCATACTGAACCGTGCCTGCCGCCATCGGACTGGGAAACAGCGGCATGATGGCCAGTCCCGCCACATACGCCAAAAACAACCCCACGATCAGCCCGAAATAGACTGCGGAGATCACGTCCAACGGCTTGCGGGGCGTAAAAATGTCGGCGAGGATCACCCCCAGGGCCAAAAGAATGGCACCTACCAGGGTTGCGGGCGCTAGCCATTGCTGATCGTCCGGCATCACTCCCGAGTAGATGATCCCCACCGCCAAGCCGATCGAAACCATCACGAAGATGGCGCGAAGAATAATCATGCCCATAGTTGCTGTTTCTCCTGCGAACAGGTTGTTGAGCCGACGGCGAGAGATTTCCGGCCGGCGGCGGATAAAACCAGCCGCTATTCTACGACCGGTAGCGAGAGGGCGGAAGTAGCTCCCCCTCTGTTAGATAAATATTTATTGTTTCTAAGGTGGGGGTCACGCTATTCGGGATTGCTCGTTACCGGGCTCCTCGCGCAAAACCGCTGGAATTGTTGTTGGGCATAGCGGTCGGACATGCCGGCCAGGTAGTCGGCGACGGCGCGAGCCACGCCTGCCCGCCGGCATAGTCCTCGGAAACCGGGCGGTAGCAGATCGGGCTGGGCGGTGTATTGGTCGAACATCGCTCGGAGTTGGTCCTGGGCATGGCGACGCACGGCCAGCACCTGAGGGTGGCGGTACACGCGGGCAAACAGGAACTGCTCGAACTCGGCTTTCTGTTCCGCCAATTCATCGCTCGGATGGATCAGGATATCCGATCGTTTCACCGCCGCGATGCTGTCGATGGCCCGCCCGCCGAGTCGCTGACTCGCTCCGGCCAATAGATCGCTCACCTGCCAATTGATCAATTCGAGGATTACCGAACGCCGCAGTTGGCCCGATTCTAACTGTGCCCACCGCCGATTCACTCTTGCGACTGCTTCCCTCCACAGTGGCAGATCACGTAATTCGTCGAACTGGAGCAGCCCGAGTTGGAGGGCATCGTCCGCGTCGTGCGTGTCGTAGGCCACGCTGTCTGCCGCGTCGACGACCTGGACCTCCAACAGTGGGCTTTCGCGGTCGGCCCCTTGGCGGGCTCGAAACGCCTGACCGTCGAGGACTTCGCGCGAAAGGTTTAAGCCGGGAAAGTCCGGATAGCGTTGCTCCAATTCTTCGACAATTCGCAGCGCTTGACGATTGTGGTCGAAGCCGCCGTGAGCCGCCAGACAGTCGCCGAGCATTTCCTCGCCGGCATGGCCGAAGGGGGGGTGCCCGATGTCGTGCAACAGAGCCAGGGCCTCGACCAGATCCTCGTTGAGCCGCAGCGCTCGGGCCAAGGTTCGCGCCACCGAGGCAACCTCGAGCGTATGGGTCAGGCGTGTGCGGTGGTAATCGCCCATTTCGCCCGTGAAAACCTGTGTTTTGTAGCTCAGACGACGATAGGCGGCACTGTGGACGATGCGGTCGCGATCACGCTGGAACGGGGCGCGATAGGGGTGTTCCGGTTCCGAATACCTGCGGCCGGTTGAAGCGGCGCTGGCCATCGCGTAGGGGGCCAACAAGACAGCCTCCCGATCGGCCAGCGCGGTCACGAACATCGGGGTCGATTCCACTACAGTCTGCCCAATTCTTCCGTCAACGCCTCCCAGAGGGCGTCGAGCGACTGGGGAATGACCTTAACGGCGGCCAAGGCCGGCATGAAGTTCGTGTCGCCGTTCCAGCGGGGAACAATGTGCCAATGGAGATGGCCGGGCAATCCGGCTCCCGCCACGGTGCCCAAATTCAAGCCGATATTGAAGCCCTCGGGTTGCAAGACGCGTTCCAGCAGTTGCACCATGCAGCAAAGCGACTCCGCAACCGCCTGGTGTTCGGCCGCCTCCAACTCGTCCAGGCGACTACGATGCCGGTGTGGCGCAACGAGAAGGTGCCCGTTGTTGTAGGGGTACCGGTTCAAGACCGTAATCGCCCGCTCCGTGCGGTGGACCACATGCCGCGGGCGATTGGCGGCGTCGACGGTCGCCTGGCAGAGAAAACAGTCGGGATCGGCGCCGGGCAGGAATGCCAGTGTATCCGCCACGGCCTCCGCCTCGTCCTTATCCCCCTTAATGTAGCCAAGTCGCCAGGGCGCCCAGATTTGCTTGTGTCTCACGCGACGAATCGTCCCCAAAAGATTCCCACACCGTTCCAACTCGCTTTTCTGAGTCTAGGATTCCCCGGATCGGAGGGCAAGCGTCGTTTCAGCCAGCCAGGCTGCTAAACCACGGTCACCTTGCCCTCTGTCGGATTCATGGGGTATCCTAATACCTATGACGCCAGCCCGCTGCCGTTTGCTCGCCCTGGTCACCGCTCTACTCGCCTCCTGCGCCGCTTCCGAAGCGATGGGGCTGGTACCCGGACAGGCCGCGCCGCCGCAAGCCAAACCGTCGATCCGCGAACTGATCGAGCAACTGGGCGATGCCGATTTCGCTCGCCGCCAACGAGCGGAAGAAAAGCTGGCGGCGATGGGCTTCGACGCCTACGATGCCGTGGAAGCGGCCACCCGCCATCAAGACTTCGAGATCGCCGCGCGGGCCCGCTATCTTCTTTCCTTCATCCGGATGCACTGGACGATGCAGTCCGACCCGGACGCGGTCCGAGAGCTTCTCGCCGACTACGAATTTCGCGGCATTGACGAGCGGCTTTCCCGCATCCGGGCCCTGGCGAGACTGGAAAACGTCGCCGGTCTGCCGGCTCTCTGCCGCCTGGTTCGGTTCGAAAAATCGGAACTCCTCAGCAAGCATGCCGCCATCGAGGCGCTCAATCTGGAACCGGCGGACGAAAACGGTCGCGCCCTGCTGGCCGAAACACTTCGCAATCATCTCGGTTCAAGCCCGCGCCCGGCGGCGCAGTGGCTGCTGGCGTATTTGGACCTCCGCAACGATCCTGACGCGGCTCGGGCGGCTTGGGCCGCGTTGGTGGAGTCGGAACAGAGCCTCCTGCAGAAGTCGCCCGGCCATACCAGCCCGCAGATCGTCGCCACGCTGTTGTACCATTTGGCCGAAGTGCAGGCGAAACAGGGGGTCGACGAACTCGCGGAGACGACGGCGCGGCAGGCCCGGCAACTCAGTCCCGGCAACCATCCGGAGCAATTGTTGATGCATTTGCAGATGGCCGGGGCGCTGCAGCGCCGCGGCTTGTTCCGCTGGGCCGAAGCCGAGTACCGGCAGATCATCGAGGCCGGTGTCCCCGAATTCGCCGTGGTCTCGCAGCGATATCTCGCCGAGATGTGGCACGACCAGAGCAACGACGCCGCGGCGGCCGAATCGCTCCGAGACGCCGTCGCGATCATGGAAAAGCTGCAACCGAAGACCCAGGACGTTGAAATTGCCGGGCAGTCCGCCAAGCAGACTCGTGCTCGCATGTACTACTTCGAATCGTGCCGCTGGGAGGAGCAAGGAGACCGCGCGAAGCAGATCGATCATCTCGAGAAAGCGCTCAAGGATGACCCGGCGGAGATCGACGCGTTGATCGCCTGCTGGCGACTGCCGGAGCAGTCGCAGGAATTTCGGCAAAAAATCGGCGACCTGATTGATCGGGCGGCTTCGGAATTGCGGCAGCAGGCCGGCGATCCACCGGAAGACGCCAATGCCTGCAACCAATACGCCTGGCTGGTAGGCAATACCAAGGGAGATTCCGACGATGCCCTCAGCCTGTCGCTCAAGTCGGTCGAGATGAATCCCACCAGCGGTGCGTTTCACGACACGCTCGCCCACGTTTATTTCGGGCGCGGCGACTACGAGAAAGCGGTGAAGACGCAGACCCGCGCCGCGGAGTTGGATCCTCACTCCGGCTTGATTCGCAAGCAGCTCGAAGTGTTTCAAGCGGCGCTGAAGAAGCAACAGGCGGAGGCAAAGCCCCGCGGGTAAAGCACGTCGGGCTTTCCAGCCTGGCGCGGCGGTACGGACAGGGCGCAAATGGGTCGGGAGTCTTTTTCCGTATCGGCCGCCGACCGCGCTGGATCTGCCAAGCGGCGATGAGGCCGATACGGAAAAAGACTCCCGACCCATTCTTGGTTGCGACACGAATTCCCTCCCCGATGTTTGACAACCCAATTAGCCCGAAAAAATCGGAGTGTTGACTCATGAAGACGGTATCTATCCCCGACGACGGACTGGCAACGATTGACCGAGGCGACGGCATGCCGGTGCTGCTCGTCCACGGGTTTCCCCTGGACCACACCATGTGGGACCGGCAGATCGAAGCCCTTGCCCGAAACTATCGCGTCATCGCGCCCGATCTGCGCGGGTTCGGCCGTAGCTCCGCGGGCGGCGAGATGACGACGATGGAACAGTTTGCCGATGACCTGGCGGCGATCTTGGATGCGTTGAACGTGGAGGTGCCCATCGTCCTCTGCGGGTTGTCGATGGGAGGCTACATCGCCTTTCAGTTCTGGAGGAGACATTCCGCCCGACTCCGTGCCCTGGCGCTCTGCGACACCCGCGCGATGGCCGATACGGCCGAGGGCGCTGCCGCACGACTAACCATGGCCGAACGCGTACTCCGTGACGGCCCCGGCTTCGTGGCCGACATGATGCTTCCCAAGCTGTTCGCCGTGGAGAGTCGGACGCCGGAGCGAGAATACCTGGAATCGACGCGGCGCGTTATTCTCTCCACGGATCCCAGAGGGATCGCCGCGGCTGCCCGGGGAATGGCGCAGCGGCCGGACTTCACGAGCCGGTTGGGCCACATCTCCGTGCCGACGCTGGTGCTGGTCGGCTCGGAAGACGCCATTTCCGCTCCCCAGGAGATGCGGGCCATCGCAGCGGCTATCCCGGGCTCGCGATTCATCGAGATCGCCGGTGCGGGACATATGTCGCCGCTGGAGAAACCCGACGAGGTGACCGAGGCGCTGGCCGACTTTCTCAATGCGGTTTGGGAACCTGGAACAGCGACTGGCTCTTGACGATGGCGTAGTCGTCGGGGAAGGTATGAAAGGCCTGAACCAACAGGCTGCGGGTGCGGGTTTCCACATTAATGTAGCTCAGCGCCCCCATCGCCATGCGCCCGCTGGAGTCGAACTTGTGGAACATGCCTTTGCGGCGAGCGTCATCCGTCAGTTCGGCCTGGAAGGTCCAGAAGATCTCCGGGTCGACCGGCTCCAGCGAGAAGGCCACGTCATACAACACTCCGCCGCGGCACTCGATGCGGTCGGTCCGCTCGCCCTTCAAGCGGTAGGACATGACACGCCGGCGTTCCGGCAGCGGATGATGCGCCGACGTGCAAACTTCGGTGAGCGTGAGCCCGTCGCGCCGCCATGTGACCACGTGGCCCGCGCTGGTGATGTCGATCTTCGCCTCGTAATCGCCTCGCTTCACGGAACGGGTTCCGTAGACCTCGAAAAGCTCCGGGTGCAAGGGTCGCCCGTAAAGTTGGAAAACCAGCTCCGCAACCTTCGGTCGAACAGTGAGCACGAGAATGTTCCCCTCATCTCTATCGAACAACACCCGAATGGGCTGGTGAATTAGCAACGACTCCGCTCATTATAAACACCGAGTTCCAAAAGCACAAAGGGCGGTTTATGCGGCCCCGAAATGCATGGACATTGGGACTTGACAGACGCGGCGATACAGCTTAGGGCGGCGCGAGTGCTAGCAGCCGCGCCGCGGAAGTCACCGGGCCGTGTGCAAGGGATCGTAGGCTTCTTGTTCCCCGTTTGTCAAGCATCCGCCATGCGCGCTGTACGCCACCCTTTCCAGCCTGACGCACGCTGGAAAGCCCGACATGCTTTCCTGAAAAAGCGGCTAAAACAGCCCGACCAGAATGTCATAGGCGCCGTGGGTGCCCGCCGCAATACCGAACCCGCGGTAAACAAACAGGATACTGAAAAAAACTCCCGCCAGGAATCGAAACAGAAAGCCGAACCAGAATGCGGCGGCGAACAAGTCGACCGGATCGCCGTAAGCACCGATGTAGTGTGCCACAGCGAAAATCAAGCTCGTCAAGACGACGGCAATGACCCGGCTCCAGCCCCACGTCAACCCCGATCGCCACATTCCCCAAGCCAGTGCCGAGAGCAGAATGAGACGAAACAACAATTCTTCATACACCCCCGCGCCAAGAAAGCCGACCAGCCCACCGAGCGTTTGCGAGATACTCAACGGCACGGACTTTGCTAGCGGAGCGACCGTCGCGATGACGATATCGAACAAGCCGCCTTGAAGCTGCAAAATCAGCCGCAGGCAAATCGCCAGCAGCACACTCTCCACCGCCATCCCCGAAAGCACTTCGCCGCGGATCCGCCAGGGCTCCCGCGTCGCATGGTGCCAAGCCAGCAAAATGCAGACCGTCAGCGCCGGCAGCAAGAAATACTGGCCGAAATCCATCAGCTCCAACAGTTGCCGTAGCCAGACGTCGGCGCCGTTGCGAACCGCGGCCGGTCCCAAGGCCAAGATGCCGATCTCGTAAACCACCAACAACGGTGAAATGAAAATCAGGCTGATCAGCGGTCGCCGCGATTCGGTCCAATAATCGGAGATGAAGCCGTCGGTTCGGCCGCTCGGCGAGGACACTTCGGTCACGCGGAAATCCGTTTCTGGCGGGTGGTGGTTGGGGACGGCGACGAATCCGGCTACAATGAACGAAAAGCCTTTCCCCGCCAGCTTATCGCACGGACACGGATGACGGCAACCCTCGATCAAGTCTACCAGCGGCTGTTTCTCGCCTATGGGCACCAGCATTGGTGGCCCGGCAAAACGCCTTTCGAGGTGATGGTCGGCGCGGTGCTCGTCCAGAACACCGCCTGGAAGAACGTCGAGCGGGCCATCGCCAATCTGCGGGATCGCGATCTGCTCTGCCCGCGGGCGTTGTACCAGCTTCCCGTCGAGGAACTTGCCGAGTTGATCCGCCCAGCCGGCTACTACCGCATCAAGGCCCGCCGCCTGCACAACCTGCTGAAGATGGTAGCCGAACGCTACGATAGTTCGCTGGAAACAATGTTCCAATCGGACCTCGACACGCTGCGGGAAGAACTGCTCAGCGTCAATGGCGTCGGTCCGGAAACGGCCGATTCGATCCTCTTGTACGCCGCCGGCATGCCGACATTCGTGGTCGATACCTACACGCAGCGGGTTTTCGCCCGCCACGGATGGATCGATTTCGACGCCGGCTACCACGAGATCAAGGAATACTTCGAGAGCGGACTTCCCAGAGATCCGCACCAGTACAACGAATACCACGCGCTGCTCGTCCGCGTCGGACATCTCCATTGCCGGAAAACGCCCAACTGCGACGGGTGTCCGCTGGCCGAGCTGCTGCCGGACGGCGGACCAAGGCAGCCGGAGTTCTAAAGACGACATGACTTCGCTTTTCGAAGCCAGTGAGCAGATCAATCGCCGCCAGGCGCAGCCGCTGGCCGCCCGCATGCGGCCCCGCACGCTGGCGGAATTCGCCGGCCAGCAGCACTTCCTCGGTGAAGGCAAGCTGCTGCGACGCCTGCTCCAGGCCGACCGGCTTGGATCGGTAGTCTTTTACGGCCCTCCCGGCTCGGGCAAGACGACCCTGGCCCGGCTGCTGGCTTCCGAGAGTCGCAGCACGTTTCGGCAGCTCAGTGCCGTGACCAGCGGCGTGAAAGATCTGCGCGAGGTGCTCAACGAAGCGCGCGACCGCCTCTCGACCAGCGGACAGAAGACGCTGCTTTTCATCGACGAGATCCATCGCTTTAATAAAGCGCAGCAGGACGTGCTGCTGCCGGACGTCGAAGAGGGGATCGTCGTTCTCGTGGGAGCGACGACGGAAAACCCCTTCTTCACGATCAACAGCGCGTTGGTCAGCCGCAGCCGCGTCTTCCAGTTCCAGCCGCTTTCCAGCGAGGAAGTCAAGCTCCTGCTCCGCCGCGCGCTGGCCGACAAGGACCGCGGATTGGGCAACTACGACGTCCGCATTGGCGACGATGCGTTGGAGTACCTCGCCGAGGTGAGCGACGGCGATGCCCGGCGGGCTCTTTCGGCGCTG
Organism: Rhodopirellula sp.; assembly: GCA_012728855.1. Taxonomy (GTDB): domain Bacteria; phylum Planctomycetota; class Planctomycetia; order Pirellulales; family Thermoguttaceae; genus JABWBD01. Next base: position 21,570 of record JAAYEH010000455.1, on the reverse strand, counting down.
GAGATTGGAGTGCTTTCAAGCGGTGAGTCGCCGATCGAATTCACCCGCCAGCTTGCCGCGGAGTCGGTGCAACGTAAGGCCCTCGAATACGACCGGTCGGGCGATTCCCACTACGACTCGATCAGCGCGCTGATCAAGAGCGTTCGCGGCAGCGATCCGGACGCCGCTCTCTATTGGCTGGCGCGGATGCTCGAAGCCGGCGAAGACGTCCGTTTTCTCGCCCGCCGCATCGTGATCCTGGCCAGCGAGGACGTCGGCAACGCCGACCCGGCCGCGCTGCCGCTGGCCGTGGCCGCGGCGCATGCCTGCGAGCTGGTCGGACTGCCGGAATGCCAGTTGACGCTCGCCCAGGCCGTGACCTACTTGGCCTGCGCGCCGAAGTCCAACGCGGCGACGGTCGGCATCGGCGAGGCGCGGCGGGATGTCCGCGAAGGCCGCCTCCTGCCCGTCCCCGTACATCTTCGCGATCGGCATTACGCCGGCGCCAAGCGACTTGGCCACGGAGAAGATTATCAGTATGCCCACGATCATCCGGACGGCATCGCCGCGCAAGATTACCTCGGCGTCGAGCGGGAGTATTATCGCCCCGTCCAGCGCGGATTCGAGGCCGACCTCGCCCGACGACTGGAGGAAATCCGCGCCAGGCTGAGGGAAGCAAAGCCGTCGCATCAAACCTTGGAGGAATGAAACACGTGGCACAAGGGGTCGGGAGTCTTTTTCCGTCTCGGCCGCCGACCGTGCTGGACTTGCCGAGCGGCGGTGGGGCCGATACGGAAAAAGACTCCCGACCCCTTTGCGGTTGCGACTCCGATTCGTTCACCGATTTTAAGTCACCAGGAGAATTGTCATGATCAAACCACACAAGCCCCTATTCACTCTGCCCAATATCTTCCTGCTTGCCCTGCTGGCAATGTCGGCGAATGTCGTCGACGCCGCGCCACACGCGCTCTATGTCTCCACCGCGGGCAACGACAACTGGTCCGGCACGCTGCCCGAGCCTAACGCCGCCAAGACCGACGGTCCGCTGGCCACGCTCGAGCGCGCCCGCGATGCCGTTCGTGCGTTGAAGAAACAGGGCCTGCCCGAAGGGGGTGTCGTGGTGACATTGCGCGGTGGGTGCTACGAGCGAAGCGGGCCGTTGGAGTTGACGGCGGACGACTCGGGCACGGAGTCGTCGCCGATCATCTACCGTGGCGCCGAAGGGGAACAGGTCGTGATCTCCGGCGGCAAGCGGATCACCGGTTTCAAGCCGGTAAGCGACCCGGCCGTGCTTGAACGACTGGAGGCGCCGGCTCGCGGCAAGATCCTTCAAGCCGACCTCCGCGCCCTGGGGATCCAGGATCTCGGCGATGTCACGGGCAACCGTGCGGAGCTGTACTACGCCGGCAAGCCGATGACCGTGGCGCGCTGGCCCAACGATGGGTTCGTCAAGATCGTCGACTTGGTCGGCGGCAATCCGGTCGACGTTCGCGGAACCAAGGGAGATCGGCACGGCAAGTTCATGTACGAGGGCGACAGGCCCAGCCGCTGGATCGGAGAGAACGACGGTTGGGTCCACGGCTATTGGTTCTGGGACTGGTCCGATCAGCGTCACAAGATCGAATCGATCGACACCAAGCAGCGGATTCTGTCGGTCCAACCGCCCTATCATAGCTACGGCTACCGCAAGGGGCAGTGGTTCTATGCCTTCAACCTCCTCTCGGAAATCGACTCGCCGGGCGAATGGTATCTGGATCGGGAAGCAGGCGTCCTCTATTTCTGGCCGCCCGGACCGATTGATGAAGGTCAGCCAACCTTGTCCGTGGCCAGCGGACTGGTCACCTTGAAAAACGCCTCGCACGTCACCATCCGCGGCATCACCTTCGAGGCCGCCCGCGGTACGGCGTTGACCATCTCCGAAGGCGAGCAGGTCGAAATCGCGGGCTGCACGCTGCGAAACCTCGGCGGCTGGGCGGTGCGGCTCTCCGGGGGCCGCCAAAGCGGCGTCCAGTCGTGCGACATCTACCGGCTGGGGGGCGGCGGCGTGTCGCTCTCCGGCGGCGACCGAAAGTCGCTGACGCCCGCCGGCCACTACGCCGTCAACAATCACATCCACGACTACGGCCTTTGGGACCGCATGTACCAGCCGGCGGTCGCGATCAACGGCGTCGGCATCCGGGTCGCCCACAACTTGATCCACGACGCGCCGCACATGGCCGTCTCCTTCGGCGGCAACGACCACCTGATCGAGTTGAACGAGATCCATCACGTCTGCTTCGAATCGAACGACGCGGGCGCGATCTACGCCGGCCGCGACTGGACGATGCGCGGCACCGTCATCCGGCGCAATTTCATGCACCACGTCACCGGTTTCGAGAACCGCGGCTGCGTGGGCGTCTACCTCGACGACATGTTCTGCGGCACGACGATTTCCGAAAACGTCTTCTACGACGTCACGCGGGCGGCCTTCATCGGCGGCGGCCGCGACAACGTCGTCGAGAATAACGTTTTCGTCGATTGCAAGCCCGCCCTGCACATCGACGCCCGCGCTCAGGGTTGGGCGGCCGGCAGCGTTGCCACCACGATGACCCAGCGGCTGAAGGCCATGCCCTACCTGGATCCGCTCTGGCGCAATCGCTATCCGCGACTGGTCGATATTCTCGACGACGATCCGGCGGCGCCGAAGGGGAACCTCGTCGCCCGCAATGTCTCCTTCGGAGGCAAATGGGACGGTGTGCAGAAGGCGGCGAGGCAGTATGTCACGTTCGAGGACAACCTTATCGATGAAGATCCGTCATTCGTCGATGCCGGGAAGATGAACTTCCAGCTCCAGCCCGACTCGCCGGTTTACACGAAAGTTGCTGGATTCCGGAAGATTCCCTTCGACGAGATCGGATTGGTTGAAGACGCATATCGCACGCCGTGAGCGTGTGCATACACGGCCGGCCAATCTCGCCAGCCGTCCCATCCTGGTCCGACGCGGACTTGACCCGGAGCGGGCTGAGTCCTATCCTGAAAAGGTAAATAAGCCAGCGGATCTGTGTGAAAGGCGACTGCCGTGTCATACGAACTCTCGCAAGATATCCAGCAACGCGTCGAGGCACAAATCGCGACAGGCGCTTACCGGAGCCGAGACGAAGTTTTGCGGGAAGCAATGGACGCGCTGGAATTGCAAAATGCGGACATCGCGGCCATCGCAGCCGGTATTGAGGACGAGCGGGCCGGCCGCGTGACGCCAATTGCCGAGGTCGAGCAGGCCATGAGAGAGAAATTCGGCATTTCGGCGAAGCGATGAGATACGAGGTCGTGTTGACCGAGCGGGCTGAAAGGAACCTCCATTCTTTCTATGAGTGGTACGCCTGCCGCTCGCCGGAGGCTGCCGACCGATGGTTTGAAGGCATTCTTCAATCGCTCTACTCCCTTGAGGAAGCCCCCGACCGCTGTCCGTTTGCGCGAGAGAACCACCGCTTTCCCATCGATCTCCGTCAGCTCAATTACGGGAGCGGAAAGCGTCGGACGCACCGCATCGTGTTTGCCGTACGTCCCACGCGGGTAGTCGTTTATGCCATTCGCCACCTGGCGCAACGCGATCTTGCACCTGGGGACTTGCACGGCTAGAGCGGATCCCTGGGTGCAACTTTGGGGTGCGCGTGACTTAGAGCCTATCCCAAAACCTTGGCGGAGAGGGGGACAGGCACATTTTGCTCCGAAGACTCCGCAAAATGAGCCAGTCCCCGGCGGTTTTGGGATAGGCTCTTAGTGGCTATCCGGAAACGGGGACTGGCTCCCGAATGTTGTGTGCTGGAGACGCGTATCGCAAGTCGTGCGCACTCCAAGGTTCTTCTGCGGCCGAGGCTCAATTCTCCAGCCGGGCGCCCCGCTCTTCGACCACGCGGCGAACGTCGCGCGGGTCGAGATCGAAAGGATCGCAACCCTCCTCGACGCTCATGGCCGCGGCGATCCCCGCGGCCTGGCCCATCATCGCGCACGTCGTGCTCACCCGCGCGGAGGACAGGGCCAGTTGATCGGCGGAAAAACATCTGCCCGCGACCAGCAGGTTCTTGGCGTCGCGGACGATCAGGCTCCGCAAGGGAATCTGGTACGGAGGCACGTGGAGTTGATCCTTGGAAAGGATGTAGGTCCGCTTGTCGTCGTCGGGCTTGTGCCCGTCGAGATAAAAGACTCCGCGGGCGACGGCGTCGTCGAACGTGCGGCCGGCGCGGAGGTCATCGACCGAGAGCACGTAGCGGCCCACCGCCCGCGCGCCTTCGCGAATGCCGATCTGCGGTGAGCATCCGTCGTAGCGCCACGGTTTCTTCTCGACCTGCTGATAGTAGTCGAGCACTTCCCAGACGCGGCGGCGGGCTCGAATCTCGGCGGCGGTGAACGACTCGGTATCCGTGGAATCGAAGCCGGGAATCTTGACCTTCAGGGCGCTGCTGCCCGGTCCGTTCGGCCAGACACTGGTCATCGGCAGATCCTCTTTGGCCCGGACCGGCTCGAACCAGCCCTCGGGCAATTGGGCTTGAGCGTGTTGCTCGTCGACGTGCCGGACGAAGAACATCATCGACATCGGCAGTTGCAGTCCGTCCTGCGGTCGGCCTTTCATGACGGGAAATCCGGCTCGGCGGACAACGTCGGCCTCGCCGCTGGCGTCGATGAACTGCCGCGCCTCCATCGCCTCCGGTCCCGATTTGCCGCACAGAATGCCGGCGGTGAGTCGCCCGTCGTCGCTCCGAACGACATCGGCCAGCGGTGTGTGCAGCAGCAATTTCACGCCGCGGCGAAGAAGAATCTCCTGGAGGACGGTGGCCAGAATATGGTGATCGAACACCCGCGTCGATTGTTTGGGATACGGGTGTTGGTACGGAGCGATGGCGCCGAAACGCTCCAGATCGGCAACGATTTCATCGAACACTTCCCCTTGACCGGTGGTCTCGCCGCAGAAATTCGCCACTCCGCCGGCAGTCAAATCGCCGCCGGTCACCGCGAACCGTTCGACGAGAACCACTTGGGCGCCGCTCCGCGCCGCGGCACAGGCGGCCGCGACACCGGCAATCCCGCCGCCAATCACGGCGACGTCGGCCTGGTAGCGAACCGGCACGCTCCGCGACCAGGGGATGGCCTGCGGATCGGCGGGCGTTTCCGCTTGCGTGGAACCCCAGACAAATCGTCGGCCCAGAAGCCAGCCAGCCGCGCCGGCGGCGGCTGCGATCAGATTGCGTCGGGCAAAGCGATTTCGCGGTTGAGTCATCGACAGCATCCTCCGGAGGGTGTTTGCCAGTGTAGCGCAGCCTTTGGTTGGAAACAAGGAACATGGGGGATTGTGACGCCAATCGGGGCACGCTACAACGAATCCATGAACACCGATGTTTACCGCCTCCCCTTTCTTGGAGCCCCCTTGTTGATGCCTGACAACATTTCCCGCCGCGAAATGCTTGCCTGGACCTGTGCCGGCGTCGCCGCGGCTGCTTCGTCGCCCCTTCGGTCGACGGCCGCCGAGTTGAAGACCAGCCTCATTCCCGCCGAAGCATTTGGCTATTGTTTCAATACGGCGACGATCCTTGGCCAGAAGCTCCCTTTGGACAAGGAGGTTGAAATTACCGCCAAGGCGGGTTACCAGGCGATCGAACCCTGGGTCCGTAATATCCAACGCTACGTCGACGAGGGCGGGTCGCTGGCCGACATGAAGCAACGGATTGCGGACCTTGGGCTCTCGGTCGCCAGCGCGATCGGGTTCGCGAACTGGGCCGCCGAGGACGATGCCCAGCGGGCCAAGGGACTGGAGCAATTCCGTCGCGACATGGATCTGGTGGCCGCCATCGGCGGCACCCACATCGCCGCCCCGCCCGCCGGGATCAACAAGATCGCGGGCATCGATTTGCGCAAGGTGGCCGAGCGCTACCGCGTTGTGCTGGAGTTGGGCCGCGAGGTGGGCGTCGTGCCGCAACTGGAAGTGTGGGGCTCCTCGCTGACACTGAGCCGCCTTGGCGAAGCCGCCTTCGTCGTGATCGAAGCCGCTCACGGCGATGCCTGTCTTCTACTGGATGCTTACCATCTCTACAAAGGCGGCAATGATTTCGGCGGACTGAATCAGCTCAACGGCGGCGCCATGCATGTTTTTCATCTCAACGATTACCCCGACGATCCGCCGCGTGAAACGATCAACGACGGCCATCGCGTCTATCCGGGCGACGGTGTCTGCCCGCTCGGCGAGGTACTGCAAACGCTTTACCGCACAGGCTTCCGCGGCCTGCTCTCGTTGGAGTTGTTCAACGGAAAACTCTGGGAGCAGGATCCGCTGGAGGTGGCCAGAACCGGGTTGGTCAAGATGAAGGCGGTCGTGGCGGCGGCGGAGTAAGCGTCTGCTGAACAGTCTGCTGGTTAATCTGTAACGATTATTCCGTTTGTTCGGCTCGCATGGGGGGCCGGCGGTCGGAAATGTTTGCCTTGCCGGAGCCTCCGCGATAATCCTTCGAACCGGTCGATCCGATAAGACCAGTAATATCGTTACGAATCCCGGAGTGCGATCTCTTGATTGGTCGTATGCGTCACGTCATTCCCGCGGTTCTGTTGGTGTTGGCAACCGCTGTGCCGGTTTCCGCTCAGATCGGACCGCCGCAACCTCGTAGCGTGCGACACGGTTACTCGCTGGGCGTCGGGATCCACAATTCGCATAGCCGATGGATGCCCTACGATTACCAGGTCGATCGCAATCGCATTTTCGCCGAAGGCTCGTTCGGCTTCAGCGACTGCCTGGAAGCTTTCGGCCGGGTGGGCGGTTCCGACTGGGTGGTCAACGACATCGAGAGTTACGAAGCGGGGAGGGTCCACGATGTCCACATCGACGGATATCCAGCCTTTCTATCGGGAGGCCTCCGCGGCAAGGCCTGGCAGCGCGGCCGATGGTCGCTGGGAGCTTCTTTGGAGGCCGCCTGTTATTCCGGCGTGAAGGAGACGGTTCGCTGGGATTACGACGTCTATCAGGAGCTGTTCTTCGACCCGACGATGGAGATCAACGCCGGGCTGTCGCTGGGATGTGATCTGGGTCGAAGCATTCTCTATGGCGGACCGCTGCTCCACTTCGCTTACACCCGCGCCGACGTTCGCACCCATGAATTCGGACCCGACTGGGACATCGAAGACAGCATCGACGACAAAACGATCCGCGACAAAGCCGGCTGGGGCGGCTTTCTGGGGTGGCGCGCCCCGCTCGGCGAGAACGGTTGGCACCTACAGATCGAGGGCGCCGCGCTGCGCGAGGGCTTTGGCGGCGCGCTGGGGGTATTCAGAAGCTGGTAGGCATCATTCGAGAAACAACTGTCGGATCGTATACTGAAAGACCCCGACCTTTCTCTTCCATCCGTGCCCCGGCTTTGCCATCCGTGCTACTCGGCCGTCGTTCTGGTAACACGGATGCGAGAGATGCGACAATCGACCCGTCAGAACTCCGGCGGCAGGGCCGATGCTTGCGCGAGGTTTTCGCCCACGCCGAGCAGCCACCGCTCCGAACCGGACTGGAGTACGACGTCCGTATCAGCGATTTCGGCGATCGTCCCCTCGAAGGGGCCGATTTGCAGAATGTCGCCCCGGCGGAGTTTCAGAAGCTTGGCGTCGGTGCGAATGTCGAACCACGCTTCCGGCTCGCCGTTGACATAGTTGACCGCCGTCAGATAGGTGAAGTCGGTGGCCTCCGACGCGCCTCCGGCGCCGAAAAGGTCGCGCCGCACAATCACGTCGTATTCGTCCAGGGCGTCATACGCCAGGCGATCGGACTGTAGACTGGTCAGCTTCGCCTTGCGGTCGGCGGTGGGCAAGGCGATGGCTTCAATCGAAATCGCCAAGTCGAGCAGATCCGTCCCCTTCAGCGGCGTGATCGCCAGGGAGCGGATCTGGTGCAAATGGCCGGCGCGGTAGAAGACATAAAGAAAGCGCGTGAGCTGCTCGAGCGTTCCGCGCCCGCGAACGGAAAAGGAGATGACGTTGAACAATCCGCGCCGGCTCAAGGGGTTGCCGGAATCGACGTTCGGGGCGGACAGTTCGACGTAGTTGACCAATTCCAACAGCCAACCCTGGTAAAGCGAACGGGCGATCTCGACGTCGGACGGGAGCGATCGCGCTTGCAATACCGTCAGTTGCTTGCCGATCTCCCGGGCGCGGAGAAGGCGACTTTCTCTCTTTTCGATATCCGACTCCAGCCCGGCAATCGTATTGCGGCGATCTTGAAGCGGCCCTTGTTCCACGGCGTTCTGCAGAAACCAGTCGCCCAGGTAGAACAGGAACATCGCAGCCAGAATGCCGTAGAGGATGTGCTTGCGATACTTGTCGATCATCGCTTCACCTCCCCCGCGGCCTTCGCTCCGGCGGGGCGCGGCGGCTTCGCGCCGGCCACGGCCTTAGCCGGCGCTTTCTCCTCTTCATCGGGCTTGCCGAGGTACTGCTGCTTGTCTCGGCGGGCTGCGTACATCGAGGTCTCGAACTGCCAAGTGTAGGCTTTCTCCTTGCCGCGCTGCTGCACGCGTTTGCTGCGGATCTGATGGAATTGGTCGCGAATGGCCTGCTCCATGCGAACGACGATGGTGGGATCCCGCACGAGACACTGCATGTCGATCGATCCGCCCGTGCCGCGGGCCGGCGCGAGGTTCATCCGCAAGACGATGGCGTCGCGCGAGGGAGGAAAACGCTGGGAGAGGTCGCGGAGTTCATCGAGCCAGGTCACGTCGCCGGCGCGCCACTGTTCAAAGGCCGCGACGACCTTCTGCTGATCGGCCGCCTTCTTCAGCGACTGGTCGAGTTCCTTCTTACGGAGCGTCAGCCCGGCGATATCGGCATCGAGCGTCGCGATCTGGTCGTAAACGAAGTAGCCGGCGGCCGCCAGAACCGCCGCGACGAGCAGGCCGGCGGCTGTCGCCAGACGGCGATAGTTGGGCGGCTGCGGCTTCTTTCGGGGGTGCAGGAAGTCGATGGCGTGGGCGCCGGCCTGCACCTCGTCCAGCAGCATGCCCATCAGCGACGCGAAGCGGCCCGACTCGGCCGGGACGAGATCCTCGGGAATATCCGCCGACTCGAACGGATCGACCACCGTCACCGGCAGGAGAAGCTCATCACGGATGCGGTCGGCCAGCCATCGTCGTTTGGCCGGCGACCCGAGGATGTAGACGCGCTCGATCCCCCCGCCATTGGACTCGTTTTGCAGCGCCACGACGGCCGTGCGATTGATCTCGCCCAGCAGTCGCTGGGTAAGTTTGTCCTCGGTGGTAGCGGTGGGCAGACGCACGGTCCTCAACAGCGCCGGGCGACCTTCGACCAGCACGGTCAGGTCGACCTCGTCGGCCAATCGGTTGACGACCAGGCAGACCTGCTCCGGTGGCGCCGTGGCGCGAACCAATAGCGATGCCGCAGCCAGCGGCCGGAACAGCAGCCGGCTCGGCCTCAAGCCCGCCACCGAACACGTCTCGTTGATTTGTCCCAGCCGATCCGGGGAGAGGGCAACGGCGAGAACCCTTCGCGGCGCGGACGCGACCTCGTCCAGCGGCACGAAATCGAGAATCGACTGCTCGGTGACCTGCGGCGACTCCCGCATGGCCTGATTGGCGACCATCTCGGGCAGCTCGCTGTCGTGTGCCGGCGGGAGCGTACACTGCAAAAGCTCCACGCTGGAACGGTCCACCCCCACCAAGGTCGTCGGCCGCCCAACCTTCTGGTCCGCCAAGGCGGCACGCAAGGAATTGCCTACGTCAGGATGCGGAGCATGCCCGCCTTCCACGACATCCACCAATGGCACCGCCGCCGCGGCATGGATCGTCAGACGATCGCCCGACACGGAGGCGAGAATATAGCGGGCTTCGCGGCGATCCCAGTCGACGGCAAGCAGCGGCATAAGGATGAATGGGAGCAGGAGGAAGGAAAAAATCCGGATCCGATCTACAGACTCATCAACTATCGAAAACCGAGATTGCCGTGTGGCACTGCTTGAAGTTGTACAGGGTAACCACTGGAAACGACCTCACCACAACTTCAAGCAGTGCGGTCGCCAATCATACGCAATAGGGCCACGCGGCACTGCTTGGGATGGTGGGACGTCCACCGGCATGGAACATCCATTCCATCCCAAACAGTGGCACACGCCGTGGCGATTCAGGTTTCTTTGAGCCTTCGTGTTTGTTTGGGATTAGGTGCTTTTCTATTGCTGGTCTCGCTTCCACACCGACAGCGTTTCCGCATCGGCCGACGGCTCTCCGCCGAGGGTCTCCAGCGGATAGCCCGGCCCCAACATCTTCAGGTCTTTCCAGTATACTTGGCGGGGCGGCCGGGCGGTAGCATCGATCACCACCTCGATGCGCGCCGAGGGCCCGGGATGATCGAAAAAGCCGACGATTTGGGCCCGATACACCTCTCCGCCGCCCGTGACGAACGGCAACAGTTGTCGCATCGTCTCCAGACTGACCATGCCGTCGGTCAGCAGCCAGAGGGCGTGCCGACGCCCCGCATCGCCATCGGACAATCCCGAACTCCGCGATGAGACAATGCGATCGGCCAACGAGTCGTCGATCCCGGGGACCGCCTGCAGAACCTCCCGCGGCGCGAGATCCACGTTCACTCGCCCCAAAATCACGGGAGAACGCTCGACCGTGGTCTGGTCGAGCAGGCTCGGCAGGCTGTCGCGAAGCGATGCCGGGTCGTCGCTCCAGGGGCTGGTCAGAAGGATCGGTTTCTCATCGCCGCCGCGAGGAATCCGCACCCGAACGCCCACTGCGTCCAAGGGGCTGCGAAGGCGGTATTTCGCGGGCAGGCTCAGGTCGAGCTGGAATCCTTCGTCGCTGCCCGATGCGTCTCGTCCTTGGTACGGCCCATACTGTCGATAGGCGACAATGAACCGCGCCCAGTCGGCAGGCAGCGCGAGCGAAAGTTGCTGATGAAGGGCGGTCAGATCCCGCCCGTTCAGATCGATGCGAGGATCCCCGTCAGGCGTGCTGTTGCGCTCCGCACTCGCCACGGTCAACAACGACGCCCAAGGGCTTTCGGCGCCAGAGAGTTCGAAACTCAGCGGCGACTGCCGATCGGAATCGGACCGCTCTTCCGCCGGCGCGCTGAAGAGTGGGTTGCGTCCGAAAAGCCGCTCGCGACTCACGCCGCGGATCAGCAGCAGTTCCTCCAGCGACGTGGGCGGGGCGTTTCGAGGCGCGTAGGGCGCACCGAGGCCGACATAGTAGCTTTCCTCGGCGCCGTAGTCGCGCTGGTTGGCATCGGCGTCGATCCAATCGAGCACACCGTCGGCCACCGATTCGGTCATGCCGGGCAGTCCCATCAGCGCTTCGCGGCCCGCCCCGGGATGCCGCCGCTCCCATAGCGGCAGAACGCCGAGGTTGAGCCGCGCCGACTCGTTTTCCAGGCCGAAACGGATGCCCGCGGCCTCGCCGTTTTCCACCACCGGCGAAAGGATGGTGAATCGGCCGCGCCGGCCGGATCGCTCGCTGCCAAGGACGAGTACGCCGCGAAAACGATCGGCGTTGTCGTACCAGCCGCCCGCCTCTTCCTGCGCGGCAGAGGGCATTTCCAAAAAAGCCTTCAGCATCTCCTCGCCGGATCCGACCAGGTGATCCGCCTGGATCTCGTCGCCGCCGACGTGTACCGCCTTGTGTTCGGTATACAGCAACGACACATAGCTTAGCCCCGACAGGCTAAGCATGGCCACGACAATGACCACGATCAGAATCACCAGCCCTCGTCGCGGACGGCGATGTCGGCGAAACGTGGCGCAAGGGGGTCGGGAGTCTTTTTCCGTATCGGCCGCCGACCGGGCTGGACATTCCAACCGGCGTTGGGGCCGATACGGAAAAAGACTCCCGACCCCTTCTCGGTTGCCATCCAATCGGCTCTCGGCTCTCGACTCTTGACTCTTGACTCTCTGCTTGGCGGAAAGGTTCACTGGGAACTCCTCAAGTGCTGGTCCGCCGGAGGACTCGACCCGGAATCAGCCCGCGAGCGATAGCGCTGGCGCCGTCCCTCGAGCTTCTGCATGGCGCGGTTCTCCACTCCGGCTCCGATCCGCTGCGTAAGCGTGCCGGTCTTCTCCGCCTGTCGCTGCAAGGAGGAAACGGGCAAGTAAACCACCACTCGATGCGTGGCGGGGCCGGATTCGGCGGTCAAGGCATTGAGATCCGAAGGGTTTTGTTCTTCGACGAATTCGACGTCGCCGACCTGCTGGTTCGGGTTGGCGAACGGGTCACCGGTCTTCTCGCCCAGCGGCTCGACTTGCAGCCGAACTTCGATCGCGGCCGGCAACGATTTTCGCTCGATGCTGTTCCAGGAGGTCGTCCACGCCCGGCCGTCAAAGTAGCGGAACTCAATGCCCACCACCTCGGGCACGTAGAGCACGTCGTCGTCGGCCAAGAGATCTTCGAGCGACTTTTCCGCCAACGGATCGGAATCCGGCGGCGGTTCGTTGGGGTCGGGAATGGCCGACTTCAGATCCGGGTTGTTCTCCGGCCGATCGGCCTCTCCGCCGGGCAATTCCCAGTCCAGAGTGCGGCGAACCAGCCCCGGTCGGCGCACTCGTTGCGTTGGCTCCGTCTCCAGCGGGCTTTCCAGACCGAGGGTGTCGGTCCGATCCTCAAACGAATACAAGACGGTGCGAAACTCGGGCGCCTTCGGACCGGAGTCCTCTGAGGTCAGTTCGGTGACATCTACCGTGGCGGCAGCCGAGTCCTGGAAGCCGGCCGTCCAATCCTCGATCGACGCCACGCGCATGATATCCACCTGCAGCGAGTCGGACGTCCCGAAAAGTCCGAAGCGGCGCAGGGGCGTCGTGGCGGGCGTTTGCGGCGGACGCGATGCGGTGTCTTGGATCGCGCTGCGGAAATCGTCGGCAATCTGACGCAAGAGCGAGCGGACGAGCTGCGCCTGCTCGGTCCGCGTCTGCCCGCTCTCAAACAAGCGGGTATAGGTATCCAGCAGGCTCCACATGCCCGCCAGCAGTGTCGCCATCAGCACGGTGGCCAGAAGGACTTCCAACAGCGTGAAACCGCTGCGGACGGGCGGACGGTCCGCAGTGAAGGAGGCGAACTGCAAGTGCGGCAGCCGAGCCAAGGTGACTGGCTCCGTCGCAGCCCTAGATGTTCCGTGAGATTTGGGGTTGCGGCGACGGTGCCTGTCCCCTTTCCTCGGCGGACCAACCTGATGGCCCGTTGAAAAGGGGACTGGCACCAAGAGGTCAGCGATTTCACGTAGATTCCAGCCAAGGCCGCGCTCGGAGCCAGTCCCCTTTTCAACTACGTTTACAGTTTGAGTAAAGAAGGCGTTCGGATTCATGGCTCCACCCCTTCGGCCGGCGGCGGGGGAGAAGACGACGAAGCCGAATCCGACGGCGAGGAAGGCTGCTGCTGTCCGTCGCGGACCCAACGGACAAGCGTGTACCGCTTGGCGCGGTGCTGCGCGTCGGCCTCTCGGAATACGGTCACCCGCAAAGCCGACAACCCGGTCTGACCACTGACCGGATCGACCTCCACGGCAAGATTCCAGCCGGGATAATCCAGCAATTCTTCCTTTTCGACCGCTTTGGCCTGCTGTTGGCCGGCGAGAATCTCGTTGATCCGCGTTTCGCAGAGGCGTTGGGCCAGGGCCAATTGTTCGGTCGAATTCACGTGCTCGCGGCCGATCGCCGCCAATTCGAACAGCACGATCGCCGAGCCCAGCAGCACCGTGGCGGCCAGGATCACTTCCAGCAGCGAGAAACCGCCGCGCGACCGAAGGCGTCGCCCGGCGTGGCGGCGAGGGTTCGTCGCGGGGCAGATTGGCATCCTGTCTCGTATCGGCATGGAACGGGTGGTAGCGGGGCCGAGGGGGTCGGGAGTCTTTTTTTCGTGTCGGCCGGAAAAGCGTCCGTCCATATACGAAAGCATCGCCCGGCCGACACGAAAAAAAGACTCCCGACCCCTTCCCATGTCGCCCCTCTTGCACGTCGCGCCCCGGCGAATCGCTCGGTTCATGGCAACACCCCCTGAGCCGGCTTCGCGCCTTGCAGATTGCCGATCTTGACCGACCCGGTGAGCCCGCGCAGTGTCACGTCGACAAACTCATCGTACCGGCCCAGCAGCCGGAAACGCGCGCTGGACGTTCGCCCGGTCGGGTAGAAGAACACCGGGGCGGACCATTGCTCCATCCCCGCAATCGCCGACGGCGCAACCGTCTCAATCACCGTCGTTGTCGCGAGATCACCGGTGAAGGCGGCCACACTCGGCTGCGCCGCCACCGGGGCTGTTTCCGGATCATGAAACAGGATATCGTTGTCCAGTTGCTGCGTTTCCGGCTCCTCGGCGAGTTCGCCGCCGACGTCGGCGGTTTCAAAACCCTCCGCCGCGGTCGGAGCCGGTCGCGGCGCGATGGCGAAGCGGCCGGAACCCGGTTGATATCGAAGCGTCCAAATCGCGCCGGACTCAATCGCGCGGAGCCGGGTCTTGGCCAAAGCAATGCGGAGTTCGGAGGCCGCCCCGCGCAACTGGCTCCTGGCCAAGGGGCGGCGCATGGCCGGCATGGCTAAGCCGACCAGCACCGCGATCAGTGCTCCGACGATCAATAGCTCCAGCAGGGTGTAACCGCGGGTGCGCGACATCGACTGGCTCCCTCCGCGGCCAAGGCGCGGACAGAATTACCGGGCGTCTTCCACCGGGGCGGGCATGTCCTCGCCCCCACCGCCCATCTCACCGCCCTCCTGGGATTGATTCCAACTCACGATGTCGTCGTCGGTGGCGTCCTCGCCGTCGGGGCCGTACGACCAGATGTCGGGATACTCGCCGCTGCCGTGCGTGGGCGGATACTCGTACTGGTACTGGCGGCCCCACGGATCCTTGGGCAACTCGTTGGAGTTGACATAAGGGCCCGCCCAACTCGACGACGAACCCGTCGTGCCTTCGCTCTCCATGCCCATCCCGGCGTCGCCGCCATCGACAACACCACCGCTGATGCCGTCCGCGGTCGGCGCCTGGACCAGCGCGGAGAGCCCCTGCTCGGTGGTCGGAAAGCCGTTCATGTCCAAGGCGTAGCGTTCCAGAGCGCCCTTAAGCAGTCCGATCTGGGTCTTGGCCGCGCTGATGTTCGCTTTCTTCTGGGTGCCCAGCAGCCTGGGAGCGACCATCGCCACCAGCAGGACAAGGATCGCCAGCACGACCAGCATTTCCATCAGGGTGAAGCCGCGACGGCGAGCGTTTCGTCTGTTTCGGCGTAACATTTTCCAGTTCCTCCTCGCAAGAAAAAAAGAGAGTTCGTATCCGGCCACACGGCGGAACCGTCGGCTCCCATCAACTCATGTTGGCACTCATTTCAAACACCGGCAGCAACAGCGCCACCAGCACAAACAGGATGACCCCGCCCATCACCATCAGCAGCGCCGGCTCGGCGAGCCGGACCATAATGTCCAACTGTCGGCTGGTGGTGCGATCGATGCCGTCGGCAACATTGATCAGCACGGCGTCGAGATTGTTCGACTCCTCGGCCACGCTGATCATGGCCATCACCGGCCGCGGAATGAGGCCGCAGGCGGCCAACGGGCGGGAAAGCGTTTCGCCAGAAGAGATGTTTTCCGCCGAGGCGCGGATCGCCTCGGCCAACACGCGGTTGCCGGCCGAGTCACTGCTGATTTCCAGCGCCCGCAACAAAGAGACGCCGTTCTTCAACAGCGTCCCCAGCACGCGGCAAAACCGCGAGACGGCGAAACCGAGGTAGATCTTCCCGGCGACCGGGATCTTCAACTTCCATCGATCGATGAGCATCCGGCTCTTTTCGGCGGCGGCCCAGCGGCGGCCCCAGGCGATGGCCGCGACCGCCACGCCGATCAAAAACAACCCGTAGCGGCTCAGCCCGTCGCTCATTCCCAGAAGCACGACGGTGGCGATGGGCAGCCCGCCTCCCTGTTCCTCCAGCCGGCTGAACAACTCGGCGAACTTCGGCACGAAGAAGACGATCAAGAAAACGGTGACGCAGAAGCCTGCCACGGCCAGAAACGCCGGATAAGCCATCGCGCTGACCATCCGCCCCTTGAGTTCCTCCTGGAGTTCAAGGAAGTCGGAGGTTCGCTTCAAGGCGTCTTCGAGAAAGGCGCCTTCGGAGCCGGCGCGGACCATGCTCACCGTCAATTCGCCGAACACCTGCGGGTATCTCGCCATCGCATCCTCCAGCGGCGTCCCTTCGGAGACCTGATCGCGGACGTCGACGAGGATTTCTCGCAGCGACGGATGGGTGGCCTGCTGGGCGAGGATGTCCAACGACGACAGTAACGGCACGCCGTTGCCGAGCAGGTCGGCCAACTGCGTCAGATTCATGGCCACGACCTGCGCTTTGATCCGCTTCTTCCTCCTGCCTTGCCAGCGGGGGCGGGCCGCTTCGCGACTCTCGACGTGCAGCGGATAGAGCGACTTCTCCGCCAGCGCGGCAAGAATCTCCCGCTTGCTGCCGCCGGTCAGGACGCCGGCAACATCTTCTCCGCTGAGAGTGCGAGCGGTATAAGCGAATTCAGGCATGGAAAAACGGGGGCGGGAGCAAGGGGGTCGGGAGTCTTTTTTCCGTGACGGCCGCAGCCGGCACGGAAAAAAGACTCCCGACCCCTTTTCGCCGATCTCAATCGGCTTTGGTGACGCGAAGCACTTCGTCGACGGTGGTTTGTCCGCGGAGCACCTTGCGCCAACCGTCCTGCCGCAAGGTCCGCATTCCGGCTTTCATGGCGGCCTGCTTCACGAGATTCGACGGAGCCCGTTCGCTCGCTAACCGGCGGACTTCGTCGTCGGTGACCAGAAGCTCGTAGATCCCCACGCGCCCCGAGTAGCCCGTCCCTCGGCAATGCCGGCAGCCGGCCGCCTGGTACACCGGCGTGCGGCTCTTCAGGCACGACTCCAAGGGGAAGTCGGGCGGGACGTCGTCGGCCGTCGGCGTGTAGCGCCGGCGGCACTGCTTGCAGAGCGTCCGCACCAGCCGCTGCGCCATGATGCCCTCGACGGTGCTGCACGCCAGGAACGGCTCCACGCCCATGTCGATCAACCGCATGAACGCGCCGGCCGCGTCGTTGGTGTGCAGGGTGCTGAATACGAGGTGCCCGGTGAGCGACGCCTGCACGGCGTTCTCGGCGGTCTCCAAGTCGCGGATCTCGCCGACCAGCACGACATCGGGGTCGTGGCGGAGGATGCTGCGGAGGCTCGCCGCGAAGGTGAGGCCGACTTTGTTGTGGACTTGGATCTGGTTGATCCCCTCGAGCTGATACTCGATCGGATCTTCGGTGGTAATGATCTTCGTCTCTTCGTCGCGGATGTCGTTCAGGGCACTGTAAAGCGTCGTCGTCTTGCCGGAGCCGGTAGGGCCGGTGACGAGAATGATTCCGTGCGGCAGCTTGATCAGTTGGCTGAACTTGGCGTGCGTGTCTTCATCCATCCCCACGCCCAAGAGCGAAAACTGCATGCGATCCTTGTCGAGGATCCGCATCACCACGCCCTCGCCGTGCAACATCGGAATGATCGACACACGGATATCCACCTCGCGTCCGCTCACCTTGAGCTTGATGCGGCCGTCCTGCGGCACCCGCTTCTCGGCGATATTCAGCCTGGCCATGATCTTCAGGCGACTGACGATGGCGTTCTGGAAGCGGTTGATTTCCGGCGGCGTCGGCTGACGCTGCAGCACGCCGTCGATGCGATACCGGATCTTGATCCCCGCGGCCTGCGACTCCAGATGGATGTCGCTCGCCCGCGTCTCGATCGCCTCGGTGAGGATCTCGTTGACCAGCCGAACGACCGAGGGCTCCTGCGCCGCCTCCGACGCCTCCGAATCGTCCCACTCGACGTCTTCGAGGATCTCGATGCCGTCCTGGTCCTGCTGCTGGGCCATCAGGCCGTCGATCGTTTCCGCGCCGACGCCCAAGTGGGTCTTGATCAGCTTGTTCAACTCGCCCGGCAGTACGACGACCGGCAGCACACTTGCTCCCGTTGCCGCGCTGATTGCGTCGATCGCCGCCAGATCAAACGGGTTGCCGGTAGCCAGCACCAGCGATCCGTCCTCGTGACCCAGCGGAAAAACGCCGTAGCGATGGATCAGCCTGATCGGAAACTCGTCCAAGAGCGACAGATCGACCTTGGCACTGGTGATGTCGACGTAATCGAGGCCGAGCGATTCGGCGACTGCCCGCAGCGCGTCTTCCTCGCTGGCGAAGTTCAGTTCCGAAGCGACCTGATGCAATCGGCCTTGGGCAGCCTGAGCGTCGCGCGCCAACTGCAGTTGGCGCGGATCAAGCGAGCCTTTGGACAGGAGAGTCTGAGCAGTAAGCATGGCGTGGCAAGTAGCGAACTGGGGCGTGGCTGCTTCTGCCGGCCCGCCAACCGTGACGTGCCGGTGAAAAAATCATCCTTGATGCGTCAGCAATGTTCCTGGTTCTTTCAGGCCAGCGTGGATCTTCAGGCAGGTAGGTTTTATGGTAGGCTGATGTCGGTAGGTTCAATGCGCCACTCGACGCGCGCATTTGACTGTCCGCGCCTCTGATTCTAACGGCACCTGGAGCGGGGGTCAATACAATTGACGATGCATAGGCGATAGCGCCGGGTTCACGAGATTGTACAAGATGGGCAATTCGAGACCCCGCCAAGAGAGCCATATTCTGGCAATAAGGGCAGTTCAGGCAGTGTCGGCAGTGCGATTCGTGGCCCGCTGTTTTCGACCGGCCCGACTCTTTGCCTGGCCACACAGTGTCCGGGCTACAGCTTTCCCGCTGGCGGGGTACATCGTTGATTGCGGGCGTTATACTTGCATGTGCGGGAGGACACGTAGGAATCTCAAACCGAAACAGGGTGATCCATGATGGTTCGCAGCCAATCCCGATCGATGACAGCCCGCGCAGCCGTTGTTTTTTCGCCGACGCTTATCGTTCTCGCGACGGCGTCCACGTCCTGTGCCGACCAGGGCCCCGCGCCGCAGGCGCCACAGTCGGATCAACGGCTCAATCTCGCTGACGAGCAAGCGAGCACCGATCCGGCGACCATTCCCGCCAAGATCGCCCGTTATGCCCGGCGGCTTCTGAAACAGTACGACGCCAACGGCAACCGGCAGTTGGAAGCAGCGGAATGGCGACGGATGCGTGGCGAGCCGGCTCAAGCCGACCGCGATGGCGACGGCGCGATCACCGCCGAGGAACTGACCGGACACATCGCCGGCTATGGCCGCCAGCGGAAAATACGGCTCTTGCCGCCTCAGCCCGGCGACCTTATGGAGATGGCGCCGTTGCTGAATCCGGAGATGATCGAGTCGACCTCCGAGGCCGTCCCCACCGACAACCGCGAACCGGATCTGCCCGCCGGCGGCGAAGCCGTAGCCGATCCGTCCCCCGAGCAACCGCAGCAGTCGCCGCGCCGTGACACGAAGTTCCACATCCCTTCATCGCGGCTTCCTTCGGCCCTGCCTGCGTCATTCTTGAGCCGCGACGGCGACGGTGACGGCCAACTGACGCTCGCCGAGTTTGCCGCGAGCAAGAGCCGCGCCGAACTGGATGAATTCGCCCGCCTCGATCGCAACGGCGACGGCGTGGTGACTGCGACGGAGTATTTGAGTCGCACCGCGGCGCCGGCCAAGGCCCCACCTGGGCCAACGACCGAAGAGAAGCAATAGTCTGCCCTTCGATCATCCCCCGTATCTCGAACCTCCATCCTCAGCGAGAGCATCGTCGATGAGCAAAGTCAAGCAATTGCCTCCGCGCAGCAAGGTTAAGCCGGCCGACTGCTGGGATCTTTCCAGCCTTTTCCCAAGCGACGAAGCCTGGGAGGAAGCGTTCGGCAAGTGGGAGAAGCGGATCTCAGGCTACGCGAAGTTCCAGGGCAAGCTCGGAGACGACGCGCCGTCCCTGGCCGCCTGCCTCAAGTTCGACCTCGAGTTGGACCGCGCTGGCGAACGCCTGGGCAGCTACGCCTTTCTGAAAACGGCGGAGGACACCGCCAACAGCACGTACCAGGGGATGCAGGCCCGTTTCACCAACGCCGCCAGCCGCGCCGGTCAAGCCGCCAGCTACATCCGGCCCGAGATCCTGGCCATTCCCGAACCGCGGATGAACGAGTTTCTCGCGGACAAACGGCTCGCCCCCTATCGGCTCCTCTTGACGCGGCTGATCCGCTACCGTCCGCACACGCTCGGCGAGAAAGAGGAAAAGCTCCTGGCGATGCAAACGGAGATGGCCCAGGCGGCCGGCAAAGCTTTCCGGCAATTGAACGACGCCGACCTGCGGTTCGGCATGATCAAAAACGAGAAAGGCGAGCAGATCGAACTGAGCCATTCCTCCTTCAGCGCGCTGTTGCACTCGCCGAGGCGGAGCGTCCGCAAAGCGGCCTTCCACCAGTATTACAAGCATTACACCGCGCACGAAAACACCCTGGCGGCGACGCTCAACGGTTCCATTCAGAAGGATATCTACTACGCCCAGGCCCGCGGCTTTACGAGTGCCTTGGAGGCTTCGCTCTTTCCCGACCAGGTGCCGGTTTCCGTCTACGACAACCTCATCGACTCGGTCCACCGCCACTTGCCGGCCCTGCATCACTATTACGACGTCCGGCGCCGAAAGATGAAGCTCGCCGATATCCACCATTACGATACCTACGTGCCGATCCTCAGTGAACTGGAAACCCGCCATACCTGGAACCAGGCCGTCGAGGCGGTGATTTCCGCATTAGGCCCGCTGGGAGACGAGTACTGCGAGGCGCTCGAGAAGGGACTGAAAGGCTGCTGGTGCGATCGCTACGAGAATCGCGGCAAGCAGAGCGGCGCCTTCAGCGCCGGCTCTTTCGACGGCGATCCCTACATCCTCATGAACTACCAGCCCGATGTGCTCGACCATGTATTCACGCTCGCCCACGAGGCGGGCCACTCGATGCACAGCTACTATTCGGCCCGCAACCGTCCGTACCAGTATTACGACTACGTGATCTTCGTCGCCGAAGTGGCCAGTACGTTTAACGAGCAGCTCCTCAGCCGGCATCTGATGGACCGCGCCAAGGACGACCGCCAGCGGGCTTGCCTGGTCAACCGCCAGGTCGACGCCATGCGGGCCACGATTTTTCGCCAGACCATGTTCGCCGAATTCGAGAAGATCACGCACGAACTGGCCCAGCGCAACGAACCGCTCACCCGCGACCGCTTCAAGAGCGTCTACCGCGGACTGCTGGAGCAATACTTCGGTCCCCAATTCACGCTTGACGACGAACTCGCACTGGAATGTCTGCGGATTCCCCATTTCTACCGGGCGTTCTATGTGTACAAGTACGCTACCGGGATGTCGGCCGCCATCGCCTTGTCCGATCGGGTGCTTTCCGGCGGAAAGAAGGAACTGAGCGAGTATCTCGGATTTCTCCAAGGCGGCTGCTCGAAAGACCCGCTCGACCTGCTTCGCGACGCCGGCGTCGATATGGAGAAACCCGAACCCGTCGACGCGGCACTCTCGCAGTTCGGGCAGTTGGTGGAAGAGTTGGATCGGTTGCCCACGCACGCGGTTTAGGCCGACTTGAACACTGAAAACTGAACGGCCGTCCATGCGCACGCGCGTGTTCTACTCTTCGTCCCCTCCCAACGTTGCTCGAC
>JAAYEH010000454.1 GCA_012728855.1 Rhodopirellula sp. | reverse complement strand
GGCGAACCGGTCGATACGCTCGCCTACCTGGTCCACCGCGACAAGGCGCGGGCCCGGGCGCTGCACTACTGCGAGCAACTGGCCGAAGCGATTCCCCGCCACCAGTTCAAAATTCCCATCCAGGGCGTGATCGGCGGCAAGGTCATCGCGCGGTCGACAATCCAGGCCTACCGCAAGGACGTAACCGCCAAGTGCTACGGCGGCGACGTGACGCGCAAGAAGAAACTGCTGGAGAAGCAGAAGAAGGGGAAGGCGAAGATGAAGCAGGTCGGCCAAGTCCAGATCCCGCAAAAGGCGTTTATTGCGGTGCTGGCAGCGGATAGGAAGTAGGGGGCGCTGCGTTCGAGACCGCACTGGTTGCCCCGAGTCACCCGGCACGGTATCCTGGAAGGGGGCGTCGGAAAGGTCTCACGGGAAGCGTTGGCTCGCTTCGGCGCGACCTTCGGGAGACAGAGCGGAAGCGGACTGGCCAGCGAGATATCCGAGAGAGGTACTAATGACCAGATGCCCCAACAAACGGGGAAGCAGCTATGACCACGTACGAACATCGGCCATGGTGCAGGCGGAGGGGGAAGTGCGCGTGGTCGGCGTGCCATTTGCCCCTGGAACCGAGGTGGAAGTGACCATCAGCGCCAAGGTCCGGTCCAACGAAGCGTCCACACTCGTTGACGACGAGGCGTTGACCGCCGCGCGTGCTCGGATGCGAGAACTCTTCCGAACTATCAAGGGTTTCCGGATGGGATCCAAGATTCCGCGCGAGGAGCTTTATGAACGCGGAAGTCTTCGTTGACACCAACATCCTGCTGTACACGATCGACGAGGATCCGGCGTCGGCTTCGAAGCGTCAGCGGGCGCAGCAGCTCCTGTTGTCCGAGCCCTGGGGCTGGTCGATCCAGGTCGCGGCGGAGTTCTTCGTCAACGCGATCTCGCCCAAACGTCCATTCCGACTCGACAGCGCTGACGCTGCGGCCCTGGTCGAGAATTGGCTCGCTTACCCGACGTTGGGACTGACGGCCGATCTGGTTCGCGCCGCCATCCAACTCCACCAGCGATTTCAGCTCGGTTATTGGGATGCCGCCATTGTTGCGGCAGCCAAACAGTTGGGCTGCCGCACGCACTACAGTGAAGACCTGAATGCTGGTCAGGATTACGATGGCGTGACAGTGGTTAATCCATTTGCCGCAGCCCTGATGCCGTGAGATAGCCCCATGCGCGCTCCAGGCGAATACAAGAGCGGATCGGGTGGCACGCGTGTCACCCGATCCGTTCTTGCCGACATGTGTAGTATGAGCCTTTCGATCGGACACAAGGGTACTTTCGGATGAGCGACAAGAACGATTTCGGCTACGCTGACCTAGAGGCTGATTTTTGCGAGCGGTCGGCGGGACGGAAGGACTACGAGGAGGAAATCAGAACGAAACTCGCAGAGATGAAAGCCGCTGGGGAAGACCTGAGCGACCTTGTCTTGGGTGATTATCTGTTCAACGCACGCGCCAAGGCCAAACTGGCAATCAAGGGGCTTATTCCCAATGATGCGATGGAGGCAATCAACGATCCACGATCGAAAGAGGATTATAGCAACTCAACGGGCGAGCACATTCTCTTTGGACGATGCAAGAAAGGCCGCGTTAAAGTCGTTTACACCGACACTGTCGGCAAGGAAAACCGCGAGCGAGCAGCATATACGATTACCACGGCGTTCGTCTGATAGGAATAGCGGCAGCAACAAGGCACGTAATTCCCAGCAGTACTCGACGGAAAGGACGTTCATCACATGAAGATGATTTATACAGGTTACGCAGTCCCGTCAGAGGCCGAGCCCGGCAAATTTTCGCTGGTCCCGGATCTGCCAGCAGAAGCACCGGCGCCTGTTTTCCAGCTTATTGTGATGGGACCAGATGGTGGCGCAGTCGAGATTCCCGAGGTGCCGATTCACTTCTGGGAATTGTGCGAATACCAATTCCTCCCCGTTGGATACCCGGCGACTGTCGTCAGGGTCAAGTAGGCAAGCCTGAGGGCGTGGCGATGCGCTCAGGCGCGATCAGGGATCAGCGCTACGGCACCAAGTCATCCTAATCCCTGATCCCGGCCTGCCCCGCACGGCACTGCGCTGAGGGGCACCACCGCGTCGCGGGCGCACGACGCCGCTGCGCAGCCTCCTGATGTATGCCGAACTCCTCTGAAGTCCGATGGCACAAGGCAGCATGCAGAGTTCGCTTCAACACCCGATCGGGCTTTACATGCACGTGCCTTTTTGCGTCAGCAAGTGCGCGTATTGCGACTTTGCATCGTACGCCTCGCGCGAGGTGGATATTCCGCGCTATGTGGACGCCGTTGTGCGGGAGATTGCGCGGCGCGGCGAACTGGCGGGGCATCCGAGAGCCGATACGGTTTTTCTGGGCGGGGGCACGCCCTCGCTTCTGGACGAGTTTCAGGTAACTCGCATCCTGGATGCACTGTTCGGAGCATTCCCGGTGGAAGAAGGTGCCGAGATCACCTGCGAATGCAACCCTGGAACGCTCACGACGGCGTTTGTGCAGGCGCTCGGCAAAGCGGGTGTCAACCGGCTGTCGCTGGGGGCGCAAGCCGCGCAGTCGCGTCTTTTGCGGCTGATCGGCCGTGTTCATGATTGGGAGGAAGTGATCGCTTCCGTGGAAATCGCGCGACAAGCGGGATTTGACAATTTGAACCTGGATCTGATGTTCGGCCTGCCTTCGCAAACCGCCGCGGATTTCCAGGAAACGCTCTCAGCGGCGATGACGCTTCGGCCCACGCACGTGGCTTGTTACGGTTTGATTGTTGAGGAAGGAACTCCGATCTGCCGCGATATCGCCGTGGGAAAGCTGGTTCTTCCGGAGGAGGAAGTGGAGCGCGAGATGTACGAGCTTGCGCGGCAGACGCTGGCGGAGCACGGCTTTCATCAATATGAAATCAGCAATTTTGCACGCGAAGGGTACGCCTGCCGGCATAATCTCGGCTGCTGGACGCGCGTGCCGTACCTTGGCTTCGGCTGCGCGGCACACAGCTTTTTCGACGAGTGCCGGACGATGAACCCATCCGAACTGGATGCGTACTTGGCAGGCGAAGAACCGAAGACGGAGCGAGTATCAGAGGAAGAAGCACGGTTTGAGAGCATGATGCTGGGCCTGCGGATGACGCGCGGCGTCAAGGATGAGGATTTTGCGCGGATGCACGGGATGGGGATCCGCGAGGCGTTCGGTGAAAAACTGGATCAACCGATCGGCGGCGGGCTGCTCGAGTGGCACGAAGGTGCTTTAAGGCTTACACGGCTGGGTATGGATCTGCAAAACAGCGTGCTTGTCGATCTCATGTGACACCGACTACGCTACAACGCCGTCAGCGCCCAGCCGGCTCGAAGACGAGCGGGCATTCCGACACGGGATCGGCGATGCGGATCGAGAGCTTGCCGGTGAGAAGATCGTCGAAAACCTGGCCCACAATTTCGGCACGCCATCCGCGGGCCAACAGCGGCGGTTCCTTGCCACCTTGCTCCGTGCGGTAGGCGATCAATTCCCGCACGTCGGTCGGAGTGCCCACCAATCCCGGCGCCAGTTCGCGTTGGCGGCAAATGCTCCCCAGTGCGGAAAAGAGAAACTGCCCGAGCACGGAGAGGCGGGGCGTGTTCTCTCGCCGCGCCATCGCCGGCCATTCTTTTTCGGCCAACTTCAGCCCGCGCTCGATGGAAGCGGCCAGGTTGGGCAATTGGCGCTTCAAGTCGCCCCGTTCCATCCCTCGCACCGCCTGGATGCGCTTGATGTCGGAGGACTGGCGGCGAGCCAACTCGATGATCAAATCGTCGCGGAGCACGCGGCGCGGCGGACAGTCGCGCCGCTGCGCCTCCGAGTCGCGCCAACGCCATAGTTCGCGCACAATCGCCAAACTGCGGCGGTCGAGTCCGGAATTGCCCGAGACGCGACGCCAGCGGTCGTGCGAAAGCGAGTTCTCCACCTCGTCCTGCCAGGCGGACATCTCTTCCGCCAGCCAGGCCGTTCTACCCAACTCTTCCAGTCGCGCACGCAGCCGGTCGCGGATCGAGGGGAGGTAGCGAACGTCGTCCAGCGCGTACTGGATCTGGCGGTCGGACAACGGGCGGCAACGCCAATCGGTCCGCGTTTCCGCGTTCTTGGGCGACGCGCCCAGAACCTTGTAGACGAGCGTGCCGTAGCCGGCGGGGTATTCGATCCCCGTCAGGCCGGCGGCGATCTGCACGTCAAGCAACTCGGCCGGCCGCCGGCCGTTGGCGCGGAGGCAAAACTCCAACTCGTTGCGGCCGGCGTGGACAATCGTCTCGTGCCCGGGCGCGGCCAACGCGTCCCAAAACGGCGTCAGATCGCCGACGCCGATCGGATCGATCAGCGCCAGCCGGTCTTCCGTGGCGACCTGGATCAGGCAGAGAACCGGCCGGTAGGTTTGTTCGGCGACAAACTCCGTGTCCAGCGCGATCAGTCTCGCGCCGGACAGTTCCCGGCAGAAATCCCGCAGTTCCTGGTCCGTGGTGACGTTGGTGTGTTGCACGTCCGAGTGCCGCCGTCAGGGGCAATAGCGTGGGGAGATGTCCGCCGCGTCAGCCGGTGACAACCGCGGTGACCGCCGGAATCATACCGAGGAGGAAGACCATGGTGAAGATGCCCACGGTCTCCACAATACCCAGCGCGATGATGATGAAAGCAAAACCTTTTCCTTCGCCCTCGGCCAGGGCACGGATGCCGGCAGCGCCGATCATTCCTTGCATCCAGGCGGAGAGCATTTCGCCCATCCCTGTTGCCAAGCCGACTCCCAGCAGGAACCCGGAATCTGCGACGGCCAACTCGGGGTTGGCAAAGACTCCCAGCATGTTGTTCATCACGATCATGGCGTAGAGCGTCTGGCTGATGGGCATGCCCACCAGGATGATATAGGTGAAGCTGAGGGTGCGGCCGGCCTTCGCCTCCTTGGCCCAGGCGCCGGCAGCGGCTTGGCCGGCCAGGCCGATGCCGACGGCGCTTCCCACCGCCGCCATTCCCAGGGCCAGCACGCTGCCCATCTCGCCGAGAAACCGCCAGAAAATCTCAGTGGCCCCCAGCAGGAAAGGAAGTCCCATGGAGGAAATGTCGCCAAAAGCCGTTTCCGGTGTCATCGTCAAGACTCCTGAGTGGTTCGTTTAAGGAAGGGACGGTAGGGATGACCGGTCCACTGCATCCCGAGGTTGTTGCAGAACTCTAGCATGTTCAGTCGCACGCCGTGTGCGAACAGGGCGATCAACACCAGCCCGATATTCAGGCTATGGCCGAGGAAAAAGATGGCCAGAGCCAGAGGCCAGACATCCTTCGCGTCGGCAGCCATATTGTTGAAGCTGACGGCCAACACGCTGCCAGCCAGCCCGACCGCCATCAACCGGACATAGCTAATGACGTCGGAGAACGCCGAAAGCATCGAGAGGGGAAAGTTGGCCACTCCCAGGCCGATCATCTTCAGTGGGTTCCAGCTGGGGCTCCAAAAGAACACAGCCAGGGCGGTGCCCGCGATGAGAAAGTACGGCCAAGGCGTGTTCCAGCCCATAGGGAACTTGAGGACGAACATGTGTACGACCCCCAGCATCCCCCAGATGAAAACGGCCCAGCCGACCCTATTCAGGAACCGCAGGTCGGGGTAGAGCCGGACGGCCTGCCAGAGCTGTGCGGCGCTGAGGTGAATCGCGCCAATGAGGAAACTGATCCGCATCATCAAGGTGCGAGACTCCTCCCCCAGGTTCACAGTGACCAGCGGCTTGTACAGCCGGTCGAGCCCAAAACCAAAGAAACTCCCGATGAGGATTCCCCAGACAAAGCTCGTGAAACCGATGACCATCAACAGGTGGGTAAACTGTGCGCCCAGCGTTCTGGTGACTTTGCGGTAGAACAGCAGGGGAACAAGCAGCAAAACCAGCCCGTAGCCGCCGTCGCTGGTGAGGATGGCGGCGAAGATCGGCAGGGCGATCATGAAGGGGATGGAAACGTCGAACTCGCGATAGCCGGGCACCGTGCCGAGAATCTTGAACAGGCCCTCGATCGGCTTGACCCATGCCGGATAGTGAATCGCCGTGGGCGGCTCTTCGCCGGGTTGGACTTCAAGGGTCTCGACGACCCCGGGAATGCCCGCCTCGGCAAGCTTGTTCTGGAGCGACGGGGCCGTGTCCATCGGTGCCCAGCCTTGCAACGCGAAAAGCTGATCGCGCGTCAGCGCGCCGCGCTCGGCAGCCATGTAGTCCGCCTGTTCATGGAGCTGCGACAGTTCGAGACGCATCCGTTCGGGCAGATGCGCCAACTGGGCCAGCCGGTGCAAATCCTGCTTTCGGTCGGCCTCGACCTGGGCGGCCTCCGCGCGGATCGAGGGGGCGTCGCGCGCGGGGAAATGGACCTCGACGGCGCCCTCGGGCAGTTCGGGCGAGCCATGGCGCATGACCGCGGCGACGAGGCTCCGTTTGCCGGGCAACGAGCCGACCGTCTGGACATAATCCGCCCGCACGTCGCCAGCCCGCTTGTCCGGCAGCGAGTAGAACAGCACCTGGACACCCGCCTCGCGGAGCCGATCGATCGACGCCCGCTCGACGTTTCCCCAGACACTGATCTGCTCGATCAGATGGTGCAACGTCGCCAGGCGATTCTGCCGTTCGGCCAGGCGGCGCTGGATATCGAGGATCTCTTCGGCGGCCTCGACGCCCGAGAGGCCGGGCGGTTCATCGACCGGCGCGACGCCGGAAATCGCCTGCAGCGCCCGCTTGATCTTGTCGATGCGGGTGAGCGTCTGCTCGTCGGCCTTGGCATGCGCGGCGTCGACGGGCAGGAGGTGTACGACGCCCCAATCCCGCAACCGATCCAGCAGTCGGTCGCGATCGCTGCTGCGAACGGCGATGTATACCTTGGCCATCTTGACGATCATCGCTGGCGCCTCTCTTTACTCGCTCAAGACCGGATACGGCCCGGTTTCCGTCACCATTACGTCGGCCAGTTTGTTCTTGGCGATCTTCGCTCGGCCCACCGCCGCCGTCATCTCGTCGCCCAGCTTGATGCGGATCACGCGAATGGCTTCACGGGCCTCGGGAATCTTAACCTTCTCGAAGAGGTTCACCCGCTGGACGATGCGGGCCAATTCCTGCTGCAACAGTTCTTCCACGCGCTGGAGCACGTCCAGCCTGGCGCGGCGCCGGCTCACCTCCCTCAGATCGGCCAGTGCTTGGTCGACCCAGGGGGGAGTGCCGAAGAGGCTGTAACTCGCCAGCGGAAACTCGACCGACTCGAAGACGGGAATTTCCACGCCCGCGATGTTCGCCGTGGAGGTCTTGATTTCGGCGGGCTGGGCCAACTGCCGCACGTCCATTCCGGCCCGGTCGGCTAGCACACTCTCGTAGCGGCGGAAATGGGCCGTCGCCTCGTCGGCCGAACGCTTCAGCTCGCGGCGCTGCTTGGCCACGTCGCGGAGCGTGAGCTGGAGCTGCTGCTGCTTGAGTTTGAGCATGGGCAGATAGCGGCTGTAGCGGGCCAGGGCGTCCCGGTAGCGTTTCAGTTCGGGTCGAGTGAGCTTGATTTTCGCCGCCACGTCTTACACCATGCCGGGCCAGTGTTTATCGATGATCGCACGGCGAATCCCCGTTTCCGCCGGCTCGAAACATTCGGCCAGAATCGACCAGCAGCGGTCCAACGCCTCGAACAACGGGATGTTGACCGAGAGGGCCATGATCTTCTCTTCGAACAGCGTGCCGTATTTCAGGAGCTTCCGATCCCAAGGCGACATCTCGAAGCCCATGTCGCG
The DNA here is from genome assembly GCA_012728855.1 of Rhodopirellula sp. Taxonomy (GTDB): domain Bacteria; phylum Planctomycetota; class Planctomycetia; order Pirellulales; family Thermoguttaceae; genus JABWBD01. The sequence continues at coordinate 58,841 of JAAYEH010000454.1, read as the reverse complement.
CTTCTCGCGGCTCTCGCGGCACAAAGCATAAAGCTGAATGCAGCCGTCCATGATCGCGCGGTGGTCGTCGCGGGTCTTGCCGTTAACCTGCTGCTTCAAGCGGGAGAGGGAACCGAAGGGCTCGATGCGGCCGTTGCGGAGATAAAACTGCCCCTCGGTAATGTAGCCGGTGTTGTCGGGCACAGGGTGGGTCACGTCGTCGCCGGGCATCGTCACGCAGGCCAGCACGGTGAGCGATCCGGCGCCGTCGAAATCGACCGCTTTTTCGTAGCGCTTGGCCAACTGGGTGTAGAGATCGCCGGGATAGCCCCGGTTCGACGGGATCTGCTCCATGACGATGGCGATTTCCTTCAGCGCGTCGGCGAAGGCGGTCATGTCGGTCAACAGCACGAGCACCCGCTTGCCCTCCAGGGCGTAGCGTTCGCCCACGGCCAGGCAGAGATCGGGTACCAGCAGGCACTCCACCACCGGATCGGCGGCGGTGTGGATGAAGAGGATCGCGCGCCCCAGCACGCCCCCTTCGTCGAATGTCTCGCGGAATTTCAGGTAGTCGTCGTGCCGCAGCCCCATGCCGCCGAGGATGATGATGTCGGCGTCGGCCTGCAGGCCGACTCGCGCCAGCAGCTCGTTGTACGGCTCGCCGGCCACCGAGAAAATCGGCAGCTTCTGCGACTCGACCAGCGAATTGAAGACGTCGATCATCGGGATGCCGGTCTCGATCATATGGTCGGGCATTCGCCGCTTCACCGGATTGACGGCGGGCGAACCAAGGTCGATCGGCTCGGCCTCCACCGGACCGCGGCCGTCGCGCGGCCGCCCCGACCCGTCGAACACCCGTCCCAGCAAGTGGTCGGAGAAGGGCACCTGCATCGGCCGGTGGAAGAACCGCACCCGATCGTTGTTCGACACACCCTGCGAGCCCGCGAACACTTGCAGGCTCACCTGCTGGCCCTCCAGGCGGATCACCTGCGCCAGCGATTCGCCGCGGGCGGAGCCGATCGTGGCCAACTCGTCGTAGCCGACGTCCTCGGCCTTGACCGTGACCACGTTGCCGGTAATCCCCCGGATCTCGTCGAAGTACTTCCTCATTCCTCCCGACCTTTCGTAGCGATTAACCGGTCGACTTGCGCCAGCAACCGGCTGTAGTCTTCACTGCCGGCGGCCGCATAATTCCAATTGCGGAACACGTCCGAAAAAGCCACCATCGTGCGGCGGGCCTCGGTCTTATCCTTGAAATCGAAATCGACGTCGACAACCTCGAGGATCTTGTCGAAAACGAAGCTCTGCCGCTCGGCCGGCGTGTTGCCGTCGACGTCGTCGAAGGCGTTCTGCTGCAGGAAGCAGTCGTCGAAGAAACCGGCCTTCAAGGCGACGGTAAAATCCTCCACCGACGTCCCCTCTTCGCCGACCACGGTCATCATCTGCCGGACTTCGTTGCCGCGGGCCAGCAAGGCCCGCATCCGATTGACTTTCGGCGGAGGGATGATGCCGGTGTACTTGCTCCACGAGTCCAGCGGATCGATGGCCGGATAGCGGCGGGCGTCGCTGCGGGCCCGCGAGAGGCCGTGGAAGGCGCCGACCACCTTGAGCGTGGCCTGGGTGACCGGTTCCTCGAAGTTGCCGCCCGCCGGGCTGACCGTGCCGCCGATGGTGAGTGTGCCGATGCGGCCGTCTCGCAGTTCCAAGGCGCCGGCCCGTTCGTAGAATGCTGCGATGCGGCTCTCCAGATAGGCCGGAAAAGCCTCTTCGCCGGGGATTTCTTCCAGCCGCCCGGAGAGTTCCCGCATCGCCTGGGCCCAGCGCGAGGTGGAATCGGCCAGCAAGAGGACGTTCAGCCCCATCTGCCGATAATACTCCGCCAGCGTCGCCGCCGTGTAGACCGACGCCTCCCGCGCCGCCACCGGCATCGCCGAGGTGTTGCAGATGATGATCGTCCGCTCCATCAGCGTTCGTCCCGTCCGCGGGTCTTGCAGACGGGGGAACTCGCGGAGCGTTTCCACGACTTCGCCGGCCCGCTCGCCGCAGGCGGCGACCAGCACGATGTCGATTTCGGCGTTTCGCGAGGTGATTTGTTGCAGCACCGTCTTGCCCGCGCCGAACGGACCGGGAATGCAGTAGGTGCCGCCGCGAACGATGGGGAACATCGAGTCGATGATCCGCACTCGCGTGACCAGGGGCTCGCGGGGCATCAAGCGGCGCCGCGAGCGGTTCAGCGGGATCTTGACCGGCCAGTCTTGCTGCATGGTGACGGAGTGCTCTTCGCCGGCGGAATCCGTGAGCACGGCGATTTCGTCCGCGATCGTATACGAACCGGCCGCCGCGACCGACTTGACCGTGTAGCGGTCGCGCCAGCCGAACGGCGTCATGATCTGGTGCGTGAAAATCCCCTCCGGCACACTCCCCAGCATGTCGCCCGCTTCGACCGTATCTCCTGCCTTGGCCGACGGGGTGAATTCCCATTTCGTATCGGTGGGCAGGCCGTGGATATAGACGCCGGGCTTGAGGAAGAAGCCGACTTGCTCGGCCAGAAGCGGAAGGGGATTTTGCAGGCCGTCGTAGATCTGGCCCAACAACCCGGGGCCGAGCGTGACCGAGAGCATTTCCTCACGGAACTCGACCTCGTCGCCGATCTTCAGTCCTCTGGTGTCTTCGAAGACCTGCAAGTCGGCCGCCTGGCCGCGGACGCGGACCACTTCGGCGAGCAACCGCGTGCCGTCGGAGCGGACGCAATACCCCACCGAGTTCTGCACCACGCGGCCGTTGCTCTCGGCACTCACCAGGTTCCCGTAGACTTTGATGATCCGACCGTTCACTGGGCGTTCCTTTCCAGAGATTCAGCAGGTGTGTCGGCCGCGGTGTCGCCGCCGCCCTCCTCGCCCTCGGCCGCCAGACGCCGCCATTGATCGAGCAGCATCAAGCGGGCCGCGTAAGCCGCCATTTCGTCGTCGCGGAAGGTGAACCAGGCATCGTGTTCGGCGATCCACGCCCATCGCGCGCGGAGCAGGACGCGGAGCCCGGCCAACGGTGTCGCTGCCGCTGCCCACTCGCTCACGACGGCCGAAAAGTCCTCCGCCTCGGAGGCCAGATCGGTCGCCACCAGGTAATCGCTCTCTTCCAGACCCAGTCGCCGCGCCCGCGCCGACGCCAGCGCGTTGCGCAGCGCCACCTCGTGGCCGACCCAGGCGACGAGAAAATCGTTTTCTTGTTCTTTGGCCACCGAGGCGACATGGCGGAAGTAGGCTTCCCACAAGCGATCGGCGCCGATCGCCGAGGGGGGATTCTCTTCGATCGACTCCGCGATTTCCGGCGGCAGCGGCGCTTGGTTGCTCGCCTGCTCCACGCTGAGCACGGCCGGGTCGACTTCCGCCAACTCGCCGGCCAAAAACGCTTCGCGCTGCACGAGATCGTCCCAGAGGAAAATCGCTCCGACCAGAGTCCGATAGCGCTGACGCTCACCGACCAGTTCCATCAGGCCGGCGAAACCGATCGGCGGCGCATTGCCCAACTCGGGAAGCGTCGGCAAGGCGGAAAGATAGTAATAGCTGTCGCTTGGCATCTCGGACCTTCTAACCCGCGTTGGCTTGCGAGTTGTCGTCGGCCACGGCGCCGGCAATAATCCGCCGCAATTCGGCGCCGGCCAGTTCCGAGAGCATTGCCGACACGGATTCAGTCGTGACTTCAACGGTGCCGTCGCCGACGCGATATTCGAACCCCGCTTCCGCCAGCGTCCCGTGCAATTCCACTCGCGACCGGTCGCTGTCCACGTCCTTGTGCAACTCTCGAATCGCCCACTCGGCCAACTTGTGCCGCATCGGCTCGCTGACGTTGACGGCGACCGTGCCCGGCTCCATGTCCGACTGCACGTACTGCATCACCACGTCGCGAATCAGCGTGCCGACGAATTCGGTGTCGCTGAGTTCTTTGCGGGTGGCCACCCGAATCACTTCCTGCACGGCCGCGCTGAGGGTCTGCTGCAGGCGGACCACCGTGTCGCGCGCGGCCAGTTCCAGATCGGTACGGCCCCGCTGGCGTATCTTCTCGGCCTCCGCTTCGGCTTCGGCGACGATCGTCGCCGCCTTTGCTTGGGCATCGGCGGTTATCCTCGCGGCATTCTGCTCGGCTTCGGCGCGGATCTTTGCGGCGGCCTCGCGTCCGGCCTCCACGCCGTCGGTCTGGAGTTTGTCGATGAAGGCTTCAAGGGTCTGGGGCATGGGCTCATTCCAATCAGTCAGACAAACTTTCCTGCACGCACCGCAACGGTAAACCGGTAAGAGATAAAGGATTCGCATGAAAAATCAACCCCCCTGCAGCCTGAATCGACAGAATGCGTAATATAGGGCGTTTGGAAACTTTAGGTCGCAGGTTCACTTTGGCAAGAACGACAACGGGCATACGCCAGGATATTTCATCAGCCTAGCAGCCACCCCAGGGTGGCCGCTCCGCGGCTACCCTGGGCTGCGTTGTTCAACCGCTTCGCGGTACATCCGATGCCAATGACGACTTGTGTATAACGACGAGGGACACTCCCCAGGGCGGGTTGAGTCGCGAATGGTCTTTGGCCAACGGGCATATTCACCTCTATTCACCCCTACGCGCCATGCATGCATGACGCGTGATATCGGCGTAGAAAAACTCGGCGGCAAGGCCACTTATGAGCTAGACTTTCATGGTAGTAGGGCGTGTTCCGCCCCCATTTCGTCTTGTCGGCCGTATTCACGGCACCACTCGTCCACCGATCTTTTCTACGGCATCTCGGATGGCTTCCGATCCACGCACCGAACCCGCATGGGAAACGGTGGTCTCCCAGCCACCGGATCTCCCACGATGGCTCACGCGGCTTGAGCCGGTCGCCATATTGGTGGCCGTGCTCGTTCCTCTCGCCTTATTGGCGGTTCTGGGAGTCTGCGCCGGTCGCCAGTACTGGCGGCAGTGGCTCAGCCGCCCGCATCCGAGCCCCGACGCCTCGACCTGCATGTCGAGTCGGTTGGGATGCCGTCCCGGGGTGCCGGCGGACATGAGATACGAAGCAGAGGGTCGGGCCCATCTTGGCGAGTACAGCGTGGATCTTTACGATCCCGCCAGCCGCACCACGCTTCGCGCCGACTTTGCCCTCAGCGGAGAGACCACCTGCGCCGAGCAGAGCCGTTTCGAGCGGTGGATTGCCCGGCACGGCCGTTTCCTTCGCGAGCAGGTGATGGTGACGGTTCGCAACGGCGATTTGAAGGAACTCTCCGGCCCGAAGCAGGCGGTGCTGGGTCGGAAACTGGTCGCCCGCGTCAATCGTTCGCTGGGCGAGCCTTTTCTGAAATCGGTTACGTTCAAGAACTTCGTGCTCTACGAATCGGTTCGGAATTCCGATTTCGTCCTCCGGGAGGAGGGCGACGACACCGGATCTATTCCCCAATGATCTTCACCAGCACCCGCTTCGGCCGCCGCCCGTCGAACTCGCCGTAGAAGATCTGTTCCCAGGGACCGAAGTCGAGTTTGCCGCCGGTGATGGCAACAACGACCTCGCGACCCATGATCTGCCGCTTATGGTGGGCGTCGCCGTTGTCTTCGCCGGTTCGGTTGTGCCGGTAGACCTGGGGCGACGCATCGAAGGGGGCGAGCTTCTCGAGCCAGTCCTTGTAATCCTGGTGCAGCCCCGGTTCGTCGTCGTTGATGAACACCGAGGCGGTGATGTGCATCGCGTTGACCAGGCACAGTCCTTCCCGCACGCCGCTCTTGGCTACCGCGTCTTCCACTTGCGAGGTGATGTTGATGAACTCCATCCGCTTGGCCACGGTGAAGGTCAGGTAGTCCGTGAACGATTTCATCGCGTTGCCTCCTGGTTGCTCTAATGCGGCGATCGGCCGCAACTTCACGCGTTTCACCCCAACGGCCAACGGCCTGCGCGGGAGTCCGCAGCGAAGCCTGCCGCGGCAAGTGGCGCGCGGGCCGTTGCGGTGAAACGAGCCGAACCTGCGCGGCGCGGGAAAGTTGTCGACATAGTCTCCAAACCATGCCGGAATTATAGACCGCCGCGTGCCGCAACGCGACCGCCTCTTGCCTGCACGCCTCCCAGAGCCTCCACGATCACAATGTTCTCCCCCGACGCTTACGAATTGCAGAATGTGGCGGTCAAGAATGCCGATTTTCCAAAGTGTGGCCACCAAGTTGGCGATTTCTTAAATCCGAGGGGATATGGTGGCCACGCGCTTCTGGGGGAGGAGCAGGGGGCACGGAGCAGGGAATTTCGAAGACCGAGGTTGAAAGCATCTCGTGCTGGTGGCTCCGAACCGCGAGCCGCAATCTCCGTGCTGGAGTTTGCCTTAAGGGACGGAACTGAACGGTTACCAAATTGCCAATGAGCTTCGGAGCAGGTGAGCCAACGCGGCGGGATACGGCCCCGGGGACAGACGTGATCGTGTGTCCACTAGTTTTGCCTGAGCATGGTCGATGCGGCGCGCTATGTCAAGCAGGTTCTCGGGCCAGGGGATGAGGAGAAGGTCGGCAGGGAGGGGGGCGAGGAAGTTTTTCGCCAAGCCGGCTTTTCCGGGTTTTTGGTCATCGACCAGGAGAGAGGGCTTGCGTGCCGGCCCTCTCTCCTGGGACGCCATACTTGCCGCTTGAGTATCGAAGAACGATTGCTGCCGACGATTCTCACGTTGGGTCGCGTAGTGCGGCAGCCCCGAATCGACCTACTTCGGCCGATGACACTATCCGCGGAGATCCTTCGATCGGCCGCCATTCCCTGAGGCCCCCACTGTGATGAACTGTCCGACAAGATTGCGAAGCGAAGTGGCCTGCGCGCCCAACTCCTCGCTGCTGGAGGCCATTTCTTCGCTGCCCGCCGCGGTCTGCTCTGTTACCCGGGCAACAATCTGGATCGCCCGGGACACTTCGTGGGCGTTGGAGGCCTGCTGGACGGTGGCGGCCGCGATGTCGGTAATCCTGGCGGCAGTCGCTTCGGCGGCCGCGATAATCTGCTTGAGCGATTCGCCGGTCTGGTTGCTCAACCGGGCCCCCTCTTCGACACGTTGCGTCGACTCCTTGATGAGAGTGGAGATCTCCCGTGCCGCCTGATTCGATCGCTCGGCAAGCTTCCGAACTTCGTCGGCAACCACGGCGAACCCCATGCCGTGCTCACCCGCCCGAGCCGCTTCGATCGCGGCATTCAGCGCCAGCAGGTTGGTCTGGCTGGCGATCTCGGAGATCACCTGGATGATCTCGCTGATCTGCTGCGAGCTGCTACGGATCTGTTCCATCGATTCGATCGATTTCTGAATCGCGCTGCCTCCCTGTTCTCCGAGAGAGTTGGCCTCCTGGGCAACGTGATTGGCTTCGTTCGCACTTTGTTGGACCGATTCGACCGAGCGGGTAAGCTCCTCGATCGAGGCGGTCATCTCCTCCACGCTCGCGCTCTGAGACTGCGATCCTTGAGCCAGGGATTGCGAGCTTTCGGCGATAACCCGGGAGCCTTCGGCAAACTGCACGGCGCTCTCGGTCATTTCCTGGATGGCGCCGCGGACGTTTTCCACGACGGCATTTACGCTCTGTTTCAGCCTCTCGAATTCGCCGGAGTACCGGCCCTCGACGGTGTGGCTGAAGTCCTTTCGGGCCATGATTTCGAGCACGTCGCCCGCCGCCCGCAGCGGCGTGGCGACCGCCTCGACCATCTGATTGATTCCCTCCACCACTCGCCGGTATTCGCCCTGGTGGGCCGTGGCATCGGCCCGCATCTCGAGATTTCCCGCTCGCGCGGCCTCGGCCAACGTGTTCGCGTCGTTAGCGAGGCGCCGCACGGCCGCGACGGTTTTCTCCATCGCCTGGCCGATCTTCAGGAAGTACTCGCGAGTCTCCCCGGTGTACTGGTTCGCCTCGGCGATCTCGGTTTCCACGTTCATGTTGCCGGCGGCGAGTTCGTTCAGGTTCCTGGCGATACGATCCACCTCACTGGACTGATACTTGCGAACCTGTTCGGTCGCGGTGATGTCTTGGATCACCTCGATATGGCCGATCTTCTTGCCGGAGCGATCGTGCATTTCAGCGGCGTCGACGATGAATTCCTTGCCGGGAAATTGCGGTTGGGTGAAATTGGACCGCGCCTTACCTCTCGCCTTCTTGCACATCGCGACGCCGCATTTCTCGGTTCCGCAAATATCTGCGTTCCAGGCACTGCAGTGCTTTCCGAGCATCTCTTCGCGATTTACCTTGGCAAGATTCTCAACCGCCTTGTTGAGGAACGTCCAGTTCATGTCGTTGTCCGTCACGGATATCGGATGGGGAATTGCGTCGAGAATGCTCTCATAGTAGAAGACCTTGTCTCCCACTTCGTCGAACGCCGCTTTCGTTGTGTCGATGGAATCGTTGATGGCCGCCGCCATGCGGCCCAGTTCGTCGTTGCCGGTGACTTTGCACTTCTTGCTGAAGTCACGGCGAGCCAGGGCCATCACACTTGTCATGCAGTGATATATCGGCCGCAGCACCGATCGGCTGACGAAAAAGTAGACGATGCCGATCATTCCCGCGACGATCACCGTGAGAAAGAGGATCGAATTCCTCGCCTCTCTTTTTGCCTCGGCCAACGGCACAGCAAGCGGCACGTAAGCGTTGAGAGAGCCTAAGACCACGTTGCGGGTCATGTCGGAGTCGAAGCCGTCCACCGTGGCGAAATGGCACTCGGCACAGCCAACGTGAGCCTGGCTCGGCAGAGGCACTGCGACCCGCAGGTGGGTATCGATTGCTTCCACGCGGGCTTCACCAGCGGCGATCCGCCGCGCGGCGTCGTGCTCGAACGGCGTTTCCAGGACGGTTGCCGTGCCCAGCGGCGGATAGCCGTAAACGTCGGAATCGCCGGTGAGCTTGACTCGCGGCTTGGCTGGCCCGTGGTCCGTGATCACGGCATCGTCGACGGCGAAGATGGTGCGGTTCCAGTCGTCGAGAACCTGCTTCCGCTTGATGGGATCGTCCTTGGTTTTCTGGAAGTCGTCGTGAAACTTCTTCGTGGAAACGAGGAACATCTGCGTCGACCGCTCCAGCAGGTTTTCCGCATCCGCACGCGCCTTTCTCATCGCATTATCGACTGCGCGCTGATGGATATAGGTGGAGTAAACCGCACTACATATACCGCCCACGACCACCAGAGTTGCCAGGATTTTGGCCTTCAGTCCCAAACTGCGAAACCGCTTCAACATGAACTCGTACCTCCAAAAACAGACGCCTTCTTGGCCGTACAGCATTGCCCCTCGTCTATATATAGCTTCCCTTTGCGGACAAAATCGGAGGCCAGGAACTCATTTCGGTCGATGGAGTGATTTCGGTGTCCCATCGGCTTTGGGCAGGCGGAGGAGCCAATCGGAGGGCTATGCAGCGCCATCGCAAACGGGGCGCTGCCGGGCGGAGGTCAACCGCGGCCATGCTCGCCGGGCGGTGCCTGGAAGGTTTCCACCTACGGTATCAGCACTTCCGAACGACTGCCGAAGCGATTCCTCGCCCGCCTTTAAGGGTGGCGGGACCGTCGAAGTCGGTTTCGCAGACGAGGTCGGCTGCAAAAGCCGGTAAGGAGTGGAGGAAGGCGACAAGGATGCCGATTTTCCAAAATCACCAGTCCCTCACCACCCGGTCACCTCAGTCTAGAAAGTCGCACAGCCTGACAGTGTAGAACGAGCATGGCAGAACCTCGGCAGGATTGCTGGACAAGAACGCCGGTGCTTTCGTGATCGTGGATGCCGAACGCAAACCGACCTGCCCATCGAACAAGTCGTCCGCGTCATCCAGCAGAGACTCAACCCCGACTACCCGAAAATCACGCCCCGCGGTGGAAGTGGAAAAGGCATTTGGATACGCTGAACCACCTGGACCGCACCGTGGCGGACGTGCTCGACGTGCTCAAGAATCGCGGATTTATCGACAGCACGCTGATTGTCTTCTGCGGCGATAACCATCACAAACAAGACCTGGAGGAATCCGATCGTGAAACCCACATCTGCCGTGTGTCGCATTGCGGTTATACTGGTCGCGCTGTCCGCGACCGCGTCGGCTCAGCAGCCGCCGTATGACGTCTTTCCGCCGGCCGAGCCGCCGTACTACCGGGTGCGTTACGAGGCATCGGCGCAACCGGGCGGACTGATCTATCCGGTCAGCTACACGATTTGGATTCCCCAGGACGTGAAGTCGCTGCGCGGAGTGATCGTGCATCAGCACGGCTGCGGCGAGGGATCATGCAGGTCGGGCCTGACCGGCGCGTACGATCTGCACTGGCAGGCGCTGGCCAAGAAGCATGACTGCGCCCTGCTGGCTCCGGCTTACGAGCAACCGGAGAAGGCCGACTGCCAGATGTGGTGCGACCCGCGCAACGGTTCCGGCGCCGCATTTCAGAAGTGCCTGGTCGATCTGGGCGCACAATCCGGCCATCCGGAGTTGGCCACGGTGCCGTGGGCCCTGTGGGGACACAGCGGCGGCGGCCATTGGGCCGGCGGCATGGTGCTTTTGCATCCGGAACGCGTCGCCGCCGCGTGGCTCCGTTCCGGCGTGCCGCTGCTGAAACCGAATCCGGAACGTCCCGCGATCAAGACTCACACCGTGCGAGACGCCGCGCTGAAGGTGCCGGTGATGTGCAATCTGGGCACGAAAGAAGGGGTTACGGTAAAAGGCGGTCGTTTCGCGGGCGTGTGGCCGGCGAATGAAGCCTTCTTCAGCGAGTTACGTTCCAAGGGCGGCCTCATCAGCGTGGCCATCGATCCGCTCACCAGCCACGAGTGTGGCAATCAGCGCTATTTCGCCATCCCGTGGCTCAATGCGTGCCTGTGTGCCCGCTTGCCGGCTGCCGGCACCGTTCCACTCAACGACATGCCGAACGACGCTGCCTGGCTGGCCGATCCAACCGGCTTTGAAGCCGTCCCCGCCGCGAAGTACGCCGGTGATCCTCTGACGGCGGCCTGGCTGCCGAGCGAATCGATCGCGCGCGTGTGGATGCAGTACGTCCAAGACACGGCGGTATCTGATCCCACGCCGCCGCCCGCGCCGACAAACCTGCGCGTGAGCGGCAACGAACTAAGCTGGGAGGCCGAGGCCGATCTCGAAAGCGGCCTGGCCGGCTTCATCATCGAGCGCGACGGCCAGTTCCTCGGAAACGTTCCCGAACAGGCCGGGAACGCCTTCGGGCGACCGGTCTTCCAGAACCTGCAGTATAGCGACACCCCCACGCAGCCGCTGGTGCCTTTGCGCTTCACCGACACACAAGCGGAGCCTGGCACGAAGCACACGTACCGCGTGATAGCCGTTAACACCGTGGGCTCGAAGTCCAGACCGAGTGCGGAAGCCGTGCCGTGAGGTGCTCGCTGTGGAACCAAGAGCCTATCCCAAAACCTCGCGCGGAGAAGTGGACAGGCACATTTTGCTCTGAAGACTCGGCAAAACGAGCCAGTGCCCGACGGTTTTGGGATAGGCTCCAAGCATGAAACAGACATTCGCCCTCTTCACATCCTGATTGCGGGCCCTCGGCACGGCGTTGCACGCTGCCGATGTCGATGTCTATACTACTGAACTACGGTAAACCACACGATGCAACAGAGAACCTGATCCAACTTGCCTTGTAAATACTTGCGAAAAGGAGCCTCTCGTGCGACATTTCATCTTCTGTAGCTGCTTGTGGGTGGTTGCCATTGAATGTCACCTGTCTCCCGCCATCGTGTCCGGAGAGGACGGCCAGTTGCGGGTGGCGACTTTTCGTACGGATCTCACCCCGCCCTTGGGATCGCCAACCTATCCCAGCGGTAAACCGCTGGAAACCGTGGAAACGCCGCTGTTGGCCAAGGGGATCGTGTTGGATGACGGCCGGCAGCGCGTTGTTCTCTGTGCGATCGACTGGTGTGGTCTTTGCGGACCCGCGCATCGCCTCTTTCGGGACAAGATCGCGGAGGCGGCGGCGACCGATGTGTCGCACGTGACGGTCCACACCGTTCACCAACACACGGCGCCCTACGTCCCGATGGGTGCCTTGGAACTGGAAGACGAGACCGGCAGCCCGCCCGAGAACCTCGAACCGGCGGTGATTCATCACATCGCACAACGGCTGGGCGATGCGGTGAAGAAGTCACTCGGACAATTCCAGACGTTCAACTCGATCGGCACCGGCCAGGCCAAAGTCGATCGCGTCGCCTCGGCGCGGCGGATTCTCACCGACGCCGGAACGATCCGCACTCGCTGGAGCGCTTGTGCGGATCCCGATTTGCGGGCGAAGCCGGAAGGGCGCATCGATCCCATGCTCAAGACGATCACGTTTGCCCACGGCGATAAACCGTTGGTCCGCATTCACTACTACGCCACACACCCCCAGAGCTTCTATGGAGATCCTCGCGTCTGCTACGATGTTCCGGGCTTCGCCCGCGAACGGCTCGAAGAGAAGGAGCAGGTGTTCCAGATCTACTTCACCGGCTGTTCCGGCGACGTGACCATGGGCAAGTACAATGACGGCAAGCCGCAAGCCCGCGAGGAACTGACCGACCGGCTTTACGCGGCCATGGAGGCGTCGGTCGCCGCGACCCGGATGGCGCCGGTCGATCGCATCGTCTGGCGGACTCTGCCCCTGGTGCTGCAACTGAAGGATGAAGCCGACTATGATTCGGCCAAGAACCGAGCCGTGAGGGAAGATGCCACAAAGCCCGGCAAGGAGCGTCAACAGGCGGCGCGGCGCATGGCCCTGGCCGAGTGGATGAGTCAACCTCTTCAATTGAGTCTCCTGCGTATGGGACCGGTCGATGTAATGCATCTGCCTGGCGAAAGCATGATCGAGTTCCAACTGTTCACGCAGAAACAGAAACCGGACCGCTTCGTGGCCGTGGCCGCGTACGGCGATTTGGCAACCGGCTACATCTGCACCGAGCAGGCATTCTCCGAGGGAGGCTACGAACCGAGTGCGTCACGCGTCGCGCCGAAATCCGAGGCCGTCCTCAAGGGGGCAATCCGCAAGTTGCTGGAAGTGGAATAGGAGTTCGCTGCGACTGAAAGGCGAGTTGGGTCGTCCGCCGGCCATCGTCTGGGTCGCCGGTTATTCGAGCGGCTATTTCGGCTATATCCGCAGCGAACGAGTTCTGGCCGAAGGGGGCTACGAAGCGCCCGCCTACGCAGCCGGGATCGAAGCCGTGCGAACCGGCTCCGGTTCCCTGATTGTGAGACACCATGGAGTTTCGACGATTCGAGCCGACGATCTTTCAATTCCTGGAGGAATTGGCGGATCACAACCACCGAGCGTGGTTCCAGGAGAATAAGGGGCGCTACGAAGCCGAGGTGCTGGAGCCGAGCCTGGCGTTCATACGGGCGTTCCAGCCCCGGCTGAAGAAGATCTCAGCCTACTTCGTGGCCGGCGACCGGCGCGTCGGCGGCTCGCTGATGCGGGTTTACCGCGATACCCGCTTCGCCAAGGGCGCCAGCCCGTACAAGACAAACGTCGGCATCCAGTTTCGCCACGAGTTCGGCCGGGACGTGCATGCCCCGGGTTTTTACGTCCACATCGCGTCGGAGGAGTGCTTCCTGGCCGTCGGAATCTGGCGTCCGGACATGGCCTCGCTCACGCAGATCCGCCAGGCGATTGTCGAACGTCCGGATCGCTGGCGGCGGGCAAGTAACGACCGGAAGTTTCGCAGCGTCTTCGAGTTGGAGGGCGGCAGCCTGAAATCCGCGCCCCGGGGATTCCCGGCGGATCATCCGCTGATCGAGGATCTCCGGCGGACGGATTTCCTGGGGCTGCGCGCGCTGATGGAGGCGGACGTCTTGGAGGAAGACTTCTCGGACCGGGTGGCGGAGTCGTTTACGGCCAGCCGGCCGTTCATGCGTTTTCTGTGCGAAGCGTTGAATGTACCGTTTTGACGTGCCAACGGTCTCCTTCTGGCTGGGTAACCGTCCTGAGTCACGAACGTTCACATGGAGAACCGGCCTCGGTCACACCGACCAAAGCAGTGAGCCGGCCAGACTGGCGCCGACGAAATCACCCCTGGTCCAAAGAGCGGACCAGGGGTGCCTTTCCGAGAGCCCACAACTCGATCGCCTCAACTTCCGCCACGACACGCAGGGTGGCGGCAGGGCTCGAAGCTGCACGCCTTTCGGCAACAGACCCGATGTACTCCGGCAGGCAGTCGGGATGTTTTCAGTGAAGATCGACGAAGTGGTGACTCAGAGACTTTGCGGTGCTCTGCCTGTTGAGCTACGGCCCTGTGAGAACATGAATTGGGCCGGAGGGACTCGAACCCTCAACCCCCGGGTTATGAGCCATGTGCTCCGAATCGGTCGTCGATCTTGTTCTTGGTTTTCAGGAGCTTCTCGGCGCCGAATTCGCCGCGGAATTCCAGCGCCGTGGCATCTTGGGCGTGCCCACCTCCTTGATTCGCAACGACGCCAACAAGCTCGTCCGCATGCGCCGCGTCGGCCCCTACCTCTCCGCACGTCGCATCCGCATGAAGGCTGACTGCCCCTCCACGCGACTCTTGGTCCACCAGCTCCAACAGTTCCCCGTCGCCGACCACGACGACGGCCCCGATGCCCTCGAGATGGCCGTCCGTCTCGCCGCCGAGTCCGCCGGATGAACCTCAATTTGCCAATTCCCACATGACAGTGCTTTTCAGCGGGTCATCGAGTTGATCCGCCCAAGAACAAGGCGGATCCGGTAGGTATGCCGGGAAAGACAAGAACTCGGCGAGAGGCTCCTTGGCTTGGGGCTCTTCCGCAGCCGCCCTCGTACGCCCGCTCCGAGGGTCCGCCCCGTTCCGTCTTGTTCGCGCGGTCCCCGGCGTTATAATGGCGGTGAGTCCGCACAGAGCGGCTCATTCCCAAATTCACACTGCGTGCGAGGCGTTGCTGAGGGCTGTACAAGGTATTATTTCCTTTGCCCCCTCTGGTGATCGTAACGACGGGGTGGCATCATGGCAACAAGCATCTGCTTCCAAGAACAGATCGAGATTCCTTTCGTCCATAGTCTCGGCAAGTTCCGTGCGTGGGCCACGTCGGATGATTGCCCCGAGAAGGCTCGCGTCGACAATATCGCAGGCCGCATCGAGGTCGATATGTCGCCGGACGATCTCTACACGCACGGCAATCTGAAGTCCCGTCTGATCACCGTCCTGGGCACACTGTTGGAAGAGACGGAGCTGGGAGAACCCTTTCCGGGATAAGATAAGGAGCTATTGTCATGAAAAAGGACGGATGCGAACCCACGACCAACGATGCGGGCATCCCCGTGTCCAGCGACGAGTTTTCTCTTACCGTGGGCCCGACGGACCCATCCTGCTTCACGATCACTATCTCGTCGAGCAGATGGCCAACTTCAACCGGGAGATGATTCCGGACCGCCAGCCCCATGCGAAAGGCTCGGGGGCCTTCGGGCACTTCGAGGTGACCCGGGACGTCAGCGCTTACACCAGGGCCGCCCTTTTCCAACCGGGCGCCAAGACGGACGTGCTGGCTCGGTTCTCGACGGTGGCCGGCGAGAGTGGCAGTCCCGACACCTGGCGCGACGTGCGCGGTTTCGCGCTGAAGTTCTATACCACGGAAGGCAACTACGACATGGTAGGGAACAACACGCCGGTGTTTTTCGTGCGCGGTCCGATGAAGTTCCAGCACTTCATCCATTCGCAGAAACGTCGTGCGGACAACGGACTGCGAGACAACGACATGTGCAGGAGGTCGGACGGCTGATCTTGAACCGCAATCCCACCGATTTCCATACGGAGATCGAGCAGGCGGCCTTCGAACCGAATAATCTCGTCCCGGGAATCGGTCCGAGTCCGGACAAGATGCTCCTGGCTCGCCTGATTTCCTACGGCGACGCTCACCGAGCCCGCCTGGGCGTCAACTACAAGCAGATCCCCGTCAACCGGCCGAAGAGCCCGGTGCATGGCTACAGCAAAGGGGGTGCGATGCGGGTAGAAAACATCTCGGATCCTGTGTACGCGCCGAATTCCAATTGGTGCGGGAAGTCATGGATGACGCCCAGCGCGACCGCCTGGTGTCCAACGTAGTCGGACACCTGAAAAGCGGCGTGTCCGGGCCAGTGCTGGAGCGCGCACTAGAATACTGGAGCAACATCGACGAGGAGATCGGCGATCGGATTGCCAAGGGCGTACAAGGAGGCTGATCTCAACGTCCGGTTGCGTCAGGCGGCGAAGGATGCGGGCTGTGGAGCCTTCCGGTCTGGCGGTCATAGCGATCCCGCAACTCGTCGATCACCGCCCCTTCCCAGAGCGGCGAGCCGGTCAGGTAGCCCGCGCGGCCGATGGCGTGTGCGGCGATCGGTGCCGTGAGAACCAGGAACGCGATGATCAGCAGGACTTGCGTGGTCACTCCGAGCGTGCCGAAGTGGACGGCGACCGCCAGCAGGGTCGCTCCCGCGCCCAATGTCGCCGATTTCGTGGACGCCTGCATGCGGGAGAAGAGATCCGGCATCCGCGCAACTCCGACTGCCGCCAGCAAGGAAAACGATGAACCGAGGATCAGCAACACGGCGACGAGGATCTCTTTCATTGCCTTGTCTTCTCCTGAACGTAGTAGGCCAGGGCGACCGTCCCCAAGAAGCCAACGAGCGCCAATACGATCGCCGCGGAGAGAAACGCTGTCTCTTCAACCATGACCGTATACACGGCGATCATCGCCAGGGTGAGGATCGCCACAAGATCCAGCGCGACTACCCGATCGGGCAATCGTGGTCCCCGCAACACGCGAAAAAACGCGAGAAACAGCGCGGCCAGCAAGAGGGCCATCGACAAGGTGCATGCAGCAAGGATCACATTCATCGCAATAGTTCCAGTACTCGCCGCTCCAGTCCCCGCTTGATCTCGTCCCGCAAGGCGTCGGGATCCCGGATAAACATGGCATGGATATAAAGGTACTTGCGATCGTCGCTCACGTCGAGGCTGAGCGTACCGGGCGTGAGGCTGATCAGATTGGCCAGCACCGTGATTTCGGTGTCGGTCCGCGCATCCAGAGGAATCGCCACCACCCCCGGATGCATGTAGTAGGTCGGCGTGATCACGTCGTAGGCCACGCGAAGGTTTGCACGAATCACCTCCCAGAACAAGAACATCAGGAATCCCAGCACCTGCCACAACTTGAGGAAGTACCGGGACGGGCCGATCAGCGGCTGCGTGAACACCAGCACCAGATAGCCCAAGCCGTAGCCGAGCAACAGGTTGGTTAGCGTGAACCGACCGCTGGCCGTAGCCCAGACGACTGCCAAGGCGATATTCCAAAGAAACGTATTCACGGGAGTTCTCCCATGACGGCGGCCACGTAAGAGGAAGGATCGAGCAACTGCCCTGCCGCCAGGTAGCACAGCGCCAGCAGCGACTCGGCAAAGATGCCGATCGCCACCGTCATGGCGGCCAGTCCTGCCACCGGCACCAGCAATGGCAGAACCGCCCGCCCGTGCTCGACGGGGGCCGGGGCATCCGGCGGCAAGGGCTTCCAGAAAGCCTCGTTCCAGATTTTGCTCATGGAGAAGAGAGTCAGCAGGCCCACGCCCACGAGGACTGCGGCGGTCGGGTAGGCGCGGATTTCCAGCGCCGACTGCACGAGGATCAGCTTCGCAAAGAATCCCGACAGGGGAGGCACCCCTGCCAACGACAGCGCCGGGACCAGAAAGGCCGCGGCGACCGCCGGCCGCGCGCGGTACAAGCCGCCCATTTCCTTGAGCTGGCGGCTTCCGCAGAGCCGCTCGGCGATTCCGCTCACCAGGAAGAGATTCGCCTTCACCAGGATATGATGCACGATATAGAAGATCGACCCGGCCAAGGCCAAGGGAGTGAACAGGCCCAGCCCAACGATCATATAGCCGATCTGGCTGACGATATGAAAAGAAAGAACCCGCCGAAACTCGCCTTGCGCCACCGCCCCGAGAACGCCGGTCACCATGGTCAGAGCGGCGATCACCAGGATGATCCAGTGAGTGAATCCCACATCCTGAACAAACAAGAGCGTGAAGACCCGCAAGATGGCATAGACTCCCACTTTGGTCAACAGGCCGGAAAACAGGGCGGAAACCGCCGCGGGAGGGTTGTGGTATGATGCCGGCAGCCAGAAGAACAGCGGGAACACGGCCGCCTTGATCCCAAAGGCCACGAGAAAGAGCATAGCCACCACGGTCACCAGCCCCGGATGTTCGATCCCCGCCAGCCGGCCGTGCAGGTCGGCCATGTTCAGGGTGCCGGCCATACCGTAGAGGATGCCCACGCCGGCCAGGAACAAGGCAGAACTGACCAGGTTCAGCACAACGTACTTGATTGCCCCTTCCATCTGCGCCCGTTCACCGCCGAGCGTCATCAGGACGAAAGAGGCGATGAGCATGACCTCGAACCAGACGTACAGGTTGAAAATGTCGCCCGTGAGAAAGGCGCCGCAGACGCCCATCAGCAGCACCAGGACCAGCGGGTAATAGCCAAACGCCTCCCGACCGCGGTCGATGCTGAACAGGGAGTAGGCCACGACCGATGCCCCAATGACCGCCGCCAGGACTACCATGATCGCCGAGAAGATGTCGGCGACCAGCGTGATGCCGAAGGGGGCCGGCCAATGGCCGAGTTGCACCACTTGTACACCGTCTCTCGCGACCCGCGCGAACAGCGCCAGCGCCGCCGCCAGCAGCGCAGCAGCGCCGGCAACTCCCAGGGCCCGCTGCGCGGCCGGCCACCGGCGGGCTGCCAGCGCCGTTGCCGCGAAGATCAGCGGGATCACGATCGGCATGACCAGGAGTTGATGGGTCATTCGGTCGACCTCATGCGATCCAGGTCATCGGTGCCGGTTACCGTGTAGGTGCGATGCACCAGGACCAGGGCGAAGGCCATGATTCCGAACCCGATCACGATCGCCGTGAGGATCAATGCCTGCGGGATCGGGTCGGCGGAAGCCGGGGGAGGCGCGGTGGCGTGTTCACGAACCAGCGGCGGCCGGGCCCGTGTCAGGTCGGCAGCGGTAAAAATCAGCAGATTCGCAGCGTGGCTAAGCAGGGCAAGGCCGAGGATCGCCTTGATCATGCTGCGGCGCATCATAAGGTAGAGCCCCGCGGCGTAGAGTCCGCCGACAGCGATAGCCAAGAGGACATTCATTTTTTGTCTTCTTCCTCCTTTAACGTGAGGACGATGAGCACCGTGACGCCTGTCACCACCAGGTATACCCCGACGTCGAACAACAGCGGCGTCCCGAGATACACGTCGCTACGGCCAACGGCCGCGAGATTCGTCCAGGCGCCTGTGAGAAACGGCTTTCCCCAGACCGCGGGCAGCAAGCCGCCGGCGACCGCCACGAGTAGCCCCAAGGCGATGATCGCGTGTGGGTCGACGCGAAACAGCTTACGGGTCGTCGCGACGTCGTGCGCCACGGCGTAGAGGGTCACGGCGGCGGCCGCGATCAGGCCGCCGGTAAAGCCGCCGCCCGGCTCGTTGTGACCTCGCTCCAACTCGATCAAGGAAAACAGGAGGAGCAGTGGCAAGAGATAATTGGCCGCCGTCCGCAGGATCATGGAGTTCATCCGGTGCTCTCCTGGCGTGCGAATCTCAACAGTGCGTAAACGCCCGCGCCCGCGATGGCCAGCACGGTGATCTCGCCCAGGGTGTCGCCGGCGCGAAAATCCACCAGGATCACGTTCACGATGTTGCGGCCATGCGCGGCCGGCAAGCCGTTCTCCCGGTAGTAATCGGAGACATCCGGGATGGCAGGAATGCTCGTCGCGATCAACACCAGCGCAGCCATGACCAGCCCGGCGCCCAGGGCAACCACCGCGTCGCGCAGCCTGGTTGCGCGGCTGGTGAGAATCCTGAACGGCGGCAGGTGGTAGAAGACGAGGACAAAAAGGACGACCAGCAGCGTCTCAATGACGAACTGGGTCATGGCCAGGTCCGGAGCGCCAAAGAAGACGAAGATCGTAGCCACGCCGTAGCCCACCACCCCCAGTGCTGCCACCGCGCCCAATCGGGATGTGGAGCGAACCGTGGCCGCTGCCCCGCAGAGGATCAGTACCACCACTCCCGCCTCATAGAAACGAACATCGCTCCAGCCATGCAGGGAAACCAGGTGCCACTGCTCGGCCAACGGCCAGAGGACCAGCCCGGTCGTGGCCAGCAGCGTGATCAGCAGGTAAATTCTCAGCAGCCCGCTCTGCAGCACCTGAGTCTGCCATTGGGCAACGAATATCAGTCCCTGGATTGCGCCATCGTACCAGCGGGCCGGGCCCCAGTCCGGTAGCGCCTCGGCACGGTAAAGCCGCCGCCGTTTCCTCATGACCGCGAACAGAACGATACCTCCGGCAAGTGTGCCGGCTTCCATGAACAACGTCGGACCAATGCCGTGCCACAACGCCAAATGCAGTGTTACCGGCTGTTGCAGCACCGCGGAAGCGGCCGGTCCCACCAGGGGTTCGGCCAGAACGTGCGGCAACACGCCGCATGCCAGGCCGAGCAGGCCCAGCAGCAGCGGCGGGCCCCAGAGGCTGAACGCGCCTTCGTGGGCGTGCTGCGGTGTGTCGGGTGCCCGGGCTATAAACGGCGTTTGCCAGACGAGAATCGCCACTGCCACCAGCATCGCCCCCGCGACAATCGCCGCGGTCGTCAGCAGCAACTGCAACCCCGGTTCCATCCACGCGGCCCCGTAGACTGCCTCCTTGCCGATCATTCCCAGCATTGGCGGTATGCCAGCCATCGAAGCAGCGGCTAAGACTCCGGCGATAGCCGTAAGGGGCATCCAGCGAAGCAGGCCGCCAAGCCGATCCAATCGGCGCTCGTGGGTTGCATGGGAGACACTTCCGGCCACGAGGAACAGAGTTGCCTTGTAGAGAGCGTGGGCAAGCAGGAAGAGCATGGCCGCCTCGACCGCCGCGACACTGCCCATTCCCAACAGCAGGACCAGCAGGCCCAGCACACTCACCGTTGAGTGGGCCAGCACGCGTTTGAGATCTCTCTCGCCCAGCGCCAAGGCCGCTCCCAGCAACATGGTGATCAGGCCCATCGGGATCAGCGTGGCACGCCAGAGGGGCGTGCCCGCGAACACGGGTGAGAGCCTTGCCAGCAGGTAAACGCCCGCCTTGACCATCGTGGACGAATGCAAGTAGGCGCTGACGGGAGACGGGGCCTCCATGGCATTGGGCAGCCAGAAGTGGAAGGGAAACTGGGCGGACTTCGTCGCCGCGCCCACGAGGATCAGCACAAAGGCCGCCGGAGCGAGCGGATGGGTCGACAGCGTTTCTGGATTCCGGAGGAGCGCCGACAGTTCCATCGTGCCCGCAATCTGTCCTAGCAAGAGCAATCCGACCAAAAGCGAAAGCCCGCCCAGGCTGGTAACTAATAGTGCCTGCAATGCGGACGCGCGGGCCTCCTCCCGGTCCGACTCGAATCCGATCAGGAAAAACGAGGTCAGGCTTGTCAGTTCCCAGAAGACGAACAAGGTTAGCAGATTGCCCGCCAGCACCAGTCCCAGCATGCTGGCCATAAAGAGATAAAGATAAAGAAAGAACCGCCCTACCTGCTGTTCCCCGGCCATATACCCGCCGGAGTAGACCGAGATCAACACGCCGATCCCGGCGATCAGCAGGGCGAACAGAAGACTCAGCCCGTCGAAATAGAATGCTAACTCAACGCCGAGACTCGGCGCCCAGGCAATGGCCATCGTCGTGGCACCGCCTGTTCGGACGCGATCCAACAGCAGCACCAGCCAGACAACCAGCGCCGCCGGCGCCATGGCGAGTCCCCATCCGAGAAGCAGCGACCTCCAGCGCGTGGTTTTTTCCTTGGACGGCTCTTCCGGACGGTCTGCCACGTGACTTCTCCTTCCGCCGCGTCCGCTACTTGCCTATCGGCTACTTTCACGATCGCTCGGCCAAAAGATCCTTGGCACCCCGCAAAGCGGGTGCCAACCCAGATAGAGGCAACCATGTGCGCCCCGCGAGGGCACAGCATGGACATCCTGTCGCAGGTAGTGCGACAGCATGACGCATACTCTCCGCCCGGGATAATCCGACGCATGCCTGGGCCGAAACGAACAGTTCATTTCGACAGCAGTGCTTCGAGATCCAGTTCCGTCGACGGTGTGATATCGGTCTTCAAGACAGGGCCACGTTCGCCTTGTCAGGAACGGAGCCGTGCAGATCGGCGTTCTTGCTTCTACCGTGAGTCATCGCCAGTCTTCAGGTGAGCCCCTCTTCGAAACCCCGCTCCAGCGCGGCGTCGGTGCCGAATATCGTACTCCAAACGGCCCCAGACGGCAAATGAAGAACGCAGTTGAGCTTGGAGCAGCCGGGCTGCTGTTCGCGTCTATCCCACGCTCAGCAATTGCGGCAAAAAGAGAGTGATCGCCGGCACGTACGTGATCAACAGCAACACCAGCACGATGGCCGCCAGGAAAGGCCACAGATAGCCGAGGATCTCGCTCATCTCGACTCCCGACACGCCTGTGATCACATAGAGCAACATGCCGATCGGCGGCGTCAAGAGACCGATCATAATGTTTAACTGAAAGAAGACGCCTACGTCGCCGAGTGGATTTCGTCTTCGATCTCCCGAATCCCCTTCTTGAACTCCACAAGTCCTTTCCCCAGCGAACGCCCCACTTCGGGCAACCTCGTGCCGAACAAGAAGACCGCGATGACGCCAACAATCAACAATTCAATCGGGCCAGGAGAGAACATGGCAATCAATTCCGTCCTGACTATTCGAACTCCAAACCAACGCGCAGCTAGAATTGCTTCCATCAGTCGCCGACCGACTGCTTTTCTTGCTTCTGCGTCTCGATTTTTTCGCTCCCCGCTTTGTCGATATCGTCCTCGATCCCCTGAACACCCTTCTTGAACTCCACGATTCCCCGCCCGAGAGATCGCATCACGCTCGGCAATCGGTTGCCGAACAGCAACAGCGCAATCCCGCCCACGATCAACAATTCCATCGGGCCGATCCCATACATGGCAAATAGGGAAAACATGACTAAACCTCGCGGGAAAGACGCAACAGCCGAATTGAAGCAGGCATACTCGCGACCGGGAACCACTCCCCGGTAAACTACCGAAAACTCGCCGCTGCGGAGGGAAGGCACTAAACAGGTACATCTTTATTCTATCGAGCCCTCGCGTCGTGTCAAACGCCCCAACACCCGCTCGGATTCCCGTAACCACCCCACGCGATTTCGATGCAATCCCGTGCCGATCGTGAGCGCGAAGGGCCGTGGCTGTTGGGGTAACAGCGCGGCCTGGCCAGTCTTCGGCTCGCTCGGATCGCTACGTCTGAAGAACGAACGCTTAGGGCTGGACTTCGCGCGGCTTGATCGAGAGCACCGTAAGAATCGAAAGAAGAGCGATGCCGGCAAAGACGCCGAAGATGACGTTCAGGGGCACGTGGTGGTCGCGGAGTGCGCCGAATCCCCAATCGGCAAATCCGCCGCAACTGATGCTCACCAGGTTCATGATGCCGTAGCCGGTGGCGCGCAACTCGGGCTGCACGATCTGGCAGAGGATAGGCATGTTGTTGCAGTCGAAGAACCCCCAGCCAAGCCCGAACAACATGAGGAAGACAACCGCCGCGGCCAGGTCACCCGCGTTTCCCACGCCGAACAGCGCCGGAAGAAAGAAATTCATGCCCAAGGCGCTGACGAAGATCCGTCCGCGGGCCGTGCGACGCATCCATCGGTCAGCCAACCAGCCCCCGAGGCCAACTCCCAAGAGAGAGGCCATCTGCACATAGAGCACTGCCGAAACGCCTGCTTCGCCTTGCCCGAGACTGAATTTCTCTTTGAGGATATCCGGCATCCAGTCTTTCACAACCCAGCCAGCGATCGCTGGCAGAGTGAAGTAGAGCACCAACAGGATGAATCCGAAATTGGTAAGGAGTTCTCGCAAGGCGGCGGCCGGTGACGGATTCGGATTGGCGCTGTGTGGCCGCAGCGGATTGCGGAGGAGGGCAAAGAGCGGCAGAGCATAGACGACTCCAAAGATGCCGCACGCATCGAAGGCAAAACGCCAACCAAGTTCCTCATGATCCGCGACGTAGCCTGAGAACCCGCCCAGAATAATCCCCAGATAGATGCCCATCTGATGCATGCCGACCGCGCGGGAACGCGTGGGGCCGAGATGGAAATCCGTGATCAGTGCCAACGCCGCAGGGATATAGAACGCCTCGCTGATTCCCATGATGGCGCGGGCCAACACGAGTTGCTCGAACGACGTGACATGGCCAGTCCACCATGTCACGCCGGACCAGAGGAACAGGCTGGCGGCGATCACGTGGCGGCGGCTGGCCCGATCCGCAATATAACCACCGATGGGGCTGAGAATGGCATACACCCAACCGAATGGCCCTCGCAAGCATTCCCCGTCTCGCCGAAGGCAACCATCGATTGCAGTTCCCAGACGTGCAAAGGGCCCGCCGAGGAACGGTACTGATTCTAGCCTGGACTCTGGTCAATATGTCCGCGCCGCCGACGGACCACGTTTAGAACCGAACAGACCAACCCTATGACCGTGAGGGGGATGACGATATACAGCATGGCGTTCGCAAATGTTGTCAAACGGGGGCTCGCCGTGGCTTGAAGCACCAGGAAAACGACGTAGGCCACGTAGTAGGCCAAGAACAACATGCCTTCCGGACGGGAGATGCGGCCTCCGGTAAAAAACACCGGCAAGCAGGCCACGGCCGCCGCTGTCATGACGGGAATGTCAAAACGCAGGGCAGCCGCATCGACCGCAACGCCCTGGGACGCCACAGCCGCAGAAGCCCCCAAGACGCCAAGGATGTTGAAGATGTTGCTGCCGACCACATTGCCGATCGCAATGTCGCGCTCGCCCCGAATGCCAGCCACTAGCGACGTCGCTAACTCGGGCAGGGAGGTGCCTCCGGCTACGATGGTCAGTCCGATCAGCAACTCGCTTACGCCCAGCCAACGCGACAAATCCACAGCGCCCTGTACCAACCAGCCTGCTCCCAAGACTAACAACACCAGACCTGCCACGACGGAGGCTGCCGAGATTGCCAACTGAGGCAAGGTTCGTGATGGGGCCGGAATTTCGTCCGATCTCGGCCCCGGTCTCTGCTTCTTGGCCAGGAGAATTGGGAAGCCGGTATACACCACGAGGCCCGCCATCAACGCCACGCCTTCTCCTCTGCCAACGTCACCGTCTGCCGCGAGGAGCCAGAGGAGCGCTGACACGACAATCATGACCGGGACATCGAGCCGAGCGAGCTGACTGGAAGCAACCAGGGGAACAGTCAGCGCCGACGTGCCGAGAATGAACAGGACATTGAAGATATTGCTCCCCACCACGTTGCCCGAGGCCAGATCGCCTTGCCCTACCAGCCCCGCTTGCACACTTAGGGCCTATCCCAAAACCTTGGCGGAGAAGGGGACAGGCACATTTTGCTCCGAAGACTCCGCAAAATGAGCCAGTCCCCGGCGGTTTCGGGATAGGCTCTTACGGCGAACTCGGGGGCACTTGTGCCAAAGGCCACGACAGTCAGGCCAATGATCAACGGAGGAATACCGACGGCCTGAGCCAACCGGGAAGCGCCTCGTACCAGCGCTTCGGCGCCTGCAATCAGCAACGCAAATCCGGCTAGGATAGTCAGTATCGTCATTCCTGGAATTTCCCAGAGTTGCTCTGGTCCCGATTTCCCCCGCAGGAAAGCTGCTCCTTTCGCTGGACTTCCCCGGATCGCTCGCCCCCCGCGGATCGCAGCAGATTCGTGCGGACGGCTTCCACGATCAACAAGATGGCCAACGCCAACAAAACGATGGCGATGGCACCGATCAGTGACAAACCGTACTGCTGGATCAGCAGAACCAGCGCATACAGCGTTGCTGCCGTCATAAAGGCCAGCGGTGCCCAAATGAACCCCGTTTTCCTCGCCGTCTTCCGCAGCCACACTGCCAACACGACGAACGTCAAGCCGGCAAGTAATTGGTTGGTCGCACCGAACACCGGCCAAACGGCCTTCCAGGCGGGAATCGGCTGGCCTTGAGCGTCCGTCAGCGTGATCAGGGCGAACACCGTCGGCAAGGCCAAGGTCGCCAGCGTCGCGCCGTAGCGGGCGGAACCAGGACGCATCTGGAAGAACTCCTCGAAAATGTAGCGGCCCAGACGAGTCGCCGTATCCAGCGTCGTCAAAATGAACGTCGACAAAGCCAGCAGGCCAAAAGAGAACCCCAACTTCTCCGGAATCCCGATCACGGCCGCAAAGCGGCTGATGCCCGTTCCGTACACCGTCAGCGGCGGCTTGTTCGCCAACGCATTGTCCGGCGCCAGCATCATGACGGTCGCCAACGCGATCACGGCCACCATGCCCTCGACGAGCATCGCGCCATATCCCACCGTCCGCGCATGGTTTTCCTTGTCGAGTTGCTTCGAGGTAGTGCCCGAGGCTACCAACGAGTGGAAGCCGGAACACGCACCGCAGGCCACCGTGATGAACACGATGGGAAACAGCGGGCCGATGCCTGCGGCATTCCAAGTGATAAAGGCCGGAAACTGTACGTCAAATCCGCCGAAGAGGATGCCGACCAACCCCAACAGCATCGAAGCGTACAGCAGGAACGAGGACAGATAGTCGCGCGGCTGGAGCAGGATCCAAACCGGCGTCACCGAAGCTACAAAGCAATACACAATGAGCACTACCGCCCATGCCTTCACCGGACTTAGTCCCAGCGTTGACGTGATCCAACTGGAGGAGATCGGCATCAACTGGCCGACCCAGGTGGCCAGGAACACCAGCGGCACGAAGACAAGCGTCGACCACACAACCGGGATCTTCAGACGGTAGATGGACAGTCCAAAGCAAATCGCCAACGCGACGAATAGCCAGGAGGACGCGGCGACGCCTCCGTCCTCCACAAACGTCGTGGCGGTCAGGTCCGTGAACACGGTCAGCACGTAGACCAGGGCCAGCCACATGAAGATCAGCAGGAGCCGGTACGCTAACGGAGACATGGACTCGCGGGCGATGTCGGCGATCGACCGAGCCCGATTGCGGATCGAGGCCACCAGCGCGGCGAAATCATGGGCACCGCCGATGAAGATCGCGCCCACGACCACCCACACCAGCGGCACCGCCCAACCGAAGGCGACAGCGGCGATGATCGGACCCACGACCGGCCCGGCGCCGGAAATAGACGAGAAATGATGTCCAAAGAGGACGGCGGGGTGGGCGGGCACGCGATCCACTCCGTCGTAGTCCGTGTGGCTCGGCGTGGGCCGGTTGTTGTCAATGCCCAGCCGCCGTTCCAGAAACCGGCCGTACGTGAAATAGGCGGCAAAGAAAAGAATGGCGCAGACCAGGAAAATGGCTGTGAGCATTTTTCTCTCCACTCGTTCGCAATTAAGGCCTACTCCAAGATCACTCGTCTTGTGTACGTCTGCCTTGATCCAAAGTTCATCGCCGGACGATCCCCACGAAGGCTCCGCTAGGATAGGCTTCGAGCGGAAGCAGTTCCTTCAAATTAACAAATTGGCCTGTGACCTTCCAGTCGGCGAGCCGATTCCCTTCCAGTTGAACAGGCATTGCAGGCGGGCCGCTGCTCAGAGTTCTACCTGCACGCCCACCTCGAGAACCTGTTCCGGCGGCCTTGCCGCGGGTCGCCTCATGCGGCGATGTCTCCTCGGGCCGGACGTGCCCGTGTCGCCCAAGTGATCATACCTCCCATCACGATGAATCCCGCCGCGAAAGCGACATTCAGCGTGCCGGCCGTGCCACCCACCCAGGGTTGCACCGCCAGCATCAAAAGCCCGATCGCTAGAATGCAGATTCCGACCACTCGGAACGGAGAAAAAGCGGCCTTTGGGCTCGACAGCAGGGCCTGATCTTCAGGCGTTTGTCCAATAGGCGTCATCAGCCGCTGGTAAAAGCGGTCGGCCCGTTCCGCGTCCGCGGCCGACATCGGGAAGGCGAGGCTGACCACGAGCATTGTGATCAGCGTCATTAACGTGGTGGCGGCAAAAATGGCCATTTCGGGCGCCCAATGCGCACCCAGGAAATCCGCCCCTTTTTCGGGCATCAGGAAGAACAAGAGCAAGCCGATCACGATGCCGCCCAGCGAGCCAAGGATCGCACCGACGTTCGTCGCTCGCCGCGACAGAAGGCCGACGAGCATCGGAACGCCCAGCGGGGCGGCGGCGATACTGAACAAGGTGAGCATATTTCGGAAGAGTTTTTCCGCCGATCCGCCGGCCAGCCAGATTGCGATGCCGATGCTTAAGAAGCCCACCAGAAGAGTCGAGACTCGGCCGACGAGCACCAGTTCCCGCTCCGAGGCACGGGGACGAATCAACCGCCGGTAGACGTCGTTGGTGAGCACGCCGGCGCAGACGTTGAAATCCCCGCTCAATGTTGACATCGTGGCCGCGAACATCGCCGCAATCACCAGGCCCAACATGCCGGCAGGCAACAACGCCGCGCAGACGCGCGAGTAGACTTCGATGGTTTCAATGCCGGGAAGAAACTGCTGCGCAGCCATTGCCGGCAAGAACATCAGCGGCGGTACGACGATATTGAGGATCGCGACCAGCCAGCCCAACTTGAGCGTGTCTCTCTCGGCCGGCACACAGTAGTACTTCTGGATCAGCGCCCATCGCGTGCTGCTCCACGCGACACAATAGAGGAGGATGGTCATGAAAATGAAGAACCAGTTGTATTCGGGCGTGGTCAGGCTGAAGAATCCGTCGGGCGCCCTCTCGAGCAACCCCGCCAATCCGTCGACCTTCGCCAGCGACAACGGTACAAGGATGACCACCGCTGCCGAGAGCACGACGAACTGGACAAAGTCGGTGATAACCACCGCCCACAACCCGCCCATGAACGTGTAGGCCAGCATCACGACCCCCGACCAGAAAATGCTCTCCTTCATCCCCATCCCCATGCCGACGCTCACGATCGATCCGGTGGCGATCATCTTCAGCGCGTCGTCGATCAGCGTCACCGGCAGACCTTGCCAGGTGCAGATCTGGCGAAACGTGTGGCTATAGCGGGTCTCCAGGTATTCCACAGGGCTGTCGATCCGCGCTCGCCGCCAGCGGGTCGCGAAGACATAGACGCTGAAGAGCGTCGCGGGCACAGTGACCCAGAACAAGGTCACCGCCACCATACCGAACTTGTAGGCCAGGCCCGAGTACGAAACGAAGGCAAAGGCGCTGAAGCTCGTCATGTAGAACGAGATGCCGGAAAGCCACCAAGGAATCTGATTGCCGCCACTGAAATAGGTTTTCATATCGCTCATATGGCGATAGAAATAAAACCCGATCCCCACCATGATCGCAAAGTAGCCCACGAGCATGACGAAGTCGGGGCCTTGCACTTGAGCTGCTGCAAAAAGAGCCATGCTGCCGCAATCCTTGTATCTGGAGATGCGCAAGTCGGCTGACCTGCGGCCAACGGAACACGCCGCTAGCTTAAGCAACTCATCCTGATCCCGTCAATAGCTCCAGAAAAGTGTCCCCAGCCATCCTTGGTGGAAACGGGCCGGGGCTTATTTCGCCGAATTTCCCCGTGCAAACATTGGAATTCTTCACGCCAGGGACTCCATTCTCCCCGGAGCACGCCCTGGCGGTCGCAAGATCGCCTCCAGTCCTATGTCAGCAGTTGCGGCAGAAAGAGCGTGATCGCCGGCACGTAGGTGATCAACAGCAATACCAGCACGAGGGCCGCCACGAAAGGCCACAGATAGCCGAGGATCTCGCTCATCTCGACTCCCGATACGCCGGTGATCACATAGAGCAACATGCCGATCGGCGGCGTCAGCAGGCCGATCATGATGTTCAATTGAAAGACGACGCCGAAGTGGACCAGGTCCACGTTGTAGTGCATGAGCACCGGCAGCAGCAACGGCGTGAGGATGATCATCAGGCTGCCCCCT
Organism: Rhodopirellula sp.; assembly: GCA_012728855.1. GTDB lineage: Bacteria > Planctomycetota > Planctomycetia > Pirellulales > Thermoguttaceae > JABWBD01. The sequence continues at coordinate 29,003 of JAAYEH010000454.1, read as the reverse complement.
TCCATGAAACAGCCGAGGGCGAGGATGGCCAGGTTGATGATTAGCAGAAAAACCCACGGCTGCTCCGATAGCGAGGCGAAGACGTTCAACAACGTTTCCGGCGCGCCCATGTGGGTCAGAAGCCAGCCGAAGGTTTTGGCCGACGCGATGATGAACATGATCACGGCCGTCTGTTTGGCCGATTTGGCCAACAGGTAAGGCAGATCGCCGAGCCTGATCTCGCGATAGACCACCAGGCCGACAAACAGCCCGTAAAGCACGGCCAGCACGCCCGCCTCGGTCGGCGTGACAACGCCCGCGAGGATGCCGCCGAGGATGATCACCGGCATCAGTAGGGCCCAGGCGGCGTCTTTCACACCGTAGAGCACCCGCCGGGCGGAAGTCCGCTCGCTGCGAGGCAGGTCCGCTCGCCTGGCCATCAGGTAGCAAACGACCATCATATAAAGCCCCATCACCAGGCCAGGAATGGCGCCGGCCAGGAAGAGTTGCCCGACGGATACATTGGCCAGTGACGCATAAATGATGAAGCCGACGCTGGGCGGGATTACCGGGCCGATCGTGGCCGCCGACGCGTTGACCGCGGCGGCGAAGCCGCGGGGGTAGCCCCCCTTGATCATGCTGGGGATCATCACCGAGCCGACCGCGGCGGCGTCGGCGATGGCCGCCCCGGACACGCCGGCCATGATCATATTGACGATCACCACCACGTAGGCCAGCCCGCCCCGCAGGCTGCCGACCAGCGATTCCGCAAAGGCGATCAGCCGCCGGGTTATCCCACCGGCGTTCATCAGTTCCCCGGCGAAGATGAAGAACGGAACGGCTAAAAGTATGAACGAGTCGGCTCCGCTCACGGTCATCTGTGCCAGAACCACCGGCCGCAGACTCTCGCCCGCCGTGAGGATATAGGCCGCCGAGGCGATCCCGATGGCAAAAGCCACGGGCACTCCCAAGGCGAGCAGCAGAAGCATGATTCCAATCAGCACGAGCATGTCAGAATGCCTCCTCCTCACCGGTTTGTTCGCTTTCAATCCGCCCACGGAACCACGCCACGGCGCGGCGAACCGCAAAGTACACGCCCAACGCGGATGCCGCCGGCAGCGATGCGTAGAGGACGTAGTTCAGCGGAAGACCGAGGGCGGGTGTGCGGGTGTTGGCGTTCATGCGAACCCACTGAAAACCCACCACCGCCAAAAACGCCAGGAAGACCGCGATCAGCACGAGGCGGGCGGCGGCCAGATGCCGTCTGACGCTCGCCGGCAGGCGGTCGACCAGCAGCGACACACCGATGTGGGTTCCCTCTTTCACCGCCAGCGCCGCTCCGATGAAGATGATCCAGGTGAACAGCAATCGCGACAGTTCTTCCGTCCAGACCAGCGAGTTGTTGAAGACGTAGCGCCAGACGACCTGCGCGGTGACCACCAGGATCGTGGCGGCGAAAAGGGCGGCCACGATCCAGTCGCCCGGGCTGAGAGGTTTGCGTTGCATGGCGGCACTACTCGGTTTCGGCGATCCGTTGGAACAAGTTCGGCGCCCACTCATCCGCGAATTTCTTGGGCAGCTCCCTTACGACCGGTTCGCGGAAAGCTTGGCGGTCGACCTCGACAAATTCCATCCCCGCTTCCTGGAGCTTTCGGGCGAACTCCTCGTCGTAGCGAACCATCAGTTCATGCTCCTTGCGGCCGGCCTCGACGGCGGCCTGCCGGATCGCTTCCTGTTGGGCCGGCGCAAGGCCCTCGAAAGCGGAGCGGTTGGCCATCAGCATGAAGACGCCCAGCAGATGCTCGGTCTTCATCACGTACTTCTGGGCCTCCTGGAAACTGCTGGTGTAGATCACTTCGAGCGGATTTTCCTGGCCTTCGACAATCCCCTGCTTCAGAGCCATGAAGATCTCGCTGTAGGTAATTGGCGTCGGGTTAGTGCCCAGGATCCGCCATGCCTCGATGTAGGTGGGCAACTCCGGTACGCGGAGTTTCAGCCCGGCGAGGTCGGCAGGCGTGGTCGCTTTGCGACGGGTGGTCGTCAGGTAGCGCGGGCCGCGGTGCCACCATTCGAGAATGAGGATTCCCCGCTGATCGGCAAAGGCATCGGCGATTTCCCGGCCGATCGGGCCGCCGAGCACGTTGTCCAAATGTTCGTAATCGCGAAAGGCGAACGGGGCTTCGATCGCGCCGTATTGCGGCAGATACCAGCCGATCGGCGCCGTGCCGCCTAGGACCATATCGACGCTGCCGATCGAGAGCCCTTCGGCCAATTCGCGGTCGTTGCCCAACTGCGCGCTGGGATAGAGCTTGACGCGGACCTTCCCAGCCGTTTTCTCCTCGACCAACTTCGCAAAATACTCCGCCGCCTCATGCGCGGGGCCTCCCGGCGCCATCACGTAAGCCAACTTCAGTTCGCGAGGCCCGCTCGGGCCCGAAGGGGAACAGCCGGCACAGGCCGCCGCCACGACGACGGCCAGAAGCCCACGCAATACAACCGATCTTGTCATGTCGAATCTCCTTCGCATCGGCGAGCGGGAAGGGGTCGGGAGTCTTTTTTCCGTGTCGGCCGGGCAACGCTTCCGAGCAGGGACAGAGTCTTTCCGGCCGACACGGAAAAAAGACTCCCGACCCCCTCGGACTTGCCACCCACGCAAATACGACACCTCTTCGTTCGGCGGTCCTTACAAACTCTCACCCGTTCGGCTATTTGGGCCCGGCATGGTAGCCGGCCACCGCCTCCGACGTGCGGAGGTAGCGATTGTAAACCCGCAACGACTTTAGTTCACCCGCCAGCGACGGCGCGATCCGGAACTCTCCCGTGCCGGAAACGTCGCCCAGCGGATCCGGATACCGGGTCCAGCCCATGGCGCGGGCGTTGCCCCCGTCGCACAGCACGCCGTCGACGACGAACGTGATGATCTGCGGGCCGGCATCGACAATCGCCACAAGGTGGTGAAGCTTCTTGGACTCCAGCAGCCCGGGATCGCATGTCCAGGCCGCTTCTGCCTGGCCGTCGCTCAGCACCAGACGCACCGAACCGTTTTCAGCCGTTTCCAGCAGCAGGCCCGCGCCCTCGGGCGTACGGGAATCCAGGATCGTCTGTCCCGCCGCCCCATCGTCGAGACGCAACCAGAGATCGAGCGAAAGACCGGAAAGCTCGCCGAGATCGAGGGGGCCGGGCAACCGTGATTCGCCGTTGGACGAGGCGGGAGTCGCCTCCAGGATCAGCCCATTCCGCGCGACCGCGCGAACTTGTCCCTGATTCCAGAGACCTTCGACCAGCGCCGGATCGAGCTGATGCACCCGTGCGATGGTCTTCTGCGTTTCCGCAACCCAGTACCGCCTGTCCTGCTCGATCAGGTCGGGGTAGCTCATCCCCAGCCGCGGATTCGGGTCGTAGAGCAGGATCTCCGGCTGCGACCAATGGATGCGGCCTTCCTTTTCGATGCCGCCGATGAGCCACACCGGATTCCGCCCGCGCCAGATCTCCTTGGCGCCGGGGTTGTTGTGATACCAGAAGAGGAACTTGCCGCCGGCGGTTCGCCAAACCATCGGGCAGGCCCGGGGCGTTTTGATCGTGCGCCCGCCGGGCGTGTAGGTCATCGGCTCCGGCTTCGTCCAGTTCCGCCCGCCGTCGGCGCTGTACGCGTGGCAGGGATATCCCATCGTGGTGCGGTAGACACAGTAGAGCGATCCGTCGCTCAAGGGGACCATGTTGTGCTCTTCCTGGACCGATCCGAACTCCTCGGCGCGCAGGCCGTGCTCCCCTTCCGGCAGCAGTTTCCAGTGGAGCTTCGCCGGATCGCGCTCGGTCAAGAGGTTGTCGGAGGCAAAGAACCAGCCCTCGCCCATTTCGAGCATGAACTTGCCCAGTTTGGTAAAGGCGAAATAAACTTGGTCGCCAACGACGTTCGGCTTGTCGATGCCCCAGAAGATCCGAACCTGCCCGTGGAAATCGTTGCCCCGGTCGCACGCGGTCTGCCGCATCGGCAGCCGGTAGCGCTCCGACCACGTTTTGCCGTTGTCGTCGCTGTACTTGTACGCGTACCAGCCGATCACGTCGGCGCGAATGTTCTTGCCGTTCAGGGTGCGGACATCGTCGCCGTTATAGGTATAGAAGCCGTAGAGCCGCCCGCCGGGAACGATCACCGGCACGATCCAGGATGCCTCCGGGCCGTCGGACGATTCGATTTCGACCAGAGGCGACCAGGTCTTTCCTTGATCCTTGCTTGTAGTGCAGACGACGTGCTGGGCCGCATCGCCTTCAACGCCCGGCCCGGTGGTGAGCGTGCAGATCCAGGTGCCGTCCGGAGCAATCACGATGTAGGGCTGATCGCAATAACCCTCGTCGGGAATGCGGTGCCCGAGGCGGATGTTCCGCGGATCGCGGCGGTTGAGCGACGGCGCATCGGGGCAGAGCGCCTTGATCTCGGCCTCGGCCAAAGCGCGGCGGTAGATCCGCACGTCGTCGATATCTCCGGCGAAATAGCGGCCGGGCCGCTGCCCGTCGAACTCGCGGCCCACCACCTGTCCGATCAGTTTGATCTTGGTCGAGAGGCCGGGGATATTCGTCTGGTCGACTTCGAAGCCGTTGAGCATCAGGCTGAGCGACTGACCGGCCGCGTCGGCGACGACCGCCACGTGATACCACTGGCCGTTGCTCAGCGGCGGACTGCTCACATGTCCGCGACCCTTGTCGCCGAGGTGCAAGTAAACATCGACCGCTCGGTCGCGGACGGGGATATGGAGCACGCCTTCCTCCCAGCCATCGCTGGAGACCAGGCCTTGCCACTGGTCCTTCTTCTCCACGCGCTCCGGCTTCATCCAGAAAGCCACCGTCACGCTTTCATGCTCGCCCAGGTCGCCCAGGCCGACGTAGTCGTCGACCCCGTCGAACCGCAGCGCCCCGCCCGCGATGCCTTCGACCGCCGTAGCGCCGCATGCTTTCGCCGCAGGTTGTCGGCCGGCTGCCTCATTCGTCGAGTCCGTGTCGAAGCGGTCGAAGCTCCAGTGCCCGATCAGGTCATCGGCGGCCAGCAGCCGAACGGCCGGGCAAGGTGCCGCAACGAGAAAGCTCAGGACAGCCGAAACAAGCACGCGTCGCGCCATGATGACTCTCCGATCTTAACGGCTGGGATTGTGAACGTCTTCGGACAATGAGTGCTCCAGGGCATAGCGGAGCGCGGCCAAATCGTCTTCGCTGCCATATCGGACATGCTCGCGCATCGTGCGTTCGGCCAGGTCCGGGTCGCGCGTCATGATCGCCTCCAGCAGCGATTGGTGCCAACCGGCCGGCACAGCCCGGTAATGGGTAGCCTTGATCCAGTTTAGCCGCATCAGCCGGCGAAACCACAACCGCTGGAGCCCTTCCGCCAAGCGGGAAAAACCGCCGGCGCGAGCGACGGCGGCGTGGAACTCCAGATGTGCCCTCATGCCCAGCTTCGATCGGGGGTCGCCTTGGGCCATCAAGCGGTCAACAACGCGGGCTTCAGCCAGCAATCGGCTCAGATCGCTATCCGACGCATTTTCCGCGCAAGTCCGTGCCGCCTGGCATTCGATCGCCTCCCGCAGCACTTGGTCGTTGCTCAAGTCTTCTTCGGTAACCGGTCGCACGCGTGACCCACAAAGGGGGCGGCTCTCCACCAATCCGTCGATTTCCAACCGCAACAGCGCCTCAGTCACCGGTAACGGGCTTACGCCCAGCCGCTTACTCAACGTCCGGCGGACCAGACGCGTCCCCGGTGGCAGGCTGCCGCCAAGAATTTCCTCGCGAAGTGTGTCGTAAACCCGCTCTGCCAGCGTCTCGGTCTCATCAGGACCATCGGTCTGTGTGGTCGGCGTGAAACGGTAATTTGCCATACGAGAGATTCCCAAGACCTTCCGCAAGCGATCGCCATCCTCGCCTGGACTTATGCCATAAGGATTGAGGCCACAAGAGTTTGTGGCACGAATCTGAACGCGGGCCTCCGAGCACGTGATCCTTGACATGTCAAAATCTGGCCCTATCTTAACGAGCAAGGCGTTTTTCACAAGCTGCGAGCACGGAAAAAGATGGCGGTTCGAGGAATTGGGACTGCGGCTAGTCTGCACTGCTTTCCAGCGTGGCGATCAAGTCTCTCGTCCGTACCACGGGAACAGCTTGGATGTGCTCGAAATCCTTGTCCTCTGTCCAGATGGGACATTTCAAGTGGAGTCCCAACGCTAACACATCCGTATCTCTGGGATCTCGGCCGCCGATCAGCAGGCGCGCTTTTTCCACCTGTTCATCGTACTCTCTTGGCTGGCACGCGATGATCGGCAAGAGTTCAAAAACGCGTAGGAGATCCTGCTGCGGGCATCCGAGTTTCTCAGCCAAGCATGGCAGATACTTCTCGACCTCGAAGAGCGTACGCTGTGCGGAGCAGAGGGAGAAACGCTCCGAAAAGATGATCGCGCGGGCGGCGCCGCCAAGCAGGGCCGACAGCATCTCATTCGCGTCGACGACCAGTCGCTGGGCCAACCTCGTTCACTTCTCCTCGGTTCGCCGAGACAATTCAAAGTCGGCCAGTAAATCCTCTTCCGACAAGCCTTTCTCGACCATGGCAGCCCGCATCGAGTCCGAAATGCGAAAGAACTCGCGTCGTTGGCTCTCTAATAAAAGCCTGTCGCGTACTGCTTGCAAGATGAAATCATCAGGCGAACCGGTTGCCGGTAACGCCTTTTCAATGTCCTGGAACAGGGATTCGGGAATATAGACATGAGGCATGGGTCGGAAGCCCTCCAAAAAACAGTCTAATCGAAGGCAATGTCGCATACAAGTGGGGTGACGACTCGTCTTGTTATTGACATGTCAAAACCCACTGCCTATCATACCGGTTCAATCGACGCGAAACAATCCGCCTGCACCAGGAGGAACGGCATGAGTCGTTCGTTCGGTCTTCTCCTCGCCGTGGTCGTAGCAGGTCTGCTCCTTTCGAGAGCGCGAGCAGAAACGCCTTGGCCCGATCCTGTGGCCAACCACATGGTGCCCTACCTGACCGGCGGCCTGACGCACGGCCCCATGCTTGGCCGTCCCACCGACCGTTGCTTACGCGTCTGGATCCGTACTGCGGAGCCGACGCCGTTCCGTGTGGTCTGGTCCAAACAGATGCCCCTGTCGGAAAGCGCCGATGGCTACACCGGCAAACTCCTCTACGCCGAAGCGGTATCGACGCTCGATGCCGACTACTGGCAAGAAAAGGCGCCGTCATGAATTCCGTCGAACGCGTCCACGCCGCCTTGCGGCTCCAACAGCCCGACCGGGTGCCGGTGGTGGAATTTGTTGTCGACGAAAAGGTGGCCCGCCTGGCGGTGCCCGACTGCCGCGACGTCGCCGATTGCATGGATCGGCTCGATCTGGACGGCGTGAGCTGTGGGGCGTATTTCCAGAAGGTGCGAGAAAACGCCGACGGCTCGTACGTCGACGAATGGGGCGTGACCTACAAGCCCGGCCCGGAAGCGGTTGCCCATCCGATCCGCGGACCGATCCAGACGCTCGCCGATGCCAGGGCCTACACGCCGCCCGATCCGGATGCCCCACAGCGGCTCGGCGCGCTTCCCGAACTCGTGCGGCGCTATCGCGGCAAGCGGGCGATTCTCTTCCACCACCGGGCCGCTTTCATGTGGAGCGCCTACTTGATGGGGATCGACAACCTGTTGATGAACCTCTTGGCCGAGCCGGAGATGGCCGAGATCGTGCTCGACAAGGTGCTCGAAGCAAACATGGGAGTCGTGCGACGGGCGATCCGCGCCGGCGCCGAGGTGATCGTGCTCGGCGACGACTACGCCAGCAACCACGGCCCGATGATGAGCCCCGGCGTCTTCCGCGAGTTCCTCCTGCCGCGTTTGAAGCGGATGATCGACATGATTCACGAGGAAGGGGCCTTTTGTATCAAGCACTCCGATGGCAACCTCTACTCGCTGCTGGAGATGATCGTTTCGGCCGGCCCGGACGGGATCAATCCCGTCGAACCGGTGGCGGGCATGGAACTGAAAAAGGTCAAAGAATTGGTCGGCAGCCGCGTGTGTCTCACGGGCAACATCGACTGCGCCAAGCTCTTGCCCTATGGATCGGTTGAGCAGGTCCGCGAGGCGGTCCGCCAGGCCATCGCTGACGCCGCCGCGGGCGGCGGTTACATCCTCACTTCGTCCAACAGCATCCATTCCTCCTGCAAAGCGGAGAACTTCGTGGCCATGATCCGCGCCTGCCGGGAATTTGGAGAGTACAGAACACCCGACCATTAGCGAGGAACCCCGCCATGCAATCCAACCTCACTTCCCGCCGTTCGTTCTTCAAGAGTTCCGCTGCAGCCGTTGCCGGAACGGCCCTGGTTCCCTACACATTCACGGCCGATGCCGAAGAGAATTCCAAACCCCGCTCGGCCAATGACCGCTTTCGCATCGGCGCCATCGGGATGCGTTACCAGGGAACGGTGATTACCGACAAGGCCCGCGAATACGGCGACGTTGTGGCGATTTGCGACATCGACCGCCACGTCCGCGAACAAGCGCGATCGAGCTTCGGCAGCACGCCGGCCATCTACGAGGACTACCGCGCGCTGTTGGACCGCAAGGACGTCGACGTGGTCACGATCGGCACGCCCGACCACTGGCACACGAAGATGCTCATCGACGCTTGCCGGGCTGGCAAGGACGTGTACATCGAAAAACCGCTGACGCTGACCATCGACGAGGGCAAGCAACTCGGCAAAGTCGTCCGCGAGACCAATCGGGTTGTGCAGGTCGGCTCGTGGCACCGCAGCGACGATCGCTTCCGCTTGGCCGTGGAGATGGTCCGCCAAGGGCGACTCGGGCAACTCAAGCGCATCGAGGTCGTGCTGGGCAAGAACAAGAGCGGCGGCCCGTTTCCCACCCGCACGGTCCCCGGCCATCTGAACTGGGATCTTTGGCAGGGGCAGACGCCCGCCGTCCCCTACATCGAAGAGCGTTGCCACTACACGTTCCGCTGGTGGTACGAATACTCCGGCGGCCAGTTGACCGACTGGGGCGCGCACCACATGGACATCGCCCAGTGGGCCGCCGGCATGGAAGGTTCAGGGCCGGTGCGGATCGAGGGCCGGGCCAAGTTTCCCGACGTACCGGACGGCTACAACGTGGCCATCGATTTCGAGGCGAAGTATGTCTTTCCCGGCGGGGTGGAGATGGTCGTGCTCGACCACGGCCGCAACGGCATCCTCTTTGAAGGAACCGAAGGGCGGATCTTCGTCAACCGCGGCACGCTCGAAGGCAGCCCGGTCGAGGCGTTGGCCGACGCTCCGCTGCCCCGCGAGCAGTACAAGCTCTACGCACACGACAACCTCGCTCGTCCGCCCCGCGAGGGCAAGCTCGACGCGATCGTCAACCACATGGGGAACTTCTTCGACTGCGTGAAGAGCCGCCAGCAGCCCATTTCCGATGTCTACAGCCAGCACCGCTCGGTATCGACCTGCCACCTGGGCAACATCTCCATGCGGCTGGGCCGTCCACTCCAGTGGGATCCGGAGAAGGAACGGTTCGTCGGCGACGACGAGGCTAACGGCCATCTCGCCCGTGAGCAACGCGCCCCCTACACGGTCTGAGGCGTCACTCCAGCGAGACAAGCCATGCACGGCGTTTTGCCGCCTGTAGAACTGAATCTCGAACAACTGCGGCGCAACCTGCTCCGTCAGGAGACCCCCGGCCGTGTCTTCCAGTTTGAGCACGGGATCGCCGCCGCTGTGAAGGACGAAATCGCGCGCCGATTCGACTTATCATTTCCTTCCGGCGGCGAGCCTCGCGACATCTGGGAGCGAGAAATCGCGGTGCAGCGGTTGCTGGGTTTCGAGATCTTCCGCGTCTGGCTGCCGGGCGGCGAGTTCGACGTGGCCGGCTCGCTCGGCACGACCTGGGCCCAGGAGCACGCCGGGCCCATTCAGTCTTGGGAGGATATCGAGCGCTACCCTTGGCCTGATCCCGCCCGCATCGATTACGGCCAACTCGACGAGTACGAACGACGACTGCCGGAAGACATGGGCGTGTACCACGTGGTCAAGGTATGGGAGGTCGTACGCGAACTCTTCGGCTTCGAGTCGTTCTGCTGGAAGATGGTCGACGAGCCGGAACTGGTCGAGGAAGTCATCCGGCGCGTCGCCGAGTTCCATCTGGCAATGGTCCGCACGTTGTGCGATTATCGCTGTGTGTTCGCCGTTTACGCGGCCGACGATTATGCCCACAAGAGTTCGACGATGATGGCGCCGCAGTACATCGTCGACCGCTTTCTACCCTGGCACGAGCGGATGAGCCGCCGGGCGCACGATCGCGGCAAGTTATTCTTCTTCCATTGCTGCGGCCGAGTCGACCCGCTGATGGACCATCTGATCGACTCGGTGAAGATCGACGCCAAGCACTCTTTCGAAGAGAACGTCGTTCCGGTGACCGAGGCGAAAGGGCGCTGGGGCGATCGCGTCGCGCTGCTGGGCGGCCTCGACGTCGACTTCATTGCCCGGTCGGACGAGCCGGCAATCCGCTGCCGCGTTCGCCGGACACTCGACGTCTGCCAGCCCGGCGGCGGCTACTGCCTGGGCTTGGGAAACTGGGTTACCGATTACATCCCGGTGGACAACTACCTGGCCGTGCTCGATGAAGCACGGCGATATTCCGCGGGAGTGTGACGGCAAGTGCCGTCAGTCAAAGAAGAGAGAAATCACTGATGACAGCCTGGCAGCGAAAAACGTTGGTTCCCGCATGCGCTCCGGCCGGTGGTTTTATCCTATTCGCGGCAGTGTTGATCTGCCTCGGAAACCAGAGCGCCTTGGCAGACACGGGACAGGATCGCCCGCCGAACATCGTCTTGATCATCAGCGACGACCATGCCTACGATGACTTCGGCTTTATGGGCAACCCACTCGTCAAAACACCGAACCTCGACCGGCTCGCCGCCCGTTCGGCACGGTTCACGCACGCCTACGTCCCCACCAGTTCCTGCCGGCCCTCGCTGGCCACCTTGCTGACCGGCCTCTACCCGCACGAGCACGGCATCCATTTCAATCACCCGCCGCCCGGCAACGCGGCGCTGAATCGGATGCCCCGCGATCAGTACTATGCTGCACGTTCACTGGCGGAGAAGCTCATCCAGTCGGTTCCGGCCGTGCCTCGCATCCTGGCGGCCAACGGCTACCGCTGCCTTCAAACGGGGAAGTACTGGGAAGGCCACTACCGCACTGCGGGCTTCACCGACGGAATGGCCACCGGCGAAGCCGCCGGTGTGCCCGGATGCTGGGACAAGACGCTTCCCGACGGCTCGGTGGTTGCGCACGGCAACGGAGATTTCGGCCTCACCATCGGTCGCCGCACGATGCAGCCGCTGTTCGACTTTGTCGATCGCTACGCCGCTGAGCCGTTTTTCATCTGGTATGCGCCGGTTCTGCCGCACACGCCGCACGATGTCGCGGCAGAAGATCTCGCCCTCTACGAGAACCGTACCGAGATACCGCCGCACGACGTCCGCTACTATGCCAGCATCACCCGCTTTGACAGGACGGTCGGGCAGTTGCTGGACTACCTAGAGACAAGGGGACTGTCGTCGAACACTCTCTTCGCTTTTCTCGCCGACAACGGCTGGAAGCCCGATCCGCGACGGCCCGAGCGGCAACACGCCCGCAGCAAGTGGTCTCCCTACGAGGACGGAATCCGCACGCCTCTGCTTCTCCGCTGGGACGGGCATATCCGTCCGGCCGCTTACGACGGAATCGTCGAGAGTATCGATGTGGCGCCGACGATCCTCGCGGCGGTCGGGCTGGAGTCCAAGGCGCAGAGCATGTCGGGCACGAATCTCTTGCCGATCGCAGAAGGAACACAGAAGCCTGCCAACCGGCCCGCCTTCGGGGAAATCTATGAGAACGATGCGGTCCGGCTTGGGGAACCGGCCCATGAGATCCAATTGCGTTGGGTCCGCTCGGGACGGTTCAAATTGATCGCGCCGAGCAAAGCTCCGGAAGAACCGCTCCTGTTCGATCTCGACAAAGACCCGGAGGAAAGGCACAATCTATCTGCCGAGCCGGAATATGCTGAGCAAAAAGTCAGGCTGCAACGCCTGCTGGACGGCTGGTGGGATATCGACGAATGACCTGGCACGATTCTAGGGAGAACCAGTTACCTTTCTACGGAAATCGCTCCCGGCCAACAATAAGGAACAACGATGGGAAAGACCAAGCAAAAGCTTCGAAACGGCCAACCGGTCTTTGGCGGCTGGGTGATGGTCGGCCATCCCACGGTCGTCGAGATCATGGCCGGCGAGGGATTCGATTTTCTCGGCGTCGACATGGAGCACACGTCGATCGACGTCCGCGCGTTCCACGAACTGGCGCTGGCGGTGAAAGGGACGGGCTGCGACTTGCTGGCGCGGCTCCCCTGCTGCGATCCCGCCTTGACGAAGAAAGTGCTCGACCTGGGGGCGGCCGGGATTATCGTCCCCTCGGTCAATACGCCCGAGTTGGCCCGCCAGTCGGTCGAAATGGCCAAGTTCCCGCCTGAAGGAATCCGCGGCGCTTCGCTCTGCCGCGGCGCGGATTTCGGCCGCGACTTCGCCGCGTACTTCGCCGGTTGGAACGACGATGTCCTGGTGGTGGTGATGCTGGAGCACGTCGACGCCGTCCGCCAGGCCGATGCCATCCTGGCCACAGCGGGCATCGACGCCGCGCTGATCGGCCCCTACGATCTTTCCGCCTCGATGGGCCTGGCGGGCAAGCTCGACCACACGGACGTGCTGGCGGCCCAGCAAACCATTCTTGACGCGTGCCGGGCACGGGGCGTCGCCGCGGGAATCCACGTGGTCGCCGTCGATCCCGGGCAAGTGGCCCGCCGCGTCGAGCAAGGGTTCCGTTTTCTGGCGTGCGGCATCGACACCGAGTTCCTCCTGGCCGGCTGTCGCGCCATGCTACGAAAGGCAAGTAGCTAGTGCGGGAGCCTGGGAAAGGGGACTGGCTCCGTCGCACGTGACAACTTTCCTTTTGCCTAAGGATTGCGGCGACGGTGCCTGTCCCCTTTCCCAGGCGGGTCAATGGTGTGGCCCGTTTACATCTCAACGACGAAAGGCTAAGGCCAATGAGTGAGACAGTCCTGGTCACCGAGTTGGGCTATCAAAAAGGCGAGGCGGTTTTCCGGACGGTCGAGTCGCAGCGGGTTCTTTGCGTGAAACCGGACGAGGAGTCGCTGGCCGAGGCGGTTCTCGCCCACCGCTGTCGTGCGGTGATCGTGGGGATCGATCCGTATCGCGGTCCGCTCTACGAGGCTCTGGCAAGGACCGGCGGCGAGCGCGGCGCCGTGATCGCGCGTTTCGGCGTCGGGCACGACAACATCGACAAAGGTCTGGCCCGGCAGCACGGAATCCTTGTCACCAACACCCCCGGCGCGCTGGATGCCAGTGTGGCCGAACACGCCTTCTGGCTGATCAGCCAGCTCGCGCGCCGGCTGGGCCGGGCCGAAGCACGGCTACGGGCCGGCGATTTCTCGGCGCCGCCGGGAATCGAACTGGCGGGCAAGACCCTGGGGATCCTGGGGTGCGGCGAGATCGGCCGCCGGGCGGCAGCCATTGCACGGTTTGGATTCGGGATGCGGGTACACGCCGCCGACATCCGGCCCGTCGACCAACTGCGGCAGCCGGGCGAGACCAACGAGGCCGCACTGGCCAGGCTGGGACTTGACCTCTACACGGACGACGTAGAGGCCGTGTTCCGGCAGTCCGACGTGGTGACGCTCCACCTCTCGGCCAACGAGAAGACGCGAAACTTCATCAACTCCCAGCGGCTAAGCTGGCTGAAATCATCCGCGATGCTCATCAACACAGCCCGCGGCGCGGTGATCGATGAAGACGCCCTCTACGACGCGCTGGCTGCCGGACGGCTGGGCGGGGCAGGGCTCGACGTGTTCCAGAACGAGCCCTACGTTCCCGTCACCGCGGGCAAGGATCTCCGCACGCTGGACAATGTCGTGCTCACGCCGCATATCGGCTCGAACACCCACGAAGCCAACCGGCGGATGGCCGAAGTATCACTGAAAAACGTGATGCACTTCCTGGCCGGACAGATCGGCGAAACGAACCGCGTCGAGGCCAGCTGAGGATCGGCGAAGAAATACGTGTCGAACTTACCAGGGGCGGCGGATCCGAGGGGGTCGGGAGTCTTTTTTCCGTGTCGGCCGTGCAACGCTTTCCTATGTGGATCGATCTAATTCCGGCCGACACGGAAAAAAGACTCCCGACCCCTTCCCCGCGGCGACGTCGAGACGGTTATTGTTTCGCCGATGCTGAGGATCGGCGAAATCAGTCCCACCACCACTGGTCGTTGGCCAACTGCGTCGAGGTCTCGCCGTGAAGCCTGGCCACATCGCCGCCGTCGTCCTTGAGCAGATTCTGGGAATCGAGCGCTTGCATGGCGTCGATATGGACGCCGCCGCCGATCGGCGTCATCAGCCGATTACCCTTCCAGACGGCAGCCACGGTCGAGGCGACCTGCTTGGGCGCATTATAGACCTCAACGGCGAACGATTTCTCGTCGCCGAAGAATTCCATGCTCCAGCCGGTCTTGGCATAGAAATCCTCGTGCTGGATGTAGGCGGCCGCCACGGCCAGATCGACTAGATTGCGCAGTTCCGCGTAGACGGGCGATCGATCGGCCAGCTCGGGGTATTTCTTCGTGAAAGTCGAGACAAACACCTGGCTGGCACGGTTGCCTCGCGATGCGATCCGCCGGTCGCCCTCCCCGGTGACCATCTCGTCCTCGCCGACAAGTTTCACGCCATCGCCGACCAACTCGGCGCCGAGCCCGTCTTCCGTGACGCGGATGCATTGGTAATCGGGCGTAAAGAACCAGCGGAACAAGGCATTGCGCGAGACCTGAGCCGGATCGGCCCGTTCGACGAAGCTCACCATCCTCACCGGCGGCCGTTCCAGGCCAATCCCGATCAGTTTCATGCGATAGTCGGCCTCGACCAGGATCTGGGCAAAGCGCGTGGAAGGAGAGACACCGTTGACCGAAACGGTCTGCAAACCGAGGCTGTTCTGCAATCCGCTGACAATGTACTGGGTCTGGGCCGGAGTGGCATACGAACCGACGCTGCGCAGAAAGCCTTGCATCGCCTGCAGGCCTTCCTGAGTCGGGTCGATCGAGCAGCCGATCAACGGAGTCGCTTCGCCGCTGGGCGGGAAGGCTCGCAACGCCACGATCAAGTCCTGCAATTGAACGATGGGACGACCGCTGTTGATCCCCACCATGCGGCCGCTCGGATCGGCAACCCAGCCTTCGGCCGGTCCGGCAATCACAATGTCCTTGCTATCGGGATAGCAGAAAACGTAGCGAACTCGCTGCAAACCGGCGAGGCTCCGCATTTCCTCGGTTGGCACGCCGTCGCGAGCCAGAATCGCCCGTTCCAGCCGGTTGAGCGAGACCTTGCGGAGGTTGCTCGGCGCGAGCAGATCGGGGCTCAATGTCGCCCGGGCCGCTGCCGTTCTTTCCAGTCGCAAGCGTCCGCCTGGATCGGGGAAGACCTGCTGCCGCACCACGCCCTGGGCGTCCACCGCCACACCAGCTAACCCGGCGGTGTTGCCACCATCATTATTGCTGCCGCCATTATTATTGCTGCCGCCATTATTGTTATTGTTCTGGGCGACAGCCAGTGGGACAATGCTGAAAAAGTGCGATGTCTGTGGCCCGAGTCCCACGAGAACCAAAAACGCGATGATCCGGCAACCGACGGCTTGCCAACGCATGGGATAACCTCTCCTTCGAAGCTGCGAGAATTCTCTGCGATTCGCTCCCACGACAAACGGCCGGAATCGACGCTGGAAGCGCTGATGGACTTGGCGATCGACGGGCCACGCAGGGGCTGGTGCCCCGGCCGATACGGACACCTACTACGATCATAGTTAGGCAAATTGGGTAAAGCAAGAAGCAGTCTGCAAATAACGGACTCTGCCGGCTCAGCGCTCAAGTTTTCCGAAGGGTGACACACGACGAACGGCATCCCTAAGCTCGTCTTGCGCGAGAAGCAGTCCAACAAGGCGGATAGCGACCCCCTATTAAGCATGGAAACAGTGTCCCGGCAGCCGGGCTGCTAAGAACCGCGGCAACGATCTACCGCATGAGTTCCAGTGTCGCCCAGAGGCTGGGGTCTTCCTGATAGGGCATGGGGCTGCCGGCGCTGAAGGTCAATTCCCCCAATTCCCGATCGACCACGGCGTATGTGAACCCCAGGCGCGGGTGTTCCTGCGGGTCGAATCCGGTCAGCGCCTCGGCCGCCAGGAATGCGTCCAGCAGGTAGCCGTCGGCCAATCGCTCACTGCGAAGCCGGACCTGGCCCTGGGCGATGGCTTTGGGATGTTCCTTGGCGCGGTTGATTGGCCACCATTGGGCAATGGCCTCGTCGAGCCGGTTGCCGCCGCCGGCAGGCAGGAACAGGAATTGATGGCAAAAACGGCCGGCGCGATGCACGTTGTGGACGTCGCGGGTGTCGATCCAAATCCGCACGCCGTCGCTATCCTCCGGCCGGTTGGCTCGGCACCAGGGGGGCTGTCGCTTGCCTCGCACCAGCGTCTGAAAAGCCAGCCCGGTTTCACTCCATGCCATGCGGAAGTCGAGCAGCGCGGGAGTGTCTTCCAATTCCGCGATGTTCGGCAATTGGTAGGAGGCGTCGAGTTGGGAGCCCTCGGCGGTCCAGATCGGCTGCCGATATCGGCACGGAACCGAAAAGCGGAAGAGGAATCGTTTGGGGAGAAGGGATTCGGACATGAGAAAACGAGTCAAACATGTGCGCCGTTGTTTTGAAATTCAGCGAGGTGTTCCTTAAGAAACGATGCCAGATCGCCTCGGCCGAGATCCTCGCTGGAACGGAATTTCAGGTGGATTACGTCATACTCGGGTCGCTGCGCCTCGAATTCCGGCTCGTGCCCCAATTCGGTCACTCGCCCCAGCGCGAAACGGCCTTTGGGACCGGTGAGGTGGAGGTAGACCGCGTCGGTCTTCTTCGTCTGGACGGCTGCCCACGGTTCCTTCCGATCACCGACGTGAAACGGCACCACCTGCTTGTTGCCCCAGGCAAACTGACCCTCGGGCGCCGTCTTCTCCAGGATCGTGAGGACTTGCTCGAGCACGCCGGTGTCCCAGACCGGCGGCTTGCCGTTGTGGAACCCTTTGCGGGCGGTGTGCCACTTGCGGCCGAGAACCTTCCAAGGCATCAGATCCTCGGGTTTTTGCCGGGCCCGCTCCGTGAACCTGCCGAAACCGGCCACCGCCTCGTCGACGAATTTCCAGAAGTCGGGGTGATCGATTTCCTTATAGGCGTGGACTCGCAATTCGATCTCCTGCCAGGGGCCGCGGAGATTCGTCGCTTTCACCCGCGGCTCGGTGCCGTAGAGGGGCAGGTCGGGCATGTCGTTCAACGGTTTCAGGTCGAGACGAGCGACGAGATCATCGCGGCGAAAGGTCTGCTTGGCGGTGCGGAACTTCATCTTCAAGAGCCATTCTTCGCCGGTGATGGCATGGAAAAACCAACCATCGGACTTCTTGGCGGCGCGGATCTCCACGATGCTGCGGGAATTCCAGTCCGTCTCGCTGAACAGGCCGGCATCCTCGATCCGCTCGACCACCTCGTCCAGGATGCGGCCGTCCCAGCGGCAGGGATTGCCGGTGCGGCCGACACGGTCTTTCGTGTGCCAGCGGCGGCCGTCGATCTCCCAGGGCAAGTTGGCGGCGCCGCCGACCTCATGGATTTCCACGTCGCCTTCGCGTTTGGCGCGAGCCGACTCGAAGTTGTGCGATTTCCGCTCGGCATACGGTCCGGCGGCAAGCACGCCTTCCAGCGCTTCACCGGTATAGGAGCGGTGAAGGGCCGTCCCACTCTCGCGCGAGGTTCGTGCGAGAGCCGCATGGGCGGCAACGTCCTCGGGAGTGCCCGCCACCACTACGTAGCCGCCTTCCTCGCCGGCTTCCGGCCCCAGGTCAATGACCCAGTCGGCCGTCTTGACGACGTCGAGATTGTGCTCGATCACGGCGACCGTATTGCCCAAATCGACGAGCCGATTGAGCACGTCGAGCAGTTTGGCGAGGTCGTCGAAATGCAGACCGGTCGTCGGCTCGTCGAGAAGATAGAGCGTTCGACCGGTATCGGGGCGGGCCAGTTCGGCCGCCAGTTTGACCCGCTGCGCCTCGCCGCCGGAAAGCGTCGGCGCGGATTGGCCCAGCTTGACGTAGTCGAGGCCGACGTCGCAAAGCGTTTGCAGGATGTGGCGGATCTTGGGCAGGTTTTCAAAGAGCTTCACGGCCGCCCCGCACGACATATCGAGCACATCGGCGATCGACTGACCGTGGTAGCGAACCGTCAGGGTCTCGGCCTCGTAGCGTCTTCCGCGGCAGGCATCGCATTCGACCCACACGTCGGGCAGGAAGTGCATCTCGATCTTGAGCTGGCCGTTGCCTTCGCACTTCTCGCATCGGCCGCCCGGCACGTTGAAGCTGAACCGCCGCGGCGTATAGCCGCGAAGCTTCGCCTCGGGCAGTTGAGCGAAGAGTTCACGGATCAGATCGAACACACCGGTGAACGTGGCGGGATTGGAGGTCGGTGTCTGGCCCAACGACTGCTGGTCGACCTGGATCACCTTGTTGATCATCTCCAGGCCGCGGACCGCGTCGTGGACGCCGGGAAACGTCTTGGCGCGATGGAGCGTTCGAGCCAGCACGTTGTAGAGCACGTCCTCGATCAAGGAACTCTTGCCGCTGCCACTGACGCCGGTGATCACAGTCAGCGCGCCGAGGGGAATCCGCACATCGACGTTCTTGAGGTTGTTGTGCCGGGCGCCGACGATTTCGATCCAGCCCTCGCCGGGCGGAGATTGCGGCGGCGGGGTCGGTGCCGGCCGCGCTTTCCGCCGCTTACGGCCGCCCGCTGAAGACGGAGGTGGGGGGGGAGCGACGGCCGATGCCATGCGGCGGTTGGTCGGGACGGGAATCGACTTCTTGCCCGAGAGGTACGGACCGGTGACCGAGGCCCGCCGTTTGGAAACCTGCAGGGGCGTGCCGCGGGCGACGACCTCGCCGCCGCCGTCGCCCGCCCGGGGGCCGAAATCGAGCAATTGATCCGCGTTGGCAACGACCTCGCGGTCGTGCTCCACGACCAGAAGCGTGTTGCCGAGATCGCGGAGTTTTCTCAGCGCGTCCAGCAGACGGCCGTTGTCGCGGGGGTGCAGACCGATCGTCGGTTCGTCGAGCACGTAGAGCACGCCGCAGAGGCCGCTGCCAACCTGGGCTGCCAGCCGAATCCGCTGCGCCTCGCCGCCGGAGAGTGACGGAGCGGGGCGGGCGAGCGAGAGGTAGTCGAGCCCCACGTCGACGAGAAATTGCAGCCGATTGCCGATTTCGCGGACGACTTCCCCGGCGACCTTCCGCTCGGTGGAGGTCGGTTTCCACGACTTGAAGTCCTCCAGCAGCCGCCCCAGCGGCAAGCGGCACATCTCATCCATCGTGCGGTTGCGAAAGCGGACCGCGGCCGCGTCGTCGCGCAGCCGGCTGCCGCTGCACACCGAGCATTCCACCTCGTCGATCAGGTATTCCAGCTTGCCGCGGAAGCTGGGCGAGAGGCGGCTGGCTTCTTCCAGGGCCGGATAGAGCCCCTTGTACTGGAAGCGGAACAACGGCGGCGAAGCGGCCGTTTCGCCGTCCTTTCCCTGGCGGCCGGCAAAAACGTCGAACCACTGTTCGCCCGTGCCATGCATCAATAGACGGCGATGCCGCGCGGCGAGTTGATCGAACGGCACGTCGGTCGGCATGCCGACGGCGCGGGCGAAGGCGGCTAACATCAACGGAAAGTAGCGGCTATTGGTTCCCGGCCAAAGGGCGATGGCGCCCTCGGCGAGCGTCGCCTGGCTGTCGCGGAGCAGCGTTGCCGGATTGGCGCCGGTTTGAAGGCCGAGCCCTTCGCAGGCCGGGCACCACCCCAGGGAGCTATTGAAGGAGAAATTGTGCGGCGACAATCGGTCAAAACTCCGCCCACACTGCTGGCAGGCGAAATGCTGACTATGGATCTCCACCGGCCACTGCGATTCCGGAAGCTCTTCCTTGGCGACCGCAACATGCAACACGCCGCGGCCGACCGAAAGGGCATTCTCGATGCTGTCGGCAATGCGAGAGCGGGCGTCCGGCCGCACCACGGCGCGATCGACGACCACCTGCACCTCATGCTTTCTGCGGCGATCGATTTTCGGGGCGGTATCCAGCGGATAGGTCTCCCCGTCGACCCGAATCCGCGCGTAGCCCGCGGCTCGCATCTCCTGCCAGACGGTCTCGTACTGCTCGCCCACCTGGACTTCCAAGGGGGCCATCAGATAGAGCCGCGTGCCGTTCGGGTGCGCCATGATCTTGTCGATTACTTCGTCGGCCGACTGGGTGCCGATCGGCACGTCGCAGGCCGGGCAGTAGGGTTCGCCGAGGCGGGCCATCAAGATCCGGAAATAATCGTAGACTTCCGTGACGGTGCCGACGGTGCTCCGCGGCGAATGACCCGAATGCTTCTGTTCGATGGCGATGGCCGGCGAAAGCCCTTCGATGTGGTCGAGTTTCGGTTTCTGCATTTGGCCGACGAACTGTCGCGCATACGCGCTGAGGCTTTCCACGTAGCGCCGCTGGCCTTCGGCGTAGATCGTGTCCATTGCCAGGGACGTCTTGCCCGATCCGCTCGGCCCGCAACAAACGGTGAACTGGTCGCGAGGGATTTCGACGTCGATCCCTTTGAGGTTGTGCTGGCGGGCGCCGCGGACCTTGATCGAGCGGGCAAGGTCCGCCCGTCGCGTGCTCTTGGTGGCGATTTGATCAACGGCCTTCGCCTTGCCGCCGCCGGACAGAGGACCGCCGAGCACTGGTCGCAGCGCCTTGGCGGTGTGCGACTCCTCGACTTGGGCAACCTGCTCCGGCGTGCCGGTGGCGACAATCCGCCCGCCTTCGCCGCCCCCCTCCGGCCCGAGATCGATGATCCAGTCGGCCGTCTTGATCACTTCGAGATTATGCTCGACCACTAGCACGGTGTTGCCGGCGTCGGCAAAGTCGTGCAGCACCTTCAGCAGCAACTCGATGTCGGCGAAGTGCAGCCCGGTGGTCGGTTCGTCGAGCAGGTAGAGCGTCCGGCCGGTGCTGATTTTGACCAACTCGCGCGCCAGCTTCACCCGCTGGGCCTCGCCGCCGGAGAGGGTGGGCGAGGGCTGGCCGAGTTTCATATAGTCGAGCCCGACGTCGTGGAGCGTCTGAAGTTTGTGACGAATCTTGGGCTGGTTCTCGAAGTGGACCAGAGCTTCCTGGATGTCCATCTCCAACACTTCGGAGATCGACTTGCCTTTGTAGCGAACCTGCAGCGTCTCGCGGCCGAAGCGGTGTCCCTCGCAGACCGGGCAGGTCACCCAGATGTCGGCCAGAAAATCCATTTCGAGCCGATTGGAACCGTTGCCTTCGCAGGCTTCGCAGCGCCCGCCCACCACGTTGAAGCTGAATCGCCCCGCCTTGTAGCCGCGGGCCTTCGATTCGGGCAACTGGGTGTAGAGGTTGCGGATATCGTCGAAGACCTTGATGTAGGTGGCCGGATTGGAGCGGGGCGTGCGGCCGATGGGTGACTGATCGATGGCGATCATCTTATCGAGATGATCCAGTCCCTCGATCGCCCGATGGCGGCCCGGATTGCCGATTCCGCCGTTGAGGTCGCGCCGCAGCGCCTCGACGAGAATATCGTTGACCAGTGAACTCTTGCCCGAACCGGACACGCCCGTGACGCAGATGAATTTGCCCAGCGGGAGGCTTACGTCGATATCCTTGAGGTTGTTGTGGGTCGCGCCGCGGATGGTAAGTTCATGGCCCTTACCTTGGCGTCGCTGCGGCGGGATTTCGATCTTGCGCTTGCCGGAGAGGAATTGTCCGGTGAGGCTGGCCGACTGGCGGATCACGTCGGCTGCCGGACCGGCCGCCACCACCTTGCCGCCGCGGACACCCGGCCCCGGCCCGAAGTCGACGATATGGTCGGCCGCGCGCATGGTGTCTTCATCGTGCTCGACGACGATGACCGTGTTGCCCTGGTCGCGGAGCTGCGCTAGGGTCTCCAGCAGCCGATCGTTGTCGCGGGGGTGCAGTCCGATCGACGGTTCGTCGAGGATGTACAGCACCCCGACCAGCCCGCAACCGATCTGCCCGGCCAGACGAATCCGCTGCATTTCGCCGCCGGAGAGGGTCGGCGCCGTGCGGTCGAGCGAGAGGTAGTCGAGCCCGACGTTTTCGAGAAACCGCAGCCGGCCGCGGATTTCCTTGAGCGCCTCGGCGGCAATGGCCGTGCCGACCTCGTCGAGTTGCAGTTCGCGGAAGAAATCCTCGGCTTGCGTGACAGCCAGTGCGCTGACTTCCGGCAAGGACCGTTCCGGCTGGTCCGAGAAGCGGGCGGACCGGGTTGCCAGTTTCACCGAACGGGCCTGGGGATTGAGTCGCTGGCCGTGGCACATTCCGCAGCCGACCACATTCATGTACTTTTCCAGGCCCCGCCGCTGCATTCGGCTTCGGGTGGTGCGGTACTGCGAGAGAAGCTTGGGGATGATCCCTTCAAACTTGCCGCCCCATTTGTGCCCCGACGATCCCGACCGCCAGGTGAAGGTGATATGCTCGTCGCCGGTGCCCCAGAGGAGCATCTCCTGGAACTTGGGATCGATCTCTTCCCAGGCGGTTTCCAGCAGCGAACCTGGCGGCAGCTCGTACTTCCGCTCCACCGAATCGGCCACTCCGCGGTAAATGTGCCGCCGCCAGCGACCCATATCGCGCCAAACGCCAAGGATCTCAATGCAGCCCTGCTGAAACGATCGCGAGGGATCGGGGATAAGCAGCTTGGGATCAAAACTATAGATCTCGCCCAGCCCCTGGCATTCGTGGCACATGCCCTGCGGACTGTTGAAGCTGAACATCTGCGGGCTGGGCGGTTCGAAGCTGAGTTGGCAATGGGTGCAGGCGTAGTGGGCGGAGAGTTGGACGTCGGCCGCCGGCGGAGACTCGGGAGAATCCGACTCCGGCGACACGATCAGGTTGCCAACGCCCATCCGCAGCGCCAATTCAACCGCCTCGGCCAATCGCTGCCGCGAAGTCGGGCCGGCGGTGAGCCGATCGATCACCACCTCGATGTTGTGCCGCATCTGGCGGTCGAGCCGCACGTCGTCGGTAAGCCGAACCACGGCGCCATCGACGCGGGCACGGACGAATCCCTGTTTAAGGAGATCCTCAAAGAGATCCCGGTACTCACCCTTCTGGCCGCGGATCAACGGTGCCAACACGAGAAATTGCGTGCCGGCGGGAATCTGGGCAATCTGCTCGAGGATCTGCTGACGGGTCTGTGCGGTGATCTTGCGATGGCACTGCGGACAGTAGCCGGTCCCGACGCGGGCGTACAAGACCCGCAGATAGTCGTAGATCTCGGTGATCGTTCCGACCGTCGATCGGGGGCTCTGGCCGGTCGATTTCTGAGAAATGGAGATGGAGGGGCTGAGTCCGGCGATCGCGTCGACGTCGGGCTTCGGCATTTGGCCGAGAAACTGGCGGGCGAAGCTGGAAAGGCTTTCGACGTAGCGCCGCTGTCCTTCGGCATAGAGGGTGTCGAAGGCGAGCGAACTCTTCCCGGAACCGCTCACGCCGGTAAAGCAAATCAGCCGGTTGCGGGGGAGCGTGAGGCTCACGTCGCGGAGATTGTGTTCGCGAGCCCCTTTGACAACGATATCGGAAACGGCCATCGAGCCCCGGCTCAGTGGAGTGGGTTGTACTTTGGGCGAAACCCTTAATTATAGGGCGCGCCCGTACAGACCAGCAAGCCGCTGTGGTTGGAGGCCGGGAGTGCGGGCACAGGAACGGGTTTGCGGGGCCAATAGGGATGATCTAGGTTCGAAAAACGGGGACAGGCACCTCGCCGAACCGTGTTTTTCACCGGCAGAAGCTATTTTGCTCGGAGCCAATCCCCGTTTTCTGAACCATGCCGGATTCTGGATTGTCGTGTCGTCGCAAGTTCAAGGAGGATCGAGAGATGACGAGCAAGGAAGCTCGGGAGCGGAAATTGAAGGAAATTCAGGAGGTTGCGGAAGGCTGGGAAAAATGATTGCCCGAGAGGCATTTCCCGATGGTCCGGGGCTGGACATGACGCTGGCCGACATGGAGGAATATGCCGTGGCGGAGACGGCATTGAAGGTCGTGGGGGAAATTTCGATACTTGGAGTGGGCGACGGCTTGCTGGAAAGGAGACGTGGCGAGAGTCCTTGGCGATCTCCGCGTGTGGCAATCGTGTCGCGGCATTCTCGCGGAGGGCGAGAAGGTTCCCGGCACTGACCCACGCAAGATCATCCACAGACGGGCGTCGTTTGCAGCATCGCCGCGGCGCACTGGTTGAGGGAGAAGACGACGGCGTCGGCACGCGGGCGGCCTTGCCGGAGCGATTTACCGAACCAGTTCAGCAAGTGGATCGTGTCGTCGACGGCAATTCCCAGGGCGATGCTCGCGGCCAATCACTCGTACCGCAGTGCCTCGATAGGATCGAGTCGGCTGGCGCGCAGCGCCGGGTAATAGCCGAAGAAGATACCGACGCTGGCGGAAAACACGATCGCCAGCGCGGCGGCCTTCAGCGAGATGACCACCGGCCAGGGAGTGCCGTTGATCAAGGTGTTGATGATCTTCGTTGCCCCGGCCGAGGCTGCAATCCCCAACCCCAGTCCCACGATCCCGCCGATGGTGGAAAGCAGGACCGACTCGACGAGAAACTGCCGCAGGATGTCGCGGCCCCGCGCCCCCACCGCCAACCGAATGCCGATCTCGCGGGTCCGCTCGGTCACCGAGACGAGCATGATGTTCATAATCCCCACGCCGCCCACCAACAGCGAGATGCCGGCGATCGACGCCAACAGCGCCGTCATCGTGCCGGTGATGATCCCCAGCACATTGGCGATCTCGGTGGTGTTCTGTACCTCGAAGTCGGGCTTGTCGCCCGGCTTGATGCGGTGGCGCTCGTAGAGCAATTGCTTGATCTCGCTCTCCGCCTGGCGCATTTGCGACGTTGAGCGGGCCGAGGCGAGAATGACATCGACATTTTCGAAGTTCGAGCCTTGCAGTCGCTTGCGGACGGTCGAATAGGGCAAGACGACGATATTGTCCTGGTCGTCGCCGACGATATTGGCCCCCTTGGTCTCCAGAATGCCGATGACGCGAAAGGGGATGTTCCGAATGCGGATCATCTGCCCCATCGGATTGGTCGTTTGGAACAGCTTCTCGACGATCGTTTGCCCAATCACACAGACTTTGGCGGCCGACAGGATTTCCCGCTCCGTAAAAAAACCGCCCTGCCGCAGTTGCCAGTTGCGAACGGTGAGGTAGTCGGTCCCGGCGCCCATCAACTCGCGAGGGCTCCAGTTCATGTTGCCGTAGATCACCTGGCCGCCCGTGCCGACCAGCGGGCAGGCGGCCAGCACGGCCGGACATTCGTCGACCATCGCCTTGGCGTCGCCCGCCGTCAACGTCGGCACGCTGCCGCGGCCGTGCCGGACTCCGGAACCTCGCTTGCTGCCGGGGAACACCACGATCATGTTGGTGCCCAGGCTCTGGAACTGCCCCTGCACCAACTCGCCGGCGCTCTGGCCGATCGAGACCATCGTCGTCACGGCGGCGATGCCGATCACCACGCCCAGCACGGTAAGCCCGGCGCGCATTTTGTTTTTTGCCAGCGCGCGTACCGCAATCCGAAGAGTGAGAAGAGAATTCATTGTCCCTCGATGCCCGTTACCAGCTTCATTCCTTCCTTGACGTCGCCGGAAATGACTTCCGCGTAGCGGTAGTCGCTCAGTCCGATGACGACCTCGATGGCGCGAAGCTTCTCGCCTTCGACGACCCAGACATGCCTCCGGTTTCGCTCCTTGTTGGCCGCCGCACGTTGTGCGGCGGAACGCTGCATCTCCGTGTAGCCTTCGTCTTTCTCGTCCGTGGCACGGTCGCCGCTCTCGTCCCCTTCCAGCAGCTTCTGGTCCTCCGTGCGGACGTTCTCCTTCACCTTCGGGTAGAAGCGGAGGGCGGCGTTGGGGACTTTCAGCACGCCGTCGTGCCGTTCAATCTCAAACGAGATGTTGGTAGTCATTCCCGGCAGCAGCTTGCGCTCGGGATTCGGCGCTTCGACGACCACTGTGTAGGTGACGACGTTCTGCACCGTCGTCGGGCTCACCCGGATCTGGTAGATCTCGCCTTCGAACAGGTCGTCCGGATAGGCGTCGACGCTGAAGAGCGCCTTGTGCCCGTGGCTCTGGGCGTCGCGGATCAGTCCAATCTCGGATTCGTCCACCGAGGCGAACACGTGCATTTTCTTTTCCATGTCCGGAGCGACGACGAACATCTCCGGCGTTTGGAACTGGGCGGCGAGCGTCTGGCCGGGATCGATCTTGCGGTCGATGACGATGCCGTTGACCGGCGACCGGATCTCCGTATAGTCGAGATTGGCCCGGGAGTTGTCCAGGCTTGCCTCGGCCTGCTTAACGCCCGCCTCCGCCACGGTAAGTTCGGCTTCCAGGGCCACGCGGGCGAACTTGTACTTGTCGATCTCGGCCTGGGAAATGTATTTCTCGTTCTCCGCGCGCAGTCCCATGGCGCGTTGCTCGTCGTTGATGGCCTGCTGCAGTTGCGCCGTCACCCGCGCGATTTCCGCTTTGCGGATCGCCAGCGACGCCTCGTCACGCGCCACGGCGGCCTCGTAGATCCGCGGGTCGATCTTCGCCAGCAAATCCCCCTCATGGACCTCGGAGTTGTAATCGACGAACAATGCCTCGATTGGTCCGGAAACGAACGATCCGATCTGAACCTGCAGCACCGGCTTGACGGTCCCCGTGGCGTTGACCACGGAGACGATCTCTCCCTTCGCGACTTCGGCAAAGCGATACTTCGGCGCATTTCTTGCCTTCCAGTACGCCTTCGCGTACGGCACCGCCGCATACACCCCGCCGGCCAGCACGCCTAGCACCGCCAGCAGTTTAAGAAATGTCTTCACTCTGCCTGCTCACCTCAAACCTGTTCTTCACACCCCTTCGCCGGACCGCCGTTGCATTTTCAGCCCGCAATGCCGCAGATGTGCCCACCCACATGCAGGATATTCGCGGCGGAGGGGGCTTTCTTTGATTGTACTTGAAAGACACGACGAGACCCTGCCAAATCACCGGATCGGAGGCGGGGGATGGGCCGGACTTGCCACCCCCCGTGAGTTCGATCCGTCTTCTTTGGCCGATGTTCAAGTGATTTCCGTCCACGGTTCCCGGTAGCGGAAGCTCTTCAGCGTCTTTTCCGCCTCCTCATCGTTTAGGATCTGCTCGCGCCGTGCGTCCCACTCCAGCGCCCTGCCGACCGCCTGCGCCACATAGCCGAGATGGCCGGGCGTAATCGAGCGGTGCGCGATCTCGGCGGAAGCCAGGCATGCCCGGCGGGATCGCACGCAGTCCAAGAAGTTCCGCGCGTGGCGCGTCGGTTCTGCGACCTTCACCGGGCCGGGATCAAAGTCGGGTCGCGCCCAGCGTGGATCCGAGGCGTTCAGCCGTTCGCGGGTGACAAATACCCAGCCCTCGTCGCCGACGAGCTTCAAACCGTTGGGATATTGGTCGGAAATCGAGGTCGTCACCCCGTCCGGGTACTGGCAACGGATCTCGTAGTGATGCGGAGTGTTGTAAATCTCCGTCGGCGGATACTGCCAGCCCAAGGCCTCGACCTTCACCGGCCCGGCGTGGTCCATGTCCAGCGCCCAGTGGGCGATATCGTTGTGGTGGCCGATCCAGTCCATCAGCGTGCCGCCGCCAAACGCCCGATGGCCGCGCCACCAGCGATGATGCCTCGCCCGCATATAGGGGATCGTCGGCGCCGGCCCGCACCAGAACTCGTAATCGAGATGCTCCGGGGGCGGTTCGACGGTCGTGTCACCTTGCGGTTCCGCATAGCCTGCCGGCAGGCCCACCTCGACGAGTCGGACCTTGCCGATCACGCCGTTGCGAACCAGTTCCACCGCTCGCTGGAACAGGTAATCGGACCGCTGTTGTGAGCCGGCCTGAAAGACGGCCTTGCGACGGTCGGCCTCCTGGTACACTAATTGCCCTTCGCGAAAATGGTGCGTCACCGGTTTCTCGCAATAGACGTCCTTGCCCTGACGCATCGCTTCGATGGCCACCAGCGCGTGCCAATGATCGGGCGTGGCAATGACCAGCGCATCGAGATCGTTGCGGGCGCACAACTCGCGGTAGTCGGCGTGCGCGGCGCAACTGCGATAGTTGCCGCCGGCGGCCTGCTTCGCATAGAGCGCCTCGACGGCCTTGGCCGCCGGTTGCGACCCCATCGCGCGGCCCTTGCCCCAGGGATTGTCGCGGTAGTGCAAGGAATCGACGTCGCACACCGCCACGATCTGGGCGTCGGCCTCCGCGCCGAACCACTGGATCAGGTTGAAACCCCGCGATCCCACGCCCACGATCCCGATGGTCACTCGTTCGCCGGCGGCGGGCCGTCCGTCGCGGCCAATGGCCGACGCCGGAATTACCGCCGGCACGACCATCGCGGCCGCCGTTCTGAGAAACTGGCGACGATTCCAGTGAGCGTCGGTTCGAGCCATCTGCTCCTCCCGTTCAGTAAAATCAGTCAAGATAAGGCACCGTGTCCGGCTTCGCTTCCAGCGAGCGGGCGATCATGCCATTCTCGCTTAAGGTCGTTCGAGAAACAACCGTCACATTCGGAGGCATGCCGCTGTTAGTTCTCAAACTGTAAGTGCGGCAGCCCGGGAAAGGGGACTGGCTCCGTCGCAAATGGAGGTTTTCCGCGAGGTTGGAGGTTGCCGCGACGGTGCCTGTCCCCTTTCCCGGGCGGACCAGCTCGATGGCTCGTTGAAAAGGGGACAGGCACCGAGCGGCAAGCTTTTCCTCAGCAATTCCGGGCCAAAACCACGCTCGGAGCCAGTCCCCTTTTCAACTCCGTTTACAGT
>JAAYEH010000043.1 GCA_012728855.1 Rhodopirellula sp. | reverse complement strand
TGGATAGAGCAACAGTTTCCTAAATATCCCGGACCATATTTCGTAAACCACTGAAAACACGTATAAACCCCTAATTTATGAGGGTTTTAGAGTGTTTTTCTTTTCCTTCGTTTTTCTCGAGTTTTCCCCTGTTTTGTCGATAATTCCCCTACAGTTTTCACTACAGTTTTTTGGGCCGATATTGCGACTGTCTTCTGGGCTGATGCCTTTCTTCCCCTTGCCGGCAATTCCCCTACAGTTTTCACTACAGTTTTGGGGGCCAAGGCCTTTTTTCTGGACCTGTGGACCCTAGCAAGATTGCCGCAATTCGCATTGTGATAGCGGGCCTTTGGATTGTGGGCGATGAATACCTCATGACATCCGGGCCGGTCGCAAAGCTTGATATGCTGCTTTTCCGAAACCTGGTTCATTGCAAACATGATCCCAAGAGCCGCGGTTAGGGAGTCGAAGCTATAGTCCATCTTCCAGCCATTGTCATAATTAAGGCGAATCCCGACACCATCAGCATATAGGCCGCCCAGGTGGCTTGCCGATGTCTCCGATGATGGATGGGGGGGATCCCCCTTGAGCTTGATGTTGTGGTATTCGCTCCAATCCTGGGCTTTTCCCCACATCCAATCAAAAAAATCGTCGAGGGCGTGGGCGCCCTCAGCGGATTGGCGGATATCTGAGACAATTTCTGAATAGAGCTCATCGTAGTAGGGTTCGAGCGTCGGATTTCCTTTGTCGTTTTGTCTTCCCGGTACCTTTGCCCTTTCCCCAAATCTCAGGGGGCCGTCTTCAAGAGACATAAGAGGCGTAGCCCAAGAATCGGCAGGATCATCCGGCATGTTATAGGTCTCCCGCTTTGTCCACGAATGCCCGCGAATGCCAAACATCCCCCATTTTTTACAGAATTCGACTATTCTCGATGCCTGCAGCATTTTTTCTTTGCGATAGCGGCTGATCACCTCATCATCCGGCAGGCACTGCCACTCAGTGCTCGTTTCCAATACTTCATACGCCCATCTTCGTTTCTTGAGCGAACTGAGCATATCGAGGAAATCCCTCAAAACCGCCGAGGAATGATCGAAGGGGCGGTACCAATCCCTGAAGACCGCATCCGCGCTTGGGGTAATAAAGAACTCTGGATAGTTTTCATACCAAACAATTCTTTCGCCCGCTCGAATTGCCCGTTGCCTTGTGCCCTGTTGCTGGAACTTTTCAATGACGGTGTATTTGCTAAAGCGCGGCCATGTTCCGCTTCCAGTCATCAAGCCAAGTAGTTTAATGACTGGCTGGTTCCCCTGAAGGTTGTTCATCCCGGCCCTCCAAATTTGTAATGGTCTGTTGCGGGTGACACGTGCAAATACATTACGCTAATATCACTCCATCAAGCAAGCAACATTTTGATGGAGGGAGCAATGGAAAAGCTAACAACCAACGACGCGGCCAAGATCCTGGGTAAGGCCGGGGCGACGGTTCTTTATTACGAGCGAACCGGCAAGCTGAGCGCCGAGCGCACAAAGAGCGGGCTTCGCCTGTTCGACCGCGCCGAGGTGGAAGCACTCGCAAAGACTCTCAGGAAAAGGGCCAATGGCTAATCGCAGACCACCAAAGAAACTGGCGGGGAAGTGTACCGGGCGACGACAGCTTGCCGGGCAGATCCTGGACGCCAGGACGGCGGCGAGCCTCTTTGGGGGAACGGAGCGGCTCTGGTACTCCCGGGCGGCGCGGGGAATCGTCCCCTTCCGCAAGTGGGGCGGTCGGCTGGTGTTTCTGCGGAGCGAACTGGAAGAATT
This sequence comes from Rhodopirellula sp., assembly GCA_012728855.1. Taxonomy (GTDB): domain Bacteria; phylum Planctomycetota; class Planctomycetia; order Pirellulales; family Thermoguttaceae; genus JABWBD01. The sequence continues at coordinate 10,396 of JAAYEH010000043.1, read as the reverse complement.
TTTCGCTGAGACCCTGCCGGGGGTGACACTGGCCGAAGCCAAAGCCAATATTGCGGCTCGGGGGTGGACGGAATGAATAGCCCATTGGACACTTTCCGATCCCTCAACGGCTTCCAGCAAACGGGCGAGAACCAATATCAGGCCCGATGTCCGGCACACGACGATCGTACCGCCTCGCTCTCTATCGGCACCGGACAGGATGGGAAGGCCCTGGTGCATTGCCACGCCGGGTGCAGCACTGAAGCTGTTGTGACGGCAATGGGTATCACCACGAAAGACCTTTTCCCCGCCAACGGCAACGGATCCGGGAAGCGGGTGGTGGTCGCCACCTACGACTACCGAGACCTGGACGGCACCCTTCTTTACCAGGTGGTGCGGTTCAAGCCGAAAGAATTCCAGCAGAGACGGCCCGCGGGTGGTGGCTGGGACTGGTCCGTAAAAGGGATAAAAAGGGTGCCCTACCGGCTCCCGGAACTGAAGGCGGCGGACTCCATCTTCATAACCGAAGGCGAAAAGGACGCCGACGCCCTGCAGGGGATCGGTCTCACGGCTACCTGTAACGCCGGGGGCGCGGGGAAATGGCCGGATGAACTGGACCAGTATTTCCGCCCGGAGCAGGAGGTGGTCATCATACCCGACAACGACGAACCCGGACGAAAGCACGCGGAGCTTGTGGCTGGTCACCTGCACCCGAAGGTGGAATCCGTCAAGATCCTGCGCTTAGAGGGGCTCCCGGAGAAGGGGGATGTTTCCGATTGGCTCCAGGGCCGGGACCCGGAGGGGGCGGCGGAGGAACTGTGCAAGCTGGCCGAGGGGGCGCCGGAGTGGGATCCGGGGGCTGAGGAGCACCAGGGGAAATCAGTCGCGGTGGAACCGTCTATGGTGTTCCGTCCGGCGAATGACATCATGGCTGAACCCCGGACGGCCGAAATTGTCTCCGGTATCGCCTGGGCGAACTGTCTTACGACCTTCACCGCTGAGAGTGGCACTGGAAAGACATTCTGCCTGTTATCCATTGCCGCAGCCGTCAGCGACGATAGCCACTGGTTTGACAGGCAGGTTTCGCCCGGTTCTGTGGCGTATGTCAGCTTTGAGGGCGACGCCATTGGGGTGCGGCTCCGGGCTATTCGCGAGGTTCAGGGGCGTGAACTACGGAATGTTTACGTCGTGAGGGCTTCTCAACCATTATCCCCCATGATTAACAAGGAAAGAGTCGAAACTCCTTCCCCTGGCGAGCTTATTCTGCGGGAGGCCCTGGAAAACCTGCGAGACTCGCTCTCCGGTTCCGGGTTACCACCAATCAAGCTGATTATAATCGACACCATCCGGGCATCAATGTCCGGTTCCGAAGACAGCAGCGAGACCGTGAGCGCCTATCTGCGGGCCGCGCGGCGTGTCGCCTCAAGTGCACCAGGCGCGGCCGTTATCCTTGTTCACCATACCGGCTGGCAGGACGGCGACAACACGCGTAAGCGGGAGCGTGGCTCATCCGCATTTCGGGGAAACATTGACGGGACGGTCTACCTGGAACGGCCCAAATCCGACGCGGAAGCCGCCTGTGGGCGACTGATCCTCCAGGCTGTCAAGGCGAGGGACTGCGAACTGGCGCCGCCTCTGTACTTGGTTCGTAGGTGCGTCACGCTGACGGCCACAGCCGAGGAGGCTGCTACCGGGAGACCCGTCACCTCGTGCGTAATCGAGCGCGATGGATCGACACCACAGGACCGACAGGTGGCTGAGGCTGCAGAGCACCAGGAGATCGACCTGCGGATCTTACGGGTTATCGCTGAGCGATCGACGACGGCAACGTCGAAGGACTCCATCCGGCTCGCTACAGGACTGAAACGCGACCTGGTTTATGAGGCCATAGAACGCCTGATCTACCGGAACTGGATACGCCCACCCGAACGACAAAGGCAACCATATACCGTCACCGATCTCGGAATGGCCGCCCTTGAGGAGGCAAAAGGATCGAGTCATCCCGAGTCGTCCCGAGCAGTCCCGAGCAGTCGTCCCGAGTGAGTGAGTCGTCCCCCCCCTATGGGGGGACTCACTCGCTGCAGGTGACTCAGCTGAAGTCGTCCCGAAATACTCCGAGAAAGGCGAATGAACAACGAATTGCAGGAGACGGGCCTGGAGCACAAGCCATACGCCTGGAAAACATCGTCGTAAGTACCTACTGATGGGGGGGGGGGGGGCCTATGCGCGGCTCCCCGAATTTGACAAAAGTTGACACCTATACGCGGGAAACCACAGTCGGCAAGTGCCGCAAGGTGACGGACCAGGAGAGTGAGCCGCTCATCAAGTGGGCACGGAGGACGATGGAGGGTTACCGGGCCTGGCGGGCCTCCGATCCCAAAGTGCCCATAAACATACAATAAAGTTCAATCCTAAAAAGAGGGCCGTCTTTAAAGCTGCCGGTATGCGTGCGAAATCCAAAGAACTGGGGATCATTGGGCCGCTAGCGCCCGTCCTGGGGCGTCTGGCAGGGATTATTGCCCATTTTAGGCTCCACATTCGCCGGGTTATCGCTGGGATCAACAACTGAATCGTTGTTTACCTTTACCGTTTCATTGGAGGAAGTATGGATAGCCAGGATTTGTCCAATACCGCACCATCCCCATCCCGGACCCCCTCGCAGGTGATCGCGGGAGCCGACCGGAATCTTGCCGCGTCCATTGCGCAATTGGAGGCGATCAAAACCTATCTGGTCGCAGCAGGGGAAGCTTCGGGATCCAGCATTCTGGACCTCAACGACTTCACCTGCTCATTTCAGACCTTGCTTGAGCCGATCATCCAGACCGTTGAGGATGCCCGGGCGGCCGTCCAGGCCCTCGCAAAGGTCGGATTCGGAACCGTAACCATAATCCGGCCAGCTGCCGGCCATTCACTCGATAGGAATTCCCCAGATCAGTTCATCATTTCCTCGGAGGACAGATAATGCTAAATGCCCAGACCCCAATAAAGGCAATTCGCCAGCTGTGCCTGGACTGCGCAGGCGGTCCCTCCGCCGTCAGGGAATGCCAGGGAGAGACCCTATCGGATGGCTGGTGCCCATTTTATGTATACCGAATGGGCAAGGGGCGACCTTCCGTAAAGCTCATCAGGAAGCACTGTCTCCGGTGCATGGGGGGAAGCCCCAAGCTGGTGCGTGAGTGTCCCAGCGCCACGACCTGCCCGCTGTATGGCTACCGCCTTGGCACAAATCCGAAAAGGGTGGGCGTGAGACGGGGATTTTCCTCCAGGATCAAAGAAATGACCGGCGGGGATAGTAGGGTAAGGGTGGCGTAAATTCGAGGCGGGATTTTGAAAAAAACCCGCATCTCAGCCAGGAATCGTAACCCATATTTTCAAGTTGTGCCGAGCAATGCGCATAAGTAATGGGTGACTCAACTAATTGTCGCGCTCGTATCGAGACACGGTCTCCTGGCTGGTGTACCTTGCCCTCGCTGAAGGTTTCTGTTGAATCCGCGTCGACTGGCCCAAGGTCGATTTCGAATGCACGGATCGCAGCAAGGAGCGCTTCCGCAATGGGTTCGGGTGGCGTCGTGTACGACCGGGGATAGGTTGGCCAAGGTCGTTCCGGCATCACCGTGACTATGTACGCGATTGGTATCGGGCTGGGGAATAGCTTTACTGGTCCAACATCAGCGCGGAAGACATGCCTCTGTCCGAACTCGCCGGGCTCCTTCTCGGACGCGACAAGGGCATCCGCCACGAACCCTCGAGACGGAGTGCAAAGAAGGACGCGGTCGCCGACCGCGGCCTTCTTCGGGACGACCCAGCCGACCACGTTCTTGCCATCGCGGGCCGCATCGACGAGCGTGTGGAAGTCGTCGTCATTGCTTCCTACCAAAACGTTCAACATGACAAAATGCCTCGTGTGGCTAAAGCTCCGGTTCAGCGGCGGGCCGCGCAGCGGACCGTCCACTGCAACCGGTTGTTTGCGGCCGGCTCCACAAGTAACTGCCCGACAGCGGTCATGGCTTCCTCCCTGCCCGTTTCGCACTCTGCTTGAGGTCTGCCTCGCTAATAACCTCGGACCAAAAATTCGCCTGCTGACGCTGAGCATCTACCAACCATTCAGGTGGTGATGGTAGATAGGGACGCAGCTCACGCTCCCCAAACGCGAACCATACGAGGACGCGGTTAGCGATGTACTGCCGAAGCAGATCCTCTCGAATGTAGACAACATCTCCATCGAGGCCATCGACGCCTCTGAGGGTGATCGTCGCCGGGCTTCCGTCAGGGAGGAGCTGGTCGAAGGACTGTGCCACACTGCGCAGGTCGAAGTGCGAAGAGAAAAGCTGAGATGGCACGCGGGCACTTCCCGCGCGATTCATCTCACTGTGGTAGCTCTCCCATGCGTAGTCGTGAGCAAGGATCTCCACCTCGACGGTGTGAGTGCCAGTCCGAACGTGCTCGCGGTACGCGCCCTCGGCTAGGGCCACAGAGGCGAAGTTCGGGTGCCACGGGATCTCGCCCGCGAAGGTGTAGTAGTCACTCGGCACGTCACGAGTTCCCCAGGGGCGGTCCCCAGCTTTGAGCGCAGCCACGAGATTTGGTTCGTGGCCCTTCGATACCACCAACGCTGACAGGAAGGCCCACGCAGCGCGACCAAGCACCCTGTCTTCCGCGCTGACATGCCCATGTACTGCGAGCCATGGTCCACTGTGCCCACCGATTGTCTCTCGGCGAATGATGCCGAGAGGCAGCGACGTCGTGCAGGCACGCATCCAACTCTCGTGACTCTCGATGCTCGGCGATAGCCACGCCTCCGGCACGGATGAAGAACCGTCGATCGGTGGCTTCTCCGGAAACGACGGATCGATGTCGACGTCGGAGAAGGCGCTCGCGTGCGGCAACAGCCCTTGGGCCCCAAGGATCCCAGCGTACGTGAAGAAGCCGATCCGCCCGTATTTCTTCCCGTAGCGCTCCACGGGCGACCGATCTGCACGACCCCAGCGATAGGCGCCCTCGGCGATCCTTTGGTCCAGCGCGTCGAACGTCGCCGTTCTCCATCCGAGTGCCCACACAACCCCGCGCACATGATCCACGGCGGCCTGATGTCCCGCATGGTTCATGTCGTAGTTCCAGCGATCGTCGAATAGCCTCCCCAGCGTGTAGTTCTTGAAGTCAATATGGAGCGTCCGCTCTGCTTCGTCGGCTCTTGGGTCGCCTTTGGAGAGAGCCTGGACTGGGGGGGGTGTGGCGAACGCCCATGTGCCGCTCAGTGAGGCTGGTATCGAGGCCGGGTAGAATTTCGCGGCGAAGGCGATGATGCCGCGTACGTAATGCCGCACGAGGTAGTGCTGTGTCGGTGCGGTCGCCGACGGACCAACGAGCGCCGACGCCAGCTTCTCGAGAAATTGCCCCAGATAATCTGCAAATTCAGAGTCTACTTGCTGGTGGCTCATCACCACGCCGTATGTGGCCGCTAGCATCCGCTCGCCCACATAGGCGTCGTTCACCGGCAGCGAATCAATGGTCAGCGCAAAGAGCCCTTCGGGATCGATGCGACCGAACCAATACAGAGCGCATGTCGCCTGATCGCGCAGCCGTCGAACGGTGCTCGTTAGCGTCCACATGACCCAGCGCGCGCGGAGCGGATCACCCTTACGAACGTTTCTGTTTCGCCAGCCTTTCCCCAGAGACTCGAGGTCGCGGAGCACACTTCGACCTCTGCCCCAAACGTCTTCATGGTTCCCGCGGACCCACTCCGTCCACTGAATATCGCGGTCCGCGACTGACATCGTTCGAAGCGCTCGATCCAAGCCCTCGGAGTTAAGCGGGTGCCCTTGCGTGCCGCGTACATGCCAGAATCGGGTAAAGATCTCCGTGTCCCCGCCCCGAACGAGGTCGATCAGCGCGTCGACCGTCACCGCATCCAGAAACTCGAGTTCGAGGTGCGTCGCCAACCGCAGCGCTCGGCGGCGCAGCGGCTCGTTCACCAGCTGCCAGACCTGCTTCGCGTGAAACAGACGAGGGACCTGTCCGACCAACGAACTGAGGACGTCATCGGCGAGCGGGTGCCGAGCATCGTGGCTTCCAGCAAGCAACGTCGCTGTAGAAGAATCTTGGATCCACATCTCGAAGCTGCTTTGGTCATGTTTGGCCAGAAGCGCGCTGGCGATGATGTGACCACCGAGCATGTCGTAGATTGGCATCAATGTATCGCTGCCCTTCGAAGGCATGCGGAGCAGCACACCCTCCTGTTCCAGAGCGCGCACGAGGCTCTGATCCCACGGGCGTTGCGCATCCCCGAGCACGCTTCGAAGCTCACCGAGCTCGATAGAACGGGCTCTCGCCTCCCATAGCATGTTTGCGAGGGTCGCGATCGCCGCTTTGACTTCATGTAGGTAGAACCGGTGCGCGCGTGAAGCCAGTTCAACGACTCGACGGCCCACCTGCTCCAGATATCGCTCGAAAAGCGATGTCAAAGAGCCCGGCATCGCGCCGACCCCGACGACCTGCTGCCGGGTCGGGTTCGTCACCTCGCAGAAGAGACGTAGCGTGAGGGGATGTCTCAGGAAGCCTGGCAAAGATGCGTCGGTGGCGTCGATCTTCCAGTAGCGGAAATGTTCGCGAATTGCATCGATGGTCTCCTCGCCGTAGTCGTTTATCTCGAGGCGGCGCGTTCCGTCAGGTAGCGCATCGTCCACAAATTCGGGGCGCAGCGTGCAGACCAGCAGCACGTATGGGTACTTCGCGAGGGTCGTCTCCATCGCGGCAAGCAGCGGCTTCCACGTCCTTGGATCTTCCGACTCATTCAGGCCGTCGATGAAGATTGGGAGACGTTTCTGAGCACGCTGACCGGCAGCATCAACTGCCGCGAGTAGTGCCTCCATGCTCGGCACAGGCTGTGATGCAATCGGCACGCGACGGGCCAATTCGTCGAGGGTGTGATTTGCGTGCAGGTCCCTTCCGTGCAACAGCACCCCGTGGGGACGTGCCGTGGTTCTTGCTGTGAGCTGCGCCGCGAGGTGCGTCTTTCCGCATCCTGCGGGCGCAAGGATCGCGACCAGCCGCGAAGAAAACCCCGCCTCGACCTCGCCAAGCACACGTATCGCGTCGTGACAGCCCGCCACCGAGTTCGTCGCGTAGAGCCCCGCGCGGTGCCTGCCAGCCCGAAGTCTCCGAGGGGCCGTCGCCACCTCGACAGGTAGGGCTCGCGAGCGAGCGGTCAACTCATCGCGAATGAGGTCCAGGTCGCCGACGCCGATGCCTGCCGCGACCCTGTCCAGGGTGTCCGCCGATTGCCGGGCCGTGGCGACGACACCCGTCACGAACTGTTCAAGTGCAGTAGGCACGGCCGGCGAGGATTCGACCGCCTCGGCGCTCGCGCGCAGTTCGGTCGCTATCTCGCGAATCGTATTCCACGCTCCTGCTTCACCGAGCATGCGACGCAGCTCGCGCTCGGCTTCAGCAACGTGATGCACGTGGGGCTGCCATCGTGCTTGAATCGGAGCGACAGCCTCTTCGTGACGCTCGCGCAGGATGTCGGGCGTGAGCACCAGCTCGCCGAAGTAGGTGCCGCGCAGAACGGCGGCCGGACCCGCGAGAAGGTTGTCGACCTCGTCACTCGTCCACAGGTGGAGTGTCATTTTGGACGAGAGTCCGTTGAACCAGTCTTGGTCGTCCTTGGTCAGCGTGCGGCGCGTCCACAGTACCCAGTCCGTGAGGTCAGGAATGTGCTCTTCCGTCTTCCGGAGCCCTTCCTCGATCTTCGTTCGCCTCGTTGAACCCAGTGCGCCGTTCGCTGCGAGGGCATACCACTTGCACTGCCATCCCCACCAACGCCCGGGGTCGCCGAGCGCAGCGCAGTGCTTGTCGAGCTTGAGATGGAACTCGACGCCCGGCTGGTTCGCAAGAGCGCGGAAGGTGCCGTAGCTGCCGAAGTTCTGGCGCACGATGCCGCGGCAGAGCAGTTCAAGGTTCTTCTCCGAGCTTCCCGGTAGCCGAGCGAAGATGTCCCAGTTCAGCGCTGGCATCGCGGCTCCATGCTCATCGGCGCCCCCTCCCGTACTCGCTGTCGGGATGGTTGTGCGCCGAGTAGACCTCAATACGCGCTCCTTGATCGAACAGGACCTTGAGGAAGGCGGAGATTTCGATCTCCTCGGTCGTGAGGATGATCTTGCTGCCCTCAACATTCACGCTCACTTCGTAGAGAAACTGCTCGAGCTCATGCGGACTGATCGATGCGACATTGAGCTTCCCAAGAAGAGCGAGCATCGCGTTGTCGTACCGCTCGGACGGGTGCCCCAGGGTCCGGGTGCCGCTCGATTCTTCCTCGCGGACCTGGTTCGTCAGCGCGTCGATGATCTCCTTCGCCTTCATCGCCTCCGCGGCGTTCTCGAAGTGCCCGATCATCACTAGATTCGCGGAGTGCTCGGAGCCGTACTGGTACCAGATCTTCATGTGTCGTTCTCCACGAGGCCGTGAGCGAGTTGATCGAGCGCATGAAGCACGCTGCCATCGCTGAGCTGCACGCCGATGCCCGAATAGGACGAGGGCCTAAGTACGCCCATCGCGTCGATGTGGGCGTACGCGCGGAGGCCGTTTTCCTGCACCAATGGATCGCAGGTCGGGAAGCCTTCGGCGCTCGACTCGTTTATACAGAGCTTCAGCGGGCCTTTGTAACCATCGACCCAGCGACGGAGCCGCTGAAGCGTATCCGCGGAGGCTGCCAGCAAGCTGCGAACGGGCATCTGGGGAAGCAGCAGGAGCTCGCAGGCTCCAGCGTCTGCAGATACGCGGGCGACCTCATCGAGTTCGGGCAGCGTGTGCTCGTTGACCACCACGTTCACGCCGAAGCGCGAGATGGATCGAACGTCCCTGAGCCGCACAAGCAACTCGGCGAACGAACGTCGTCGGATGAACTCATAGGTCGCCCCGACGCCGTCCATGCTCACACGAATGAAGTTGACGCTGCCGCGAAGGCGCTCAGACAGCTCCCTGTCAACGTGGTGGCCGTGGGTCGTGAAGGAGACCGATAGCCGCGTCTCTTGGGCCGCGTACTGACAGAGCTTCACGAACTCCGGGTGGAGCGTCGGCTCGCCGCCGCCGAAGCCGACTCCGAGTGTGCCCGACGCGTCCAACTCTGCGAGCCACCGGGTGACTGCGTCGAACCGGAGCTCATCCTGAGACTTGTGCGCGTAGCAGTGGGCGCACGCCAAGTCGCAGCGGTTCGTAAGTGCGATGGAGACCTGCCGAGGTGCGCGCGAGTGGAGCGCAGCCGGAACGGCGATCTCGTCGAGGAGGACATTCATGCCAGTGGTGCGGTTGAATAGGTGGAGTCCCGCTGGAGAACCGCGCAACTTACAACGGTCAGGTCTATGGTTGTTCATCGAGGCTCGCACTACAGGACTTCCCCCTTCTACCACTTCCAGATATCACGTTGCGTTGCCTATTGCCTCATGCCGGAAATAGTGACGCTACGACCTCAGTTTTGTGCAATCTAACGGAGCGGCGAATGATATCCGCGGCTCCGATGGCGCGGCGCGTAACGTCCGCGCCATCTGGCAATTAGACAGTTCTGTATAAAACCATTGGTACTGCGTAGCCGGTCTGGACAAATCGTAATTGGTAGCCGCGCGTACCGGGTTCAACCTTCTGATGGGGCGCATCTTATCATCTTTTGCGTTTTGATGGTTTGGAAAACTGAACTGCACAATCCGGTCGGTCTATTGTGAAGGGGAGGCGGGGAGGCCTGCAGATCCTCAGGGCTCCATACCGCCGTTGCAGTGCCCCAGCAGCTCTTGGGCGGTGCGCGCGTCGCTACCCGCCTGCAGCAGGTGGGTAGCGACGAAGTGGCGGAAGGTATTGCTTGCCGGCTTTACGGTTCCAGTCTTCAAAATGGCTGATTCAAGCGCCTTATGCAGCGCTGATTCGTGCAGGTGATGCCGCCGCAGTTGGCCCGACCGCCGCTCGGTCTAGCCGCGATTGGCCGGAAGCACCCACTGCCAGATCCATTCCCGGCCGGCATTGGGGTATTTGCGTTCGAGCACCTCAGGAGGCTCCACCCAGCCGGCGCCGCCTCGAGATCCCTCCGATGCAGCAGTACCCGCTCCACATGTTGCGCCAGTTCCGCCTCGATCGTGGCCGGAGGCAGCGGACCTCATCTGCTGGCGGATTCCCCTACATGCTATTGTGTCTCCGAGTAAGAAAAGGCGCGATTCCGCGTATCGACACATAGGTTCACCCAGACATATTCAACAATCTGTTGTATTGTGGAATAACAGGCTTAAGTCTCTATTTGGCTTGACAACCTCCTGGCTGTATTCTACGTTAATGCAATAATCAGATCGCAACGTTGAATTATGGAGTCCAAAATGACCCGCTTATTTATGTCCGAGCAAGAGATCAAAACCCTCATGACCCTGGCCCAGAAGGATCC
>JAAYEH010000453.1 GCA_012728855.1 Rhodopirellula sp. | reverse complement strand
GGATAGCTATGCTCCAGGAGCTTGCTGTCACAGGTGCCCAAAAGGCTCACATCCTGAGGACACCTGACGCCTGCCCTGCCGAACTCTTTCAATGCCGCGATCAGAGTCTGGTCTGTCCCCATCAGCAGGCTGTGCCTCTTGTTGCGGGGAAGGCTCAGCCAATACTCCACCAGAGGCTTGGCGTCGCTGCAGTCGTTACGCGCGTTTGGTATTTTGATGTTCTCGATTTCGCAATTGGCCAACACCGCCGAAGCCTTGGCCTGTGCCTGGAGCGTCTCTATGATTTCCTGGCCACGCCGAGTGGGCTCGAAACAGATGCCTATCTTGCGATGCCCCAGCCCAACCGCATACTCAGCAGCCTGCCTCAATCCCCCAAGCAGATCGGTCGCCACGGTCGGTATGAGTTCGCCAATCTCTGTGTTGTCGCCTATACAAATGCAGGGAATGCCGAAACCCACAAACTTGCGAATTACTTCCGCTTCAACGTAGCCCCCCAGAACCAGCCCGTCGACACTGCACCGCCGGAACCGATTCGGAAAGACAAACGAATCCAGGCTAGAGAGATTGTACAGACTGACAAGCAGCCCGTAATTTCGGTCGCGGCACGCCTTCTCAACGCCTGCAAGCTGCTGGCCGAAAAAGGCGTTGGCGAAGCCGTCCGTCACGTTGTTGGAAAGAATGAACCCGATGTTTCCGGTTTTGGACGTCGACAAAGAGCGGGCGGCTGCGTTTGGGAAGTATTCCAACTCCTCAACGGCCTTCAGGACTCGCTGGCGAGTGGCCTCGCTAACCCGAATCGAGGTGTTCCGGCGATTTAATACCTGAGAGACAGTCCCAGGGGATGTGCCCGCGTGCTTCGCGACATCTTTAACCGTAACCGCCATTCAAGCAACCTCCAGAGAAGATCCCGTTTGGCAAACCGCTTTAGGTAAACCGATTTATCACCTCTACCATATACCGCTTTTCGAAAAATGCAAGCACCTTTACGGGTTTTTTCGGGAAGCGAACGCCAATGCGCTGCTTTGCAGATAAGTGGTTTATTGGCAACTACTTACGCCGACTTCAATTTACCGAAGGCTTGAAAAATGCGCAGATTTGAACAGGCTATTTGATGTATTTGCCGGCTAAGCCTGCATACAAGTCCGTCGATCTCGGGTGGCCACACAAAGCCGGCGAGCTGGCCGGGTTCAGCATCCCCTGGTACTGATAGACCAGCACCTTCTCAACATGCCTCGCCGCGGTTTCTATCTGGAATGAAATCCGCTCAAGCTCAGCCGGCGCCAGGGCGCTCTTGTACACCTCGCCCTCAAAATCAAAAATCTCCACATCCGCCCACAGCCTTATGCGAGGCGCCTGCGAATGTGCCCGCGATATCACGCCCCAGATCGACTCCAACCGCTCGATGCCGGTCTTCCTGACGCCAACCTCATCCTGGTAAGCGATGATATCGACATCAATATTGCGAAGCTGCCGGACGAATTCCAAATCGCCATCCCTCACCTTGTTCGTGCCGTAAGGTGCTATCAGCGTCTTCTTCGAGGCGTCCAGCTCACGCGCAACGGCGGATTGCCGGTTGACGTAGTCGATGAATGACGGGGAGAACAAGGGATTGATTTCAGCTTCGTCGGGCCAGTACCAGCCGACAAAGCTCTCGTGCCTGCCGAACTTGTCCAGCAGCTCGACAATGCCGTCGGGCCGCCTCGCGTTGGCCTGCTCGTCCGATGCGGTGGAGAAGTCATCCCACCTGCCCCAAAACCCGTTGCCTACGAAGAAACTCAGTCCAGCAGCGTCGGCCTCGTCCAGAACCACGTCCAGCACGTTGTCACATCGGATTTTGTATTCCCGGAATATGCGGCTCTTGTAGAAGCACTTGAAGTCCAGCGCGACAGACATCAGTACGACCGTATCGATTCCGGCAGCGGCCATCTCCTGGATCTTCCGCCTCCACTGGGCCTCCGTGAAGTTCACGATGGCGTCGTTCCAGTACTTGCCCTCCGCCTGATTGTGATGGACAAATTCAAACCATGTGCCGGTAATTTTCGCATCCGCCATAGAGTTCCTTCATCCAGACTTGCCACCCAGATATAGATCGCAGCGTCCTGACATGCAACGAAAGTTTCGAGTTCGTCGCGACTTGAGCATTGCGAATCGCCCAGTCGCCGGCCCGCGCGTTTGCCCTTGCATTGCGCCAACGCGGGCGGTAGATTGACTTTCGCCGAATTGCAGGCTGGGGCTCACTACGAATAACTAAATGAAAAAACGTACACCTAAACATTTAAGACTTCAGGATGTCGCCACGCTTGCGGGAGTGTCGCTCACCACCGCCTCGATGTATCTCAACGGCAAGGCCCGCAAATACAAAATCGCGAAGGCCACCTGCGAACGGATCGAGCAGGTTATTCAAGACAACAACTTCGTGCCAAATGTGCACGCACGCGCCATAGCCAACAAAAAAACCTACCTCATCGGCGTGCTGCTGTCGGAGAGCCTGAACAAGTCGTTCTGGATCGACCTTCTGACCGGAGTGGAAGAAGAAATATCACAAAGCAATTACCATCCGGTGATTTCGGTCTCTCATCGCGACCCCGCTCGTGAACGCGAGGCCCTCGAGTTCATGCAGAGCAAAGGCGTTGACGGTTATGTCGTAGCGCCGATCCTTAATGAGGATGACAATAACTTTCCGTTCCTGAGGAAGATCGCGGAAGACAAGCCGCTGGTCACCCTCAACTGCCAGATACAAGGCCTCTCCGGCGCCAGCAACGACGAGGATGCCGGCGGCGCTGTCGTCGCCGAGCATTTCATAGCCAAGGGCCACAAGGCGGTGGCATATGTGGGGCCCTTGCGGCGGTGGACGTCCAGAGGCATTTCCTTCATGGACACCTGCAAGAAGGCCGGCGTAACGGTCAAATCGTTCAGCTGCATAGACCTCTTCCTGAAGCATGCGGACAAGTACTCCGCGGTCTTCTGCTGTAATGATTATGTCCTTGCCGAGCTGTACGGAAAGGCGGCAACCTTGGGCCTGAAGATTCCCAAGGATCTTTCCGTTGCGGGTTACGACGACCTGGATTTCGTGAAATTGCTGGCGCCGCGTCCAACCACCGTTCACACGTATAAGAAAGAAGTGGGCGCCGCGGTTGGAAAGAAACTGATGGAACTCATCAACGCCCAGAACCCCTGCGTGTCCAGCTACCTCTTTACCCCATACCTGGTTCCCGGCGCAAGCGTCGCCGACGCCGTATCCAAAGGATAGACATCCCATGTTGCGTTTTGAAGCAGCCTCCGGGTTGTTGAACTGCGATCATCTGAACCTTCGCGACGCCGTCATCGAAGTCGCCGGGCCCGGCCTGTGCGTCCGTTCGACCGACGCGCCTTGGACCGCCGGCGCCAACGGCATCCCTCGCATGAACGCCGGTTCGCTCGAACTGGAAGTGAACGTCAGCTCCGACGCCGTCGCCATCGCGGCCAAAAATACCTCAGCCCGGCCTGTTCGCATCGACGACATCCGCATCACCTTCCCACCGGCGCTTGTGGCCGAGCAGTGGCTTGAGTACATCCACTCGTTCAACATGGCCTCCCGATGCGCCGTCAAGACCGTCGGTCAGCCCACCGCCTGGCACGATCCCAATGCGGCTGGGCACGTGGTCTACGTCCTCCGCCGCATCGGTGCTGATGACGCGGTTCTTTTCGGCGCGCTGCCCCCCCACGCCGGCGACTACGTTCACTTCCGGGCGGTGCACGATCAGCCCCACATGGAAGGGCGCTTCGGGCTGGAGATTCGTTCAGAGCAGCGGCGGACACTAACGCCGGGACAAAGGGCGGCGATGTCGACCATCTGCGCCGCGGCCGGGACGGATCCATGGAAGCTGCTTTGCGACTATGGCGATCGATTCGGCAAGGCTTTGAACAGAGCCCCCCATCGCGCCCAGCGGCAGGTCGGCTGGAACAGTTGGGACTTCTACCTTGGCGCTGTTGAAGAGGACGACGTGTTCACCCACGCCCAGGCGGCCGGGGAACTTATCGAAGCTCCGCGGATCGTCATCGACGAGGGCTGGGAGCGGCGCTGGGGCGTCTGGGACGTCAACTGGAAGTTTCCCGCCGGTCTCAAGGGGCTTGTGGACGGCATTCGCGCCCGCGGCGGCCGGCCCGGCATTTGGACCGCGCCGCTTCTGGTCAATCGGTTCACTCGCTTCTTCCAGCAGAACACCGACTGGTTCGTGCGCGACGCCGACGGCCAGATCACCGAGCACCTGTTCGCTTACGGACCCATGAGCTTTTTGGATCCGACCATCCCCGCCGTTCGAGAGTGGATCGCCAACGTCTTTGGCAACCTGCGACAGGCGGGCTTTGACTACTTCAAGGTCGACTTCACGCAGGAAGTTCTCCGTGGCCAACGCTTCGCCGACGACACCATCGGGCGCGGGGAAATCCTCCGGCTGGCCTTTGCGACCATCCGCGATGCAATAGGCCCCGAATCTTACCTGCTCGCGTGCGGAGCTCCTTACGAGTCGGTCACTGGAATCGTCGACGCGGTGCGAACCACTGCCGATATCCACGCCCGCTACACCCATGTGCGCACAAACGGCGTTGACATGCTCTACCGAAGTTGGATGCAGCCTCGGCTGTGGAACACCGACCCGGACTTCCTCGTCATACGCTGCCACGAGCACTGCCTCGAAGGTAAGTACACGCTGCCCCACCGTCAGGTCCCCCGTACTAACGACGACGAATGGCTCAGCGGGCGGAATTTCACCGAGGACGAGACAAAAACATATGCCCTGCTCATCCTCGCAACCGGCGGAGAGGTCATGCTCAGCGACAACCTCTGCGAGCTGAATGACAAAGCAAAGGGCCTTCTGCGAACCGTCCTGGCGGGCCTGCTGGACGCCCCCGCCCAACCGGTGGACTTCATGACGAGGCACGACACGCTGCCTCGCCTGCTGATCGGCAAAAAGGGCAGCCGCCGCCTGCTGATCGCGCTGAACCTCGGCGATACAAGCGATACGATCACCGTGTCGCCGGCGCAACTTGGACTCGCCGGCGATGCAACGGATTTCTGGACCGGCCGGACGCTTCGGGCTTCCGACGGACAACTGCTGCTTCAACTGCCCCGACGCACGGCAGTGGGCCTGTGGTTCGAGCGCAAACGATAGAATATATTATTCCTATATTTGAATCGCAACATTAATATGAGCACGACGCTGAAGCCCCGCGGGCTGCGCCCGAGAGAGGAGATCAGGAGATAGTAGAGCAGGAGATGAAAACAAAGCCGTCTTTTCTACTGCTCACCTGTTCTCCTGTTCCACTGTCTCGGCCGAAGGCCGTGCGGGGACCTGACTGTTATCGCGAAGCCTGCCTGATCATCCGCGGCTGTCGTCTCAGCTACATGATTGCCTATGCATTCAAGGCAGTATAGACTCAATGCACGCAAGGCAACGGCATGAAAGGGCGAATGACATGAATGTCCCACGGCAGCTAATCGAGAGGTTGAGATTGAGATCACTGCTGGGATGGTTGTCTTTGGCGAGTTTTTTCGTAGCCGTTGTCCGTCTGATGATTGTTCAGGGCAATAGACCGTCAATGCTGCTGCTGTTCTTCCTTCCGCCACTTCTGGCAACTACCGCGCAGTCTTCGCCACGAAAGAGCACCCGGGTATGCGCTCTTCTGTTTCTGCTTCTGCTGGATGTTGGTGTGATGATTGCTCCCTTCCAATGACTTTTCCCAAATCTGCCGACCATTGACAACCGCCTGTCTCTATCAGACAATCGCCTGCTGAGTTGGTATTCGCTCATGTGCATGTCATACGCACTCGCCTGCATCCCGCCATTTCTGTTCGGGCGCGGGATTATTGACCGGATGCTCAGACGCAAACCTGACTTCAGTCTGTTCACAAACATTCTGGGACTCCTGGCGTCGCTCATCTTCAGTCCCTTCCTATGGCGGTTCTCGCTGGCCCGCCTGTGGCCATTTATCTCCTGATGACAATGCGATAGACATTGTTGTGAATCGGGTATTTGGTTATGATCGGCATGAAGGTCGCCCGGCTAATGAAAAAGGAGCATGCACATGAGCACCATAGACCCTATCGTGCGGACAGTGTTTTCTGGCGCTGCTTCATTTATCTCAGCACTCGTTGGGTACGGCTACCATTGGACTCAATACCACAACGAAGTAGACCACATGCACATATCGACTCCGGTGTTTACGAGCCATGTGATAGCAGCAGCGCCGTGGGTGTTCTTGATTCCGCTGGCAGTTCTCACTGCGGGCTTGATCTGGCGTCGACATCCACTCATCGTCCTGTTATCGGTGCATACTGGTTGGCTGTTTGCAGTGTCATGGCCGCCCCTTTGCCTCTTGGCATGGGCCCTTCCCCATGTGCTGATGTGATATGTCTGAACTTTAATATGGAATGACTTGCATGGAAGAGGTTGAAGCCAAATCGCGCGGCCGGAAATGGAACTACCATGCCGTGTTGGTTGCGCTTGGCGGCGCCATGGCTTTGCAGAGTGTTTTTGGACCTGCGCTATGCTACTTGGGGACCGTCAATATGTGCATCGCGATGTTCATCGACGCCATCGTGCTGCTCCGGCTGATGATTGCACGCATGCTTAACGAGTGCGGCAAGGGCTGGGTGTTCTACGCGGTCCTTCCATATCTTGCGATGCCGATCTTCTTAATTATGCAACATGCGTGGTCATGAACCTTGCCGTTTTCGTTGGCACGACACCGCACAACCAAACAAGCCCAACGCAAGAAGCCCCGCATGGCAATGCGGGGACCTGACTGTTATCGCGCAGCGAATCATCGCCGTTTGGTGTTCTGGTTCGCGTCGGGATTATCGCAGAACAAAAACAAATGCAACGGCGTGGTGTCGCTCCGCGACGTGAAGTCAGGTCCCCGCATTTCCATGCGGGGCTTTAGCGTCTCGCACTGATGATGTAAGAGAATTTACATGCTAACATTATTGAGCATATTGCGCCAGGAACTGGTTTATAACCTTTCCCATATTCGCCACAAAATCCATGCTGACGTTGTCGGCGAGCAGT
>JAAYEH010000452.1 GCA_012728855.1 Rhodopirellula sp. | reverse complement strand
CCGACTCGAAGACGATATATCCGATGGTCTCTGCCGCCCTTGCGGCCGAGAGGTCTTCTCCGACGTGCCTGCCGAGATAGAGCGCCGTCGACGACGGCGGTTCACGCACGGAATCGCCCCGGGACCAAAAGACCGACCAGTCGTCACCGGCCGTCATCACCTGGCCGAAAACGACCGGTTTGGCGTAGACATTGCGATAATCGCGCCGTTCGCCCCTCCAGGATCCCTGCCGGTCGACGGCGTCGGAGACATACTTCATCGCCTCCATGCGAATGCCGTGTTCAGTTTCGTTGTAGACGCCCGCTTCCACAACCATGTAGTAAACGCCGACTCCATCGATCGCGCCGCCGCCGGGTGTGACGACTTGAAAATCGAACGAGGCGTTTTGAGCGTTGCGGATGCGGACGACCGCGGGCCCTTCGAGGTCGCCGTAGTTGGCGGTGGCCACAACGACCGGATCGCGGTAGGTGCGATCCAGCGCGACCGTCGTCCAATCCTTGCCGGCGGCCACGACGCTCGTCGCGCGGCCCGTGACAAGATTCGGCTGGCCCGCATCACCCGGGGCAGGATCGACGGAGACGTCATCCTCGGGTTGGATGATCAGCGACCAGCCGAGGAGATCCCCGCGGTCGAAAGCGACCGCGTCCTGCACGACCAAAGCCCAGCGGCCGCGCGCGCTGCGGCCGTCGAAAGCGGCCAGCGGCTCTTCAGGCCGGTAGCTGCCGGTGAACGGCGCCGTTGCCTGGGTCACCGAAAGAGTCGCTTCGTCGTCGAATCGCGTGTTGCGATAGCCGTCGCCGCCGCCGCCGCGAAAGCTCGAAAGAACCACGTGATCCTGCAGATCGTCTCCCGGGCCTACCAGGTAGAAACGCACATCGTTGTCCCAGGTATGGTCGATGTCGAGCCAGACATCGAGGTCGGAGATCGTGATATCCTCATCGATGTCGAGGTACGAGACGATCGATGCGTTGTCCTGGATCGGCAGCGGAACGTCGGCGGAGGCAAAGGCAACCGCGTCGACGAGCGTGAAGGCGGCGGCAAAAGCATCCTGCCCGCTCTCGCCGGCGAGGCGGTCGCCATCCTGGTCCATCGCATTGCCCGCCAGGTCGTCGATGTCCGGGCCGATCACGATGCGATAGAGTCCCGGCGCGGTCTGTGCGGCAAACGAAACGGTGGCGGTGCTCCCGGAAACGGCGACCTTGGTGGCGGCCAACTCGCCGTCGGGCCCCGTCAATTCGGTCACATCGGCAATCGTAAAGGTTGCGGCGTCGATCGGTTCATTGAAGGTGAACGCGATGCCGGCGACCGATCCTGTCACGATGCCGTTGGGAGTGCTGGAAAGAACCCGCGGCCCGCGCGTGTCCGATCGCAAAGCTTCCGCGGCATTCAGCCGGCCTCCGCTGGCAGTCTTGTCGGTCAAACCGGGTAGCGGATCCACGGTGGCCAAAACCTGGCCGATCACCCGTGCGTAGTCCCAATCCGGATTCAGATCCCAGACGAGCGAGATGGCGCCGGAGACATGCGGAGCGGCCATCGACGTGCCGCTCGACGTGTCGTATGTGTCACCCGGCTTGGTGCTGAGGATGGCGTATCCGGGGGCGGCCAAGTCGACGCTGCGGTCGCTGTAGTTCGAGAAAGCGGCGAGCAGGTCGTTTCGATCGGTTGCCGCGACGGAGACGACGTTGTCGAGGCCGTAGCTTGCCGGGTAGGAGGCAACGAGATCGAGATCCGATCCGTTGTTGCCTGCCGCAGCCACCACGATGTGGCCGGCCTGCTGCGCGCGGCGGATGCCGTCCTCCAGCGCCTGGGAAAACTGGCCGCTGCCCCAACTGTTGTTGGAGATTTGCGCGCCGTGGGCGACGGCGTAGTCCAGCGCTGCCACGGCGTCGAGGAGGGAACCGCTTCCGGAGGCGTCGAGGAATTTCAGCGCCATGATTTTGGCGCTGGGGTTGACCCCGGCAACACCCCGGCCATTGTCGTGTACCGCGGCGATGGTGCCCGCCACGTGCGTGCCGTGCCCGTGGTCGTCCATCGGATCGCCGTCCCGGTTGATGAAGTCAGCCCCATACACATCGTCGACGAAACCGTTTCCGTCGTCGTCAATTCCGTTTCCCGCGATCTCGGCCGGATTGCGCCACATGTTCGCGGCCAGGTCCGGGTGCGTGTAATCCACCCCGGAATCGATCACGGCGACAATCGTCCGACCGGTTTCCGCAGCCAGATCCCAGGCTTCCGGCGCGTCGATATCCGCGTCCGGAGTGCCTCCGTTCTGGCCAGTGTTGTGCAACGCCCAGAGTTGACCGAAGCGGGGGTCGGCGGGTATCGCGGCAAGCTGAACGCGGTAGTCGGGCTCGGCATAGAGAACCGCAGGGTGGCCGCGATAGCGCGCCAGCGCGTCTTCAACTCCTACGCCGCCGTCCAACCGGACCTCTCGCAGACCCGAAATCAACGGAAACGATTGGCCGTAGTGGCTGCCGGCCAGGATTTCACTCTCCTGCGGGGGAGCTTGATTGTCGCGAAAACGGACAAGGATCCGAGCTGCTTCGTAGGTGGACACGTCTACCGCGAGTAGACCCGAATCCGGAGATCCGCCTAACGGAGCGACGGACAGCACGCGACGATCTTCCAGCATCTCGAACTGAAGCGCTCGCCGCCTGATCCTCTGGCAATCGCCGGCGTCGCCTCGCCTTCGCGAGTAGGACGACCGCCGTGCGAAAAGAGGCATCATGGCTAAAATCTCCGGGGGCTATTCATTATTTCCAGCGGCAGGGTTGAAAGCAACTTTGTCGCCGAAGGTAACGATCCTCCCGCCATCCAGAACGGCGACAATCCGCCCGGCATGATCCAAGGCTAACCCGCCCCGTTCCGCGGTGGCGGGAACGTCGAACCGCCAGAGGTCCGCGCCGGTCGTGGTATCGATTGCCGCCAGGAAGGGGGTTGCTTCATCCCCTGTACCAGTGTGCCCCGTAGCCAGAACTGCTGTCGGGGTGACGGCCAGCGCATTCAGCCGCCGGCCGCTCTTGTCAATCCACACCACGTCCCGCTTGGGGCCCCCGCGCCGTGCCAGCGGCCAGCGGGCTTGATCCAGAACGGTGCGGCCGGTGCCCGGCGGCAGCGGCCCGAACAACGTCAGCGGCAAGTGCTGGCTCCCCTCGTAGCTCGCCTCGTAGATCAGCTCCTTGCCGTCCGGCAATCGATGTGCCAGCGACATGTAGCGGCCATACTCCGGGTAGTACGGAGAGAAGGCGGTGCGGAATTGCGACACGATGGTGTTCTCCGGCGGATTCAAGCATTCGCCGGTTTTGAGATCGTAGCGCGCCGTGTTGTACTTGCTGCCGCCGAGAAACCGCAATTCGCCGTCGGCCACCGAGAGGTTGCCCTGGAGGCTGATCCCGCAGTCAACCTCCGCCGCCTGGCGGCCGGAGGTGTCGTTGCACCACAGCACCTTGCCGCTGACGGCGTCCAAGGCGTAGACATAGGTGCCGTCGTAATGCGCGATGCCCGCCGCGGCGTAAACGACCCCGTCGGCTACGGCAACTCCCCCGGCAACCGGCCAGGTGGAAATCAATTTGCCGTAGACCGGGATGCGGCGATCGGCCGGCGCGGCCCGGTAGCGCCAGAGCAGCCGCCCCGTGGCCGCTTCCAAAGCGTAGACGTGTCCGTCGGCCGAACCGACGTAGAGCCGCCCCTGCCACAACGCGGGCGGAAAGTAAACGGCGCCGCCGGTGTACGTCTTCCAGCGGACGGAACCGTCGCGAACATTCAAGGCGTGGACCGCACCGCTGTCGTCGCCGACAAACACCGTCTCGCCGGCCACGATCGGCGCCGTGGCGCGAACGCCGCCGGGCAACGCGCATGACCATTGCATTTGAATCTGCGCGGGCAAGCGGACATCGGTGGTGGCCGAGCGGGCATTGTCGGCCAGATACGTTGTCCAGTCGCCGGACCGCGTTTCAAACGGTTTCACCGCCGCCGGATCGTCCACGAACCGATTCAACCGCAAACCATCCGCTTCGGGATGGAAATCGAACCCGCCCGCCGGTCCCAGGCAGATATGCCCGTAGAGCGAAAGCTGGCAGCCGCACATCCACGGTCCCCAATAGAGAAAACCGTCGGAGACAATCACCCCGTCCTGGCACGGCGGGCGCATCAGGGCGAGGTGTTTCGCCGTGTCGTCGGCCACGTCGATCCGCACCGTGCCGCCGCTGGCCCGGAAGAAGACACTGTCGACCGTTCCGGTCGCCCGCGTGCAGGCGCGGCGACCGGGGAGTGAGGCCAGAGTCTCACCGGTGCCGTAGGCCAGCTTGAAGCCGGCGGCCCCTTGCGGGCCGGCACAGTAGACGGCGTCGTCGCGCAATACCAGTTGCAGGTTGCCCGTCTCCTTCTGCCAGACGAGCCGCCCGTCGTCTGTCGAAGCAACGACCATGCGGGTCCGCTGCGGACCGGCGAAGAAGAGATAACGGTCGCTACACTTGAAGAAAGTCGTGGTGGAGTAGCCCGTGGTGTAGTGTTGCGCCGGCCCGTCGCGGCCGATCGCCTCGAGCAAATCTTGCGAGGCGTTTCGCCAGACGACTTTGCGCGTTGCGACGTCAAGACATGCCAAGAATTTCTGCGGGCTGTAGAAGTAAATTCGCCCGTTCTTCATGGCGATGCCGCGGGCATCGACGAAATCCTCCTCGCGATGATGCCAGAGAACCTCCTTTGTCGACGGATCGATGGCCACCAAGGTCCGCCCGAAACCGAAGCTGGTCTTCGGATCCTTGTATTCATGGCCCTGCCACATTCCCCACGGCCAATGCCCCAAGCCCGGCACTTCGGACCGCTGGGTCTGGGGCCGCACCTCCTCATGCCCGACCAGTGCGTAAAGCACGCCGCCGTCCAGCGCCATCCATTTCCAGACCGGTCCGTCGGTGATTTCCGCGGGCGCGACGATCTCACCCCGCAGTTCTCCCGAGCCGGCATCGAGGATCTTGCACGACTCGTCGTCGCCGAGGTAGAGAACCTCCGACGTGGCGATCATCGTATTGCGGTGGATCATGAAGCCTTCGTGAAGCGGGCGCCGCCAGAGGATCGCGCCGTTGTAGCCGTTGATGCCAAGGAGTGTGTTGAGCATCGCATTCTGGTTCGCCTTATGGGCGATGTGGCCGAAGGCGCGAAAGACACGGCCGCCCGCCGCCACCGACACCTCCGGCATGGGGCAGAACTTGGGATCGCCGAGGAATTGCGTCAGGTAGGGCGCGCGGGCGATCTGGTCGGTGGAGAGAGGATTGTTGTCGGGGCCGTGGTACACGTGGCTCCACGAATCGACCCCCTCGCGGCACGGTTTGACGAGGCAGCGATTGCCGAGAAGGGCCACTCCCTCCGGATGCAGCACTCGGAAGAGTTCCGCTTCAGGAGTCTGTCGCTCGGCGGCTCCGCGCGTGACGATCGCTCCGGCGATATTGTCGGCCAGCGGCAACGTGTCGAAGCCGCCGCTATCGGCAAAGATCCGACTGCCGAGCAGCCCGGCCGCACTGGCGGACTGCCTGACCGCAGCCACTTCGCCGGCATCCGGCGATTGGAACCAGACGCACAGCTCGCTTTGCCTGGCCAGCTCGACGGTCAACTCCGGCCCGTCGCCTGGCTGCATTCCCAGCACCACGCAGATGCCGCGGTCGATGCCGATCCGGTCGAGCACCCCGGCCGCTTCTGCCGGCTCCAGGGAGTGAGCCGCATCAGCAGCGGCAACCGCCAGCGTGATCGTTGCGACACCAGCCAGCCTTGCGAGCAGAGTGGACATCTCGCGACTCCTTGCAGAAGCGGTTCGAGCGGCCGGTGGGAACCGATTCCCGCCTTCGGCCCATCCGCCCGCCATTATGGCGAAGACTGCGGCGACATCGCAAGCTCCGGCGCGGTTTTCGCGCCGATCAAGTGATCTCTAGAATTGACGTTCGTCGGTTTGCATCGACGCTGAAGCCAACGCGGCAAGAGATCGCTTAAGATCGGCGAAGGAATTACTGTCGTGTTTACCGGCAGTGGCGGGGCCGAGGGGGTCGGGAGTCTTTTTTTCCTGTCGGCCGAAAAAGCCTCTATCCATACACGAAACCATCGCCCGGCCGACAGGAAAAAAAGACTCCCGACCCCTTCCGGTGTCAATTTCACGACAGTCATTCATTCGCCGATCCTTACAATCTGGCGACGGGAATGACGACCAACGGGGTCGCCAAAAAACACAAAGTGGATCCCGATAGATCGTGTCGTGCGGAAGCCCCGAAAGTCACATCATGCGATTCCGGTGCGAAACTCCACAGCACAAGGTCAAAATCACCAAAACATTGCAGATGGGCTGCCTGATTGACGCTCTTGGGGCGATTTACCCATCCGGGGTCTCGTCGCTCTCCAATAACTTCAGCCGGCGCAGCGCGTCGCGCCGGCCAATTTGTCGCAGGGCCACCAAGGCGTCGAACTGTGCCTTGCCGGGTCGCGTCCGTCCTCGCTCCCAATTGTAGACCGTTTGGGACGACACTCCGAGAATGCGGCCGAATTGCTCGGCCGAAAGCCCCAAGCGTTTTCGCTGGGCTCTGACGGAACGCGTGGAGAATCGAGTCGCATCGGCCGATTTCTCGCCCGCTCGCGACTCCGCCAGCCGCTCACGCGCCACCGTCTCCAAGGCGGCGATCTTCCGCTCGTGATCCTGCAACTCGCGTTTGAGTTGGGCGATGTCGCGACGATGCTGGGCGGCCGTCTTCTGCGTTGCGCTGACTTGCTGTCGGATTTCCTTCCTCGCCAGGCGCGTAATCTCCGCCCTCAAGACGGCAGCTAAATCAGGCATGGTTATCTTCCCGAAAAGCGCATCTTCCCGATCTTAAGGCTCCAGTACGATCTTCCCCGTGAGTGTCCCCTCGCCGTGCAGAGTGTTGTCCTCCTGGAGCCGATGGGCAGCCGCCGTTTCGGCAAGCGGCATCACACGGCCGATCAGCGGCCTGAGTTTCTTTTCACCCATCCAGCGGCCGATATCCTCCGCCGACGCCCGCTGCGCTTCGGGCGAAGCGTTGAACATGGCGAACCCAAGTATCGAACAGTCCTTGGTGTAGAAGGGACCGATCGTGAGCGTCGCCCTGGCATCGCGGCCAGCCATGATAACGATTCGACCGCCGAGCGCCATGCGACCGACGATCCCCTCGAGGTTCGGCTCTCGCAGCGTCTCCCACCAGACATTGAGCCCCCCGGGGGCAAACTCCCCAATAGCGGCATCGACGTCCTCGGTCTTATAATTCACGACGCGATCAGCGCCGAGTTGCCGGCAAATCTCCTTCTTTTCGTCGCTGCCGGCTGTCGTGATCACACGGGCCTCGACTGCCTTGGCCATCTGAATCACGCAGGAACCCACGCCGCCCGATCCGCCGTGGACAAAAACCGTCTCGCCGGCTTGCAGCCAAGCCTCGCGAAATAATCCAAGGTGCGCGGTGATTCCAACCAGGGCAATCGCCGCCGCATCACGATCAGACACTCCATCCGCCGTGGGATACAACCACCTCTCCTGCACCGAGGCGTACTCGGAGAAAGTGCCCTGTCTACCCAAAAGCCCTTGATTACTGCCCCAGACGCGATCGCCTGCCTTGAAGCGGTTGGCCTTAGGGCCAGTCGCTTGCACGATGCCGGCCAAATCGCAGCCGACGACGAACGGTTTCGGAAGGTCGAACGGGATCATTCCGGCCCGTACATAGGTATCGACGGGGTTCACGGCCACTGCGGCAACCTTGACAAGAACCTCATCGTCCCCCGGCTCGGGCGTCGGAAGGTCGCCATACACAATGCCTTCCGGTGGTCCGGGCTGCTCGATGTAGGCGGCTTTCATGGGGGCTCCTCGATCTTCGTCGGCAATATCGCTCCTTGCAGAAAGGTATGCACGTCCGCGGGGAAAGACAACTCTCCCGGGCTTCGACGCGACGTGCCCGCAGGGTCGTCGGGCTGATTCGGTTGGCCCGGGTGGAAGGAATTCCACCCTACTTGGCTATGGCCGAAGGCCGCGTCAGGCTTCTTCGACGACCTTCCAGCCGATTTGGTCGGCCAGTGCGAAGATCGGCTCTTTCAGGTCGCCGTAGGCGGTGACGCGGTGCCAGCCCCAGGTTCCCCAATAGCGGAAGAGCTTCTCCAAGTCGCCCACCGGTTCGACCGCCAGCTTCGTCCGGCAGGCCCGGTCGCACAAATCGTTGCCGACCGACTTGCCCTGATGGAACAAGATTTCCTTGCGGGCGGGCTCGAACTCGACCGTCGTGGTCATGTAACCCTCGGGCATGAGCGACCGGATAGCCGCTCCCTTGCGATCCTCCGAATGGGTGAGGATCTCGAACGGATTCTCCGCGCCTTTCGGGCCGAAAGGACGGTTCGACGCCACGCAGTGCGCGTAGATGATTCGCCGCGCCGCCACGTCGATCACTGGATCGGAGATGAACCCGGTCCGGCCTTGCGTCAGCGCGGAGAGGGCGACCATCGTCACTGCCGATCGCAAATCACCTTCGCAGCCTCCGATCAGCCCCTCGTTGCAAAGTTCGTGGAAGCCGAGGCAGGGATAGGCGTGGATGTGGCCGCCGTAGAATCCGCCCAGGCAATTGACCGTGACGGCATTGGCCTGGTGCGCTTTCAGCACGGACTTCATGCCAAGGTACATGGCGGCGGAGTTTTCCAGTTCGGCGCGGCTGACATCGGCGACCTTCGTGGCGCTCTTTTGCCAGCGATCGGCGACCTCGCCGGCCTGGTCCTTGTCGGCGGCTTGCCAGGCGTCGTTGATCACTTGAAACGGCATCTCGACCACGTCGATCCCCAAACTTTCGCGGATCGCCGGCGCTCGTTTGCCCAACTCACGGCCCACCAGCAACACTTTCGAACGCTTCATGGCCTCGCGCCAATCGCCGACGCCGAGCATCTGAAGCGGATCCGGCTTGCAGGAGAGATCGCCGGCATCCTGCGTACAGGCTCGCCGCACCGCGGCAATCGTCTCGCCGAACCGCTCGGGCGCGGCGATCGACGGAGCGATTCTCTTCGCGCACGTCACTACGTCGTCCGCCCGCGACGAGGCGATGAAACCGAAATTGGGATGGCTCTGCAAGAGTTGGGATGAGTAAACCAGGAATCCGCCGCTGCCGGCGTAAAGGAGATCGACGTAGAGAACGGGCTTCTTCGTCTCCACGACCGTCTGGACCACCCGATTCCAACAGTTCATCTGGTAGATGACGTAGGCGGCGATATCGGCGCCGGCATCGCTTTCTACAATCTTCTTGGCCTCTTCCGGGCCGGTTGCCGTCGAGGCGACGAATTCCAGCTCAGGGCAACCCTTCGCCAACGCCTCTTGAGTCCGGGCCATGACAGGGCGGAAATCGAAGCCGATGTTCGGCCAATCGGGCTGCGCCTGCACGTCGGCATGAAGTGAATAGATGATGCGGACACGCGGCTTCTCCGCCGCCGCGCGGGCACTCCCCGCGCCCGCTGCCAGCCCCAACGCGCCGCCGCACGCCGCACAGCCCGCCGCCAGAAAATCCCGCCGATGCAAGGGACAGCCACCACAGTTGAGCAACGAGCCGTTGATCTTCATCGTACCGCTCCTTTCATGGGAAACCTCGCACGCCGCACAAGCCGGATTCTATCAGGCGGCTGCATGAATCGCAATGATTTCACCGCCCGCCCTATTGTTTAACCGCAGGGCCAACGGCCCGCGCGGGCGGCTGCAATCGAAGACCATCGCGTCAAATCGCGCGTGGGCCGTTGGCCCTGCGGTTAAACGACGGCTGGCGTATCCAAATAACATCTTGCCGAGTGGTTGTATTCTTTCGCCGATGCTAAGCAGCCCGGCCGGGGCGGAGTTCTACAAACACGACCTCCAGCGGGTTCAACTCGATGGCATATTCCTTCGGTATCGCCTGGCTTTGCCACACTTGCCGGAACGCTTCGCCTTCCGTGGAGCGATAGACCTGCGCTGCGTATGATTCCGCAGCGGGTGCGTTGCGCGTATCGAGGTTTACCGTCAACGGTTGCCGCGTCTCGGCAATGTTCACGAACAGGTGGCCGATCCTGCCATCGGCCGATTGCCATGAACTGGTGAGGATGGCCGGCGTCGGCAGATCCTCCTGGGTCCATTTGCCTCCTTTCTGAACGGAAATGCGGATGTTCACGGCCGGTACGGCCAACACATACGGATGCAGCATCTTGCCGAGCATGAGAAAGTCTTTCGCCCGCGTCTTCAACAGCCGGCTGTGATTGCGGATCATCGCGATCTGGTCCGGATGGGCGTCGAACATGTTCTGGTGGGCGGACCAGATGGAGCCGCCGGGTGTGCGGCCGGCCACGAGGTTCATGGCATGGCAACGGACGTTCCAACGGCTATTGTCCTTGCTCAGCCCAGCGCTGTCGCCGCCGTAGCCTGAAGCAAACTCGTGATAGAGGTACGAGAAGAGCGGGATGCCGGTCGCACCGGGATAACCGCGATACCAGCGTTTCTCGTAATACTCGCGAACGTGAAAGCCGTCGACATGGGGGATCAATTGCTCGTGGGGCTCTTCGTGAAAGAGGACGAAGTCGGCCGAATGGCGTTTGCCCTGTCCTCGCATGGCGTCGAGCAGTTCGTGGAATTCGCGGCTCTGGTAAAGCCCCACGCCCGGCGGATGGCCGTGTGCGGTGGAGTAGCAGACATCGCCGGCGCCGGAAGTGGTCTGGTCCATCTGTAATACATCGACGCCCAGCGCGTGCGCCTGGTCGACCACGTCGCAGAAGAACTGTTTGGTTCGGGGCGCCGCGACGCAGAACTGGTACGAGTGCCGCTTCC
Source organism: Rhodopirellula sp. (assembly GCA_012728855.1). Taxonomy (GTDB): domain Bacteria; phylum Planctomycetota; class Planctomycetia; order Pirellulales; family Thermoguttaceae; genus JABWBD01. Next base: position 4,758 of record JAAYEH010000452.1, on the reverse strand, counting down.
AGTCGCCGCTAGGGCTCGATTCGTTGAGAACGTACTGTTTCGGCTCGCCGGTCTTTTCGTCCGGAACATAGGCGTCCAGATATCGCTTCGCCGCGGGAATCTCGCCGCCGTCCCGTCCCTCGTTCCAGTACGTGGAGAACAGCCCCGACAGGAAGAAGAACGGGCGGAAGTCGTCCTGCCTGAGTTGCCGGATGACCTGCCTTGCGTTGTCTGCGTCGAAGACCGGGAAGTAGTCGCCGCCCGTCCACCGCCGGTGGTTTTCCCAGCCCGCGAACATGGCAACGACAGGTCCGTCGATCTTCTCGCGAAACACGCGGAGGTGGTCGTGGAGTTTCGGATAGTAGGAAGCGGTGCAGGTTCGCGTGGCATCATAGGTGCGGACCTCGCAGACGTGGACAGCGGGCCCGTTCTTCCACCAGGCAGGGATGTCGTGGCGCTGGGCAAGCGTCGTGGCGCACCAGGACTGCCGGACGGCCCATCGCTTGTATTGATCGGCCGTGTCGCACCAACTGCCCTGGGTAACGCCGATCGCCACCGGATAGGGGCTCTCCCACAGGCCTCCGCGATCGCCCTGATCATCGGCCACGGCCGTGAATTCATGCCGGCAGAGGAAACCCTCGGGCTGCTTCCACACTCCCAGCGACATAGGGCATCCGGCCGTGTCCATGCCGGCCAGATACACGCCCGCCGAGGAATCCTGATAGGCGAGGAATTGCGCCGAGAGATTTCCCGGATATTGCAGCGTTACCCCGTAGCCGTTCGTCCAGTTTTCCGCCGGGTTCGCGATGCGCGTGCCGGCCAGCGCCGGCAGCACCAGGCAGTCGTCCTTGCCGTCACCGATGGCCGGCACGGCGAGCAATTGGGGGAAGCGGACCGTCTTCAAACGCCGTCCCGCTGGATGCGCGACGCGCATCGTCCAGAGCGTCGACGCCTCGTTCTCGTCGCAAACGGCCGTGACCTCGACTTCCACCTCGCTCGCCGGGAACTCCGCGTATTTGATGACGGCCTTGGTCCCCGTCTCGGTTCTCGTCACGCTCGCCTCGGATTGGCCCGCCGCGGCGCTGGAGATCGTCTCCGCTTTGCCGTCATCGCCGGCGAAAGTGATCGAGAAGAGATTCCCCTGGGCGGCCCCGGCGACCACAGCCTGACCGCTCGCCTTGTGAACGAGTCGCGAAATAGAGGGCACGGGCGTCTTCTGAATCTCCAACCGCAAAACCCCGTTCTCCAGCGTTAGCGCATTTGGATTGTCCGCCGACATCGCGGCATTTGCTATGATGGACAAAGCCGCGCCAAGCAGTATTGCAAGTGTCTTCATGCTCCGGGTTCTCCTTTTCCATTCCTAGACTGGTTTCCTTCCGTCTTCCCTCCCACAATAGCCCCTAACGCACTGCAATTCAAGAAAACCGCTAACGGTTCTCCGCTGTACCGTTAGGTGAGCGGCGGATGAAAGCTTACCCGTTTATCAGCCCGGCTGCTTCCGAGCAGCCGGGCTGATGGGACGCGATCATCTGCCGCTCGCCACATCTTTCGCCGGGTGCGGAGCCGAATCGACGACTCCTGAGCAAAACACTCGACGGGCCACAACTCGCTTTGGAAATCCTGGCGCGAGGTAGTGACGCTCACCGGACTTTTGGTTAATCTGAAGGGACGGTTACCGAGAGAGAATCGTGTGTACTCAGTCCCGAGTAGGCCCAACCGCGGAGGGTGACGCAATGTGTGAGTCTTGTTCTTCTGGCGCTTTCGATCGACGTCGTTTTCTGGCTGCCGGCGGGATGCTGGGGGCGGCGGCGCTGCTGTCCACGGCAGCGGCGGACGATGCACCGGCCCGGCTCTCCCTCCCCGTCGCCAGGCGCGAGAAGCATCCGGCGCGGGTGCAGGTGGTGTTTCTCTACCCGCCGGCCGACGTGGTCAATGAAGGCCGGATGGAGGATTCGTGGCGGATCCACAACTGGTTCACCTGGCCGGGCAATCAGTTTCAGCCGGAGCAGCAAGCGGAGAAGTTCACTGGCAAGATCCGCGAGATCGCCGCGGTGTTGGGCATCGACGTCGAGTTCGCGCCGCAGGCGATTTATCAGGAAGCGAAGGTGAACGAGTTCATCGCGGCCGCCAAAGCGAATCCGGCCGACGCCGTGCTCGTCGTCAACTTCTGGAACACCTTCTCCCCCTGGTCTCATCGGATCGCCGCCGAGGCGGCGCCGACGGCGATCGTCTACCATTCGGTCGGCTCGAACCACCAGTTGCCGCCCGACTACCTCCGCAACGCCGAAGGGCTGTACTACATTCACTCCATCGAAAACTGGGACGAGATCGAGCGCGGGCTCCGCGCGGTCCGCGCCAGGAAGATGCTCGCCCAAAGCCGCTTGCTCCGCGTTTCCGGGCGGATCAAAGAGGCGGCCGAGGGACGCGAGGCTCTATTGGATACCGAGATCGTGACGGTGCCGGCGGACGAATTCAACAGCCTCTTCGACGCCATCAAACCGAACGAGGCGATGGTCCGCGAGGCGATGCAATTCAAGAAAGGGGCCGAGCAGGTAATGGACGTCGGCGACGACTACTTCGTCGAAGCCTTCCGCGCGCATCGTGCCGTCGAGCAGATTCTCGAGCGTTACGGGGCCGATGCGGTGACCATCGAGTGTCTGTTCCTCAAGCACCGCAAACCGTGCCTGAGCTTTGCGATCCACAACGGCCAGCTCGTGCCCTGCGGATGCGAAAACCATCTCGATGCCACGCTGACGATGATGCTGGGACGTTGGCTGATCGAACGGGCCGGCTTCCAGCACAATCCGGAGTTCGACACGAGCGAAAACCGCTACTTCGGGGCGCACTGCACGTGCGCCTTGAACCTTCATGGACCGAAAGCCCAGCCGCAGAATTACCTGGTCCGCCCCTTCTTTCATCAACTTCCCAAAACGGCGGCGCTCGACGTGCAATGGACGCCCGGGGAGCCCGCTCTGCTGGTGAAGTACCACAGCGGCAAGGACAACCTGAGCTGTTGGACGGGCAAGGTCGTCAACTCCCCCGCATCGCCGCCGACGGGCGGCTGCGCGACGCGAGTGCTGATGGAGATCGACGGGGTCGGCGATGTCTGCGACGTCTATCCCGGCCCTCACCCGGTGCTCTTCTGCGGCGATCGCGGCGACGCCCGCCGGTTCAAAGCGTTTGCCCGGATGTACCGGATGAAGCTCGAGGGGAATGTCTAGCGGGTGTGGCCACCAAGTTTGCGATTTCTCAATTGCGATGGCGTTGGGCGGCCACACGCTTCTGCGGGGGAGGATGGGGCCTGGAGCAAGAAGAAAGGCGGAAGGGGAGGGGGGTTGCAGACCGGAGCTTGTGGCGGGACGCGACTGCTGCTGGACGCGGTCGCCGCAGGAAATCTGCCATCGGAATCGAATTGTCAAAGAGCTTCGGAGCGGAGAGGCGCGAAACCGGCCGGATCTGCCCGCGGGGAATGGAAGTGATCGTGTGTCCACATGCCCAACGTCAACATGGGCGATGCGGCGCGATTTGTCGAGGGAGATTTTTTGGGCCAGGGCTGGCAGTTCTTTCGTGACGGGGACGGGCGGAGGAAAAGAAAGAAGGATCTGTGACAATTCCGGCGCTCGGGCGAACTGCTTCAGAGTCGCTATACCGAGACGCCGCGCTATCCAGGCCGACAGCGACTCTCGACTCGCACGGGTTTTGAGGGGAGTTTTTAGCCAAGGCAGCTTTTCTGCGTTTTCGGTCGGAAGTGGCGCTCGGCCGGAAAGCGTTGATGAGCTTCGGGTTGCGTTGGAGCGCCGATGCTTAAGTTCGGACCGTCCGAAAGCTGGGTGTCTAAAAAGTCGGTTGCATGGGTCGTCGAAGCGCGGCGGGTGTCCACGGCGCGGCAGGCCGATCTATTGCCGTTAGGCACAGTGGACCTGGAGCGGTCAGGTTGAAAAGGTCTTGGAGGAACTACGGCAGCGTCAGCAGGAATTGGGCCTGCCAGCCGAGGGCGAGGCGGAGGAGTCGCCTCGCAAGAAGGTGGCCGACACGATCCGTTATCTCCAGAACCAGAAGTCACGCATTAAGTACGATGAGTACCGTCGCCAGGGACTGCCGATTACCAGCAGCCATATCGAATCGACGATCAAGCAGATCAATCGACGGGTGAAGGGGACCGAAAAGTCCTGGTCCGAGGGCGGAGCCGATGCCCTGCTCCAACTTTCCGCCGACTACCTCAGCGACACCAATCCTCTTCCCTCCTTCTGGAGGAGAAGACAGGAGAACGCTACCGGCCAACGCCACTATCAGACCGCTTCATAACAGGCGCAGAGTACAACGCGCACCCGTACTACTAATGTACGGGCAGAACCAGAACAATCCGGAAACCTCGGGACTGCATATTGTTGATTGAAAAAGACCTGCCACGGTATGCTGACCGGCAACACGTGGCAGTCTTCTCGTACCAACAGCCGCCTCGGCTGACTCGCTCGGTACCGTATTGCGGACCCTGCGGATCATCGGATGGCAAGTGGCAATAATCGTGAGTGTACCAGTCGTGACACCATTCGGAGACGTTCCCATGCATGTCGTAGAGCCCCCAGGCGTTAGGTTTCTTCTGGCCAACGGGATGTGATTGGCGGTCAGAGTTGCCTACGAACCACGCATACCCCCCAAGCTCGTTGACATCGTCTCCGCAGCAGAAGCGTGTTGCTGTCCCAGCCCTGCACGCATACTCCCACTCAGCCTCTGTCGGCAGACGGTAGACTCGGCCAGCATCTTTCTCGCGTGGCAATT
>JAAYEH010000451.1 GCA_012728855.1 Rhodopirellula sp. | reverse complement strand
GTCGTGAGACTCGAAATAGACGCAAGCCAGCAAGCTGCAGCGTCGAACCGTTCCGGCGTCCAGCAAACGGAGCAAGCCGTCTGCGGTTTTCCTGTCGAGTCCCAACGTCGCCAAGTAGAGTTCTTCCGCCACGGCGGGCGCGGCAAGCTGCAGGATGGCATCCACAAAATCACTGTTGCGGAACGTGCCGCGTAGGATGATGTGGATGCTCTCGCCTTCGTCCGGCAGTCGGGTCAAGCAGTCCTTCGCCCGGCTGATGCGGGTCGCGTCGTCTGCCTCATGGCGCCCGCGGCGCCGGAACGTGCGCTCATCGTCCAGGGCAAGCCGGGCGTCCTTCCGGATCGCGTCGGCGGGAAAAACGGGCCTGAGCGCGTCCAGGTCCAGCGGTCGCAAGGTCGCCGTCCAGTCGATGGTTTCAGTCGTCATCGGAATTTTTCTTTCGTCTCGTCGCCGCCAGCCGGAATCAGCGCGTCACGTGTATGAAGATGGCGGAAGGGGGCTCCCGCTGGCTGCGCGCCTAGGGTGTCCGAGGACCCGGTCGGCCCCCCCGTGCCCCGCTCCTGGCCCGCAGCCGTCCAGGGGCTCGGCAGTCGCATCGGCCCGTCCGCGTGCGTCTCCGTGCGTCCTGGCTTGCGCAACGGCCGCTTCCGCCCGTGCGTCGATCCGCTCCAACTCGGCCAACGATGGCAACCGGCAAGCCGGGTCAATCCCGCCACGCCTTGCCGGGCGTGCCGATAGCCGTTGCTGGCGTGCGGCGAAGTCTCTAAGTCGAGTCTCTTGGTTCATGGTGTCACCTTTGGCAATGGTTGTCGGTACGACGGCCAGCCGAACGAGAACGTCGTAGCGTCGTCGCGAAGCCTATCGACGATCGCCACGCCGATCCGCTGTTCCAAGTCTTCGCGTCCGGTCGTGTTGACGGATATCCATGTTGACGTTTGGTACGACGATCGGCGGTCAATCAGCGCGTACAACCTTTCCGCTTGGTAGGGTGTCAAAGTGCCGCCCGGCAACACCGGATCGGAAATGAGCAAGAGCGGTCGGGGACCGCTCGAGCATTTGTCGTCACCCGGGTCTACCGACGAACCGCCGTTGAACTCGGCGCGCCACCGGCGGAACAACTCAGGTCCGGTCACCCATTGGGAAAAGATGTTGTGCCGCAACATCGCTTGGCGGACAAGGCAAGCCAACACGTGATCTTTGCCCGTGCCGCAGAGGCCGAACAACAGCAGGTTTTCACCGCGACGGATGCGGGCAGGCAGGGTATCGGCCCAAGTCCGGATGCCTTCCACGACTGCGGCCTGTTCGGGCGTTTCGATGACGTAGTTCTGCCAGCGGCACCGGAGATACCGCGCCCCCCGGCTTGTGAGAATCTGTTGGCACGTTTTCCAGCGGGTTAGGCATCTGTCGCGCCACGCATAATCATCTTTCCGCCGCTCGTCGCGAATCCAGTCCGCGACCTGCTGCTCCGGTGTGAGACCCTGCCATAGCTTCAACCGGCTTTTGCGCACGAAAGCATCCGGGTCGCTTTCGGCTGCCGCCAAGTTCTCGGCAATATGCTGCTCGGCTGCCACGAGCGTTTCCGCGTTACAAGTGGTCCTCAATCGGGGCGGCGGGATGATACCGAAGCCCGCGCGTCTGAAGCGGTGCCCGTTTACTGTTTGCATGGCCGTTTTCTCCGTCATAGTCTCCCCTCAGTAGCTTCTCGATTTTCCATTGCAGCCGGTTTGAGTCCTTGGCAAAGAGGCTCTCGGCTGTGAACCAGGGTTGTTCTCGCGCCCACGTCGCCTTTCGGATGGCGGCCCCAAGTCTTTCCAGGTCTGTGAACGCCTGGCGCAACTCAGGTTCTTTCGCCAGCCGCTTCCACCCGCGTAGGACGGATGTGGTAGGCGGGTCTCTGCGAGTCTGCTTTCCTTCTGGGCAGTTGGTATTCCAACAATCCACAAACGCCAGTAGCCCAGCGGGGGCAGCCGCGTTAGCGGCGTGCTCTTTCTTGTTCACTGGTACTCGTTCACTGGTACTCGTTCCTCTGGTATTCGTTTGGTCCGCATCCGTGCCCATACCCTCTCCGCACGGCTGCCCATACCCTATGGGCAAATTTGCGGATACCCTATCCGCAGCCGTGCCCATACCTATCCGCTGTGGTGCGGATACCCTTTGGCGTATTAGCGTATACTCATTAGAGGTATGGTTTCCATTTTGGTCTTTGCGCTGCTCAGTCGCCAGTAAACCAACGGCTTGAAGTCGCCCACGGGCTCTATCTACCGTGTCTGTTGACACTCCCATATCGGTCGCCAGCGTCGATCTGGACGGATGGCATTTGCCGGTATCCCAGTCCGCATACGTCAGCAGAATGCACCACAGATGCACGGCCTGGCTGTCTCCGCGCAGTCGGCGTAACTCAGTCGCCGTCACCTGCACCACATAGTCGGCGGTGGCATCTGAGGTATCCGCTTGCTTGCTTTTCGTGTTGTTCTCTGGTACACTCATTGCGTCGATCCATCTTCGCCCGTGCGGCCTGCCAGCCCTTTGTCGCTCAGCTGAATTGCCCCGGCTTTGCTCAGCAAAAGTGCGTCACTACTTGGAAAGAAGAAAGGGGT
>JAAYEH010000450.1 GCA_012728855.1 Rhodopirellula sp. | reverse complement strand
TTCTGCCTTCGAGGCGGCCGGAGATGTTGTCGGCCAGGGTGATCCTCTCGCGCGTGATCCCGAGGATCATTTCGCCGGGCTTGATCACCAGGAAACTCCCGTCCTCCACGTGGACGCTCCTGGTGATGTCCTCGAAGCGGGAATCGTTCTTCACGTGGTAGACTTTGGACCTCTTTCTGAAGACCCTGAAGTCGTTGCCGAGCGTGAGATCGACGGCCCCCGGTCCGATCTGCGACCTGTCGAGCGGTTCGATCTTGATCGATCCATTCTCCAACGCCTTCTCGATCTCCGCTCCTATCAAGATGCTCATATCAATGCACCCTATCAAGATTGTGGACTACATGACGATTATCGCACGGCGGAAGACGTCATGCGAGCACACCGGATTTCCCCTTCTGCCTTGCAGGTTCCGTCCGCGATCTACCCCTCAAGTTCCTTCGCGCCAATCATCGTTTGCTCGAGATCAGAGCGGTTGATGGTCAGCGTCAGATCCGGTCCATCGGCAAGGTATCCTTTGAGGTTGGTGAGAGTGGCGTTCGCCAGTTCGATCAGGAACTTCTCGCCGTTGTCCGGCGTGACGAGGTTGATGGTGAAACGCATCCTCTCCGCCTTGCGACTGTCCATCTTGATTCCGAGGAAATTGAGAAAGAGTTCGGTCGACATGGCGCGGATTACGTCCGGGCTGGAGGTGCTGCAATCGGATCCTGTGGAATGCCGGACCGGAGTTCCAGCGCGCCGGCTAGGAAGCTGTTGCGAAGGCCCGGGTTCTCCTGTTGGTATCCGAGTTGCTCGTACACGTCGGCAAGGAGGTCTTTCGCGGCCCTATTTTCGGGTTCGGCATGCACCAGCTTGTCGAGGATTTCGGAGGCATGCTTGTACCTGCCTTGCTCAACGAGTTCCCGGCCCTTGGCGATGATCTTCTCGGCCCCGCCCATCATCTCGACGTAAAGCGGGGCCGATTCCTCCGGTGAAAGCGGTACGAGGGTTGCCGGGTTGCAGTCCCAGAAGCCGAGATAGCGCTTTGGCGTAAAGGTCGCGCTGGGCGCGGAGTACATCCTGGATGCGCTGATTGCCCCAACGCGGCCAATGATGCGATGCGAACATGACCTCCGCATGGACGCCGAACTTGTAGAGCGCTTCCGCGATGTACTTGGACCAGCGCAGCGGGTCGCGCACCAGGGTGCCGCGCAGAGTGTAGATGTTGTGTAACGAGGCCACGACATTTTCCGCCATCCAAAGCGCCTTGCGATCCGGGAAGTAGGTGTTCATCTCGGAGGGTGCTTCCGTGCCCGGCGTGTTCTGCTGGATCATGAAAACGCCGTCGACAGTCATCTCCTCGAGGTCGCTCTCGATGATACGAGAAGGCGTGGCGACCAGCGGCGGGGTGGCCAGCGTTTCTTCAGACGTACCGATTCGCCTCAGGCCCGTCCCCAACATGACCCAACCCCAACCGTTGAAGATCAGGTCAATGCCAACGAACAGCCCGATGACCCACAACCCTGACAAGGGCCACTGGCGATAAAGAAGGGAAACGCGAGCCATGCGAACAAGGTGATGCACTATCTGCTGGATGCGTTGTGGCCTTCGTACACAAAGCAGGCGGCTTGATTCCCCTGGCAAATACGGGGCACTCAGCCCTCCGAAAGAAATGCTTGGCGAAGGGGATATCTTGCGTATTGTGGGAGCCGGCTCGTTTCTTCGAATGGGCGGCGAATTCTATACGCACCACCAGGCGGCGTCAAAGAGGCCAGGACAAACTCCCTGATCGTCGCTTTTTTGGGAACGCGACTCCGGTGTCCACCAGGGGAATCGGAGACCAGGAGGTTCTGCAACCAGTCGATTCAGTAGCCGGATCGCGGAACGTTACCTTTGCCACTGGCGCCGGCGGGTTGATCGACGTGCCATAGGCCGGCAACTTTGCTCTCCTCGACCACTTCCATTCGAAAAACCTCTGTTTGCCGCGGATCTAACAATCGCGGACTGGGAACGTGCGTCGCAGGCTTCCACTGGACATCCGAGACAAGAACGTAAACCCTCGCGTTCTCCGTCAAGCCAGTTGATCGGGTGCCTCCGCCGTCCTTCGGAGGTCGAAGGGGTCGGCAGGAGCAAGGCCCGGAGATTCCACTCCCAAAAGCTTGAACACCCCTGTTCGACCTGCTATCCTCCACATTGCCGCTCTGGCTTAGAGCCTATCCCAAAACCGCGTCGGAAGAAGGGGACAGGCACATTTTGCTCCGAAGACTCCGCAAAATGAGCCAGTCCCCGACGGTTTTGGGATAGGCTCTTAGTATGCCTGGATCGGTAGCCGGTAACCGTTCACGCCCACGTCGTAAGTTTCCAGCCGCAGACAGCGGTGCCCGCGATGAGACCGATTGTCAGAAGAGGCCTGTTGATGAGTTGTTTGCACCAAGCGCTGACGTTGTTCGCTCTGTTGGTGTTGGGCGGCGCTGCCGAGGCGGACGTCGTCTGGGATTTTAACGGCACCGCGGAGCCGTCGGGCGCGACATTGAGACTGCTTGGCGGCACACCGGCGTTCACGAGCGTCGAAGGGGGCAAGGCGTTGGCTGTCGGCCGCGCGCTGGAATGGGAAGACAACCCTGCGCTGAGGCTGCGTCCGGAAAGCGAGCTTCGCTGCCGTTTCCGCATCGATGAACTGCGGGACGGCGCTCAGACGTTGGCCATAAAGGATGGCGAGTACATCTTGCGCGTCGATGGACCGGGCGAAGGCGGCAATCTCTCGATCTTCGTCGAGACCGATGGCAAATGGGAACCGCGTCTGCGCGGTCCGGTCGTCCAGCCGGGGAAATGGTACGACGTGCGGGCCCAGTGGACCGGCACGACACTGAAAATGAATGTCAACGGCGAGACGTTCAGTCGCCGGCACCTTGGCAAGATCCGATCTGGCGGAGAGCCGCTTACGATCGGTCCCATTGCCGGTCTGATCGATCGCCTGGAAATCCGCAATCCCGGTTTCGATCGCTCGACCATGCTCGGGCAGCTCAAGTCCAGCGGTGTCGACGCCGCACTGCATTCGAGCTTCGGTGGCGAGGCCGGCTGGAACGGCTGGCAGCCGCTCGGCGGGGCAACATGCGAGGTGCATGGTGGCGTCGCTTGCCTGACGTCTCCCACAGCATCTTCCCTGTTCGTCAGTCCGCCACTGGCGGTTGATCTGACGAACTTGCCGCTGGCCTGCCTGGAGTTGGAATCACTCGGACAATGTTGGACGGGGCATATCGACTTCACCACCGACACCGGCTCCGGGTCTGTCGCCTTCGAGCCGCTCGGCAACGGACGGCCGACCATCATCGCGGGCGTGAGTTCGGACCAGTGGACAGGAACCCTCCGACGCCTTGCCCTGAGTTTCAGCGGCGGCGAGGGGCCGGTGACGCTGAAAAAACTCGTGCTGGCGGACCGCGCGGTGGGCACCCCTTGGCTCTACGTTCGCGATCTGGCCGCCGGACGTGCCAAGCTGCGGCCCGGTCGCGAGGAAACGGTGGTCGCGGCGGTCATGAATCTTGGCGGCGAGGCGGAAAACGTCCGACTCCGTCTTCGCGTCCCCGACGGCATCGAGATTCTCGGCGGCCAGCAGCGGGTGATTGCGTACATGGGGCAAAACGACTTCGATATAGCTACTTGGCGCGTTCGGGCCGACAAGCCGGGCGAGTTCGAGGTCACCGTCGACGCAGAGGCCGCGGGCGCGGCGACCCGGTCGCAGAAGCTGCTTCTGGCTTTCGAGCCGGTGCCCGACTTGCCACGCACCGGCTACGTGCCCGCGCCCCAGCCCGCGAAAACCGACTACATCGGGCTCATGCATTACTGTGCGCTCTGGAAGGAGGGGACGCACTACGGCTGGAAACTGATCGAGCCCTGGCCCGGACGGCGACCGGCCATCGGCTGGTACGATGAGGGCACTCCCGAGGTTGCCGACTGGCACATCAAGTACGCGCTGGAGCACGGTGTCAGTGCCTTCATCTATTGCTGGTATCGCGCGCACCTGGAGCCGAAGATCGAACACACCCTGGGGCATGCGATTCACGACGGACTGTTCCACGCCAGGTACCGCGACAAGTTCAAGTTCTGCATCATGTGGGAGAACGGCTGCGCCGAAGGCGTCAAGGATGCCGACGATCTGTTGGACAACGTGCTGCCCTTCTGGATCGAGAACTATTTCTCGCACCCCTCGTATCTGAAGCTGGACAATATGCCGATGCTATTCGTCTGGCAGCCGCGAAGACTGCTGCCGCAGCTTGGCGGACCCGAGGGCACTCGCAAAGCCTTCGACGCCATGCGAGCCCGCTGTCGCGAAGCGGGCTTCGGCGGCCTGCGCATCATTGCCTGCATGGACGGCCCGCAAGAAGAGTTGGGCAGGCAGATTGCCGAGAGCGGTTGGGACGCCGTCTCCGGCTACGGGCTGTGGCCCAGCGGCATCGAGAATACCGGTATCGATCCCGAAGGCATCCCCTTCCGCCAGCACGCGGACGTGTTGGCCCGCTACAAGGAAACCTGGCAGAATCGCGACGCCTGCACCGGCAGCGTTCCGGATATTCCCAACGTGGTCATGGGCTGGGACACGCGGCCTTGGGGCCGAGCCCAAAACGGTGGCTACATCGAGAACCCAACGGCGGAGAATTTCGTGGCCGCCTGTCGCGACGCCAAGGCCCTGGTCGATGCCAAGCCATCGGATCGCTGGGACAAGAGGCTCGTCGTGTTCGACAACTGGACGGAGTTCGGCGAAGGACACTACCTCGAACCGACGTCGGGCCTCGGCTTCTCGTTCTTGAACGCCCTCAAAGGCGTCTTCTGCACGCGTTGGGCCCCGGAGGCGACCACCGACATCGTTCCGGAAGACATAGGGCTCGATCCGCCGCAGAAACGCTACCTGGAGGTGCGGGCCGGCTTCGGCCGCAGAATGCCGTGGCAGCCACACCGCATCAGCGGCGATCTGCTGGCCCATTGGGAATTCGAACGTGTTGTCGACGGCCGGCTGACGGATTCCACTGCCAACGACTGCGGTCTGACGGCGACCGAGATGACTCTGGAAGCCGGCCGCGGCGGCCACGTGCTCCGCTGTGGCGAAGGTGAGGCAACTTGTCCCGCGCCGGCCCCGTTCTTTCACACGGGCGGAATCACGATCGCGCTCTGGTGCAAGCCCAGCCAGGCAGAGCAGAGCGACCACTGGATGGTCAACACCGTCTCGAAAGAAACCACCGGTTATCGCCTGGGCTTGGGGGGAGGCCTTCCGGTGTGGCAGATCCCGCAAAGCGCCTGGAGTCATGGACTGCACGGCCCCAAACCGCTGCCGGTCGGCCAGTGGTCGCACATCGCCGCCACTTTCGACAACCGCTTGATGCGTTTGTACGTCGATGGTTCGGAAGTCGCCAGTCTGGATCGCCCCGGCTTCATCAACCCGGGAAGCGATCTGGTGGTTGGCGGGCATAGCGTCGGACTCGACCGCGCCCGCTTTCACGGCTGGCTCGACGACGTTCGCATCTATCGCCGTGTACTCTCGCCGGAGGACATCAGGATACTGGCACGATAAAGCAGATGGGCCGGGCGATCACCGTCGGCCTACGGTTACGGCGCGTTGACGTTGTGACGCCGACGACTTTCCGGACAAGAAACTGGGCAAGGGATTGGGTGATTTCACCGGCACTTGTCAGCATGCTGCTGCAGCGTTAGGATGGATGAAGATACTTTGAGAGAAGGTGGAGAATAGCATGAACGCGATCTTGCGAGCGGTCTACCGCAACGGGGTGTTCGTCGCTGAAACCGGATGTGCATTGCCGGAGAACTCGCAGGTCGAACTGATCGTTCAAGGCCCAATCGTCGTCCCGCCGAGCGTTGCGGACCCAGAGGAGCGGGCGCGGATTCGCAAACGAGTCGTCGAGCGGATGCGGCAGAACCCCGTCCCGGCCGGTGCGCCGCGCTTCAGTCGCGAACAGCTCCATGAACGCCGTTGATACGAACATCCTGGTCTATGCGCACGACCCGCGTGATCCTGCCAAGCAGGCGATCGCCGGGACTCTTGTGGAGGATCTTGACGACGGTGCGCTATTGTGGCAAGTTGCCTGCGCGTTTCTGGCGGCAAGCAGGAAGTTGGAGCCGTTCGGGTATGACCTCGCACAGGGATGGCAGGACATCCAGGACTTATCGGCAGTCTGGAAGACGGTTTTGCCGAGTTGGAGCACTCTAATCCGTTCAAGAGCTAGTCCCTAATCCCGGCCTGACTCAAGTGTTACGCACCGTCCGATCTTGCGACCGAACGTCACTGTGCATTCGTTCCAACTCCAGCCCCCCAGGATCTTGAAACCATGACCAGACCGACGCCCCCATTCGCAATGCACCTCATCAAGAGTTGGATGGCCGCCATTCCAGCCGTCGCCATCCTTCTGCTCCCCTGTGCTCTCAACGCTGAAGAGACACGTGCTCTGCGGGTGCTCTGCTACAACATCCACTACGGCCAGGGCAACGACGGGCGTTACGATCTCGAGCGCCTCGCAGCGGTCATCGCCGCGGCCAAGCCGGATCTCGTCGCCTTGCAGGAAGTCGACGTCGGCGTGAATCGCTCCGGCCGCGTCCACCAGGCCCAGCGACTCGGCGAATTAACCGATATGAAAGTGCGATTCGGGCCTACCCAACACTACGAAGGTGGGCTGTACGGCAACGCGGTGCTGACCCGATTGCCGATCCTCGACGTCGTGATTCATCCGCTCCCGTACACCGAAGCCACCCCGCAGCGCGTCACGTACCCGCGCGGAGCAATCGCCGTTACGGTCCGCGGACCCGATGGCGAACCGCTACGTTTCGTCAGCACGCACTTCCAGCACAACGTGCCTGAGGATCGCGTTGAGGAGGCCAAGGCCATCAATGCGTTGTTCGCAGCAGATGACGATCCCGTGCCGACGATCCTCGCCGGCGACATCAATGCAGTGCCTGATTCGGAGCCGGTGCAAACGCTGCTGGAGCGTTGGACCAATGCCATCGACGAGGCCGCTGCCCCCACCGTTCCCTCGCAGGAGCCGACCTCCCGGATCGATTACCTATTCTACCGGCCGGCATCTCGCTTCCGCGTGTCGGTCGCCGAAGTGATCGCCGAGCCGATGGCCTCGGATCATCGGCCTGTTTTCGCCGTGATTGAGATTGTGCCTCGCTGACCAAGAAGCACAAAGAACCCGTAGCCGCTTGGGTTTGCGAACCAGTGGCAGAGAAAGCGCCGGGATAAAACCGGCATGGAGTAATGAATCAAAGAGTCGTACGAGAACGGATTGGATCCTTCCGCTAGGGTCAGGCCGCCTTTTGACGTCAGCGACATCGGCTAACGTCAAACGGCCGCCTGACCCGGCGGATGCCGAACAAGTTTGGAACGCGCAAGACTCGGCGTCGCTTTCTTCTTTCTTTCCTGCTGCCAGGGCGGCGCTGATCGAGTCCTGAATTCGCATCCAGGCTCGCTTCTCCGGAATGTTGCGAATACTCAAGGATTTCAGCCGTTCGACGGCCATCTCATGTCCCCTTATGCACTTATGCACTCACTCTCACGATGTTGGCCGGTTCGACTCCATTATACTCAGCGATACTCAGCCTCACCAACTCCGCCGAGTCGTTCTCCTGCTGTTGGGGGTGTGTTGGGACCGTGCCAAGATCACTCGCCGCCGTCTGCACGGAGAACTGCATAGAGCCGCGGATCGGCCAGGCTGTCGATCACGAGCGAGGCCACGCTGAAGTCCTGTCCCCGACTGTGTTCGCCCGGCACGGCCACCGCGAAAGCGCCCGCCGCAGCCGCCGCGCGGCAACCGGTGGAGCTATCCTCCAAGACGAGCATTTCCGCGGGCCGAAGCTGGAATCGAGCCGCCGCCTTCAAGTAGATTTCCGGGGCCGGCTTCCCCTCGACGATGTCTTCGGCCGTCAAGGTGAACTGAAACCGCGGCTCCATCTCCATACGGGAGAGAACCGCCGAAAGGACGTTGCGACTGCTGCTGGTGCAGATGGCCTTGGGAATCCCCGCCTGTTCCAGATAATCGAGCAATTCCAGCAGGCCGGGCATCGGCGCCAAGTAGCCGTCGAGCAATTCGACGAAAACTCCCTCGGATTCCATCGAAAGTTGCCGCCAGGTATCGTCGAGCGAGTGCCATTGGATCATCAGCTCGAAGCTCGGCTGCGGCGGGCGGCCCATCATGGCATCGCTCAACTCCTTGGTGAACTCGTGCCCACGCCGGCGGAGCACTTCGCAACCGACCTGGTAGTACACGTCTTCCGTGTTGAACATCAAACCGTCCATGTCAAAGACCACGGCGCGAGGCGGGGGCATGAATTGATCGTCCGATTCCTGGGTTGGGTTACGGCGGCGGGATAGGTCGGCGCGCCGTTGATAATTTAGCACGCCCGCGCCGCTTCTTCCACCCCTTGCCTCGCTCACCGCGAGCGTTGCCCGCGCCGTCGCAATGCTGCCGCCCATCCAGCGGCTGAGACGAAAAGACGGCCCCGCAACGGCTTCAAGCCGACCGCCACACGACCGATCTTGTAGGTTCGCGTCGACCAGGCAGCGAGCGCATCGGTCAGCGGGCCCTGGAAATCGATCAGTCTCCAACCCGGCTCGCGGTGGAAATGTTCGATCAGCAACATCCGCAGGACGTGGCCGGGGCTCCACTGCCGATACTGCTCGTCATAGCCGACTTTGAAGGAGTGATAGACCCCCTTGGCCGTCCAGCCGAAATCAAAGGCAATCGGCCGGCCCTGATGGAGCAGAAAGGCGAGCAGGCACTGTTTCCAGTCGGCCAGTCGCCGCGCCTGCTCCAGGTAGAATTCGAAGACGCCCGGGTGGTTGACGACGGCGCCTCCGGCGCGTCCCTTCCAGCCTTGCCGCTCCATTTCAAAGGCAGTGGCGAGCAAATCGGACAGCTCGCCGGGCTCAGGTGGTGAATATACCTTTAACGTGAGAGCCCCCGTTCGCTCCAACCGCCGATGATCCTTTCGCAGCGTTCGGAGGAACTGCTTGGGCCGCGCGTTGAGGTAGTCCTCGAAACTCTCTCGGATTTCGACCTGGCCGATGTCGTACCGGTGGTGGCAATCCGCTGGACAACCACTCGTTGCGAAGGCGCTGAGAATGCAGATCCATCGGGGGGTTTCATAGGGGGCCGTCTCCAGCCAGAGCACGGGCCAAGGAAGACGTCTGGCAGCGGCGACCATGCAGGTCGCGATCTCGTTATTGTCCGACAATGGGTCTAGCAACAGTTCTCCACTGGCAGACCAGCAGTTCCAGGTGAGATCCCCGGCCGGAACCACTCCGCGCACCCGGCGGCCGACCAACGGTAATACGGCCCGCAGCTCGCCACCCTCTTCGATGCAAATGCCACGGAACAAAGCCTTTGGAGCAAAACACCCGGTCCAGAGCCGCACCAGATCGGCGCGCGCGGTCGGCAGCGTCACCTCGCTCCGCTGCCAGAGGCGATCCCATGTCTCGGCCCGCTGGCGGATCTGGTCGACGCTATCCAGAACGGTTGCTTCGATCTGCCCCATATTCGCCTTGCCTCGTCGGAACGGTTCGCCGATTCAAGCATTGCACATTTTTTGTCACCCCCCATGGTTTGCCGTTCGTTTCAGACTGGCGTTGACCCTAGGAACCGATCCGGCGACACTATTTGTCACAGCGCGGCCTTTGGCCGCAACCCAACGAGCCAAACACTCATGCACGGTGCGGAGAACTTACGACAAAGACTCCATGGGAATTGTCTCACGCTACGTTCTGTTCGAATTGTTGAAGGTCTTCCTCGTCGCGCTGGTCGCGATGACGGGCTTCGTGATCATTATCGGCATCGTCAAGGAAACCAGTAGCCAGGGCATCGGGCCGGCGCAGATCGTTCGCTTGATCCCGTACATCCTCCCCGATGCGTTGCGTTTCACGCTCCCTGGAACGCTGTTGTTCACCGCCTGCATGGTTTAC
The DNA here is from genome assembly GCA_012728855.1 of Rhodopirellula sp. Lineage (GTDB taxonomy): Bacteria > Planctomycetota > Planctomycetia > Pirellulales > Thermoguttaceae > JABWBD01. Next base: position 36,409 of record JAAYEH010000450.1, on the reverse strand, counting down.
GGCCGACTGTCGGGCAACAACGAGGTCATGGCGATCAAGGCGATGGGGATCAGCCCGCTGGTTCTCCTCTGGCCAGTGCTGGTGCTGGCCGTTGGGCTGAGTCTGGTGGCTGTCTGGCTCAACGACGTGGCTGTCTCGTGGGGCCAGGCCGGCGTCCGCCGGGTAGTGGTCGAGGCCGTCGAATCGGTCGCCTACGGAATGCTCCGCACCCAGCGATCCTATTCGACCAGCCGCTTCTCGGTGACCGTCAAGGCCGTTCGCGACCGTACCCTGATCTCGCCGGTAATCACCTACCAGGCCAGCGCCGATTCGCCGCCGGTGATGTTTCGCGCCGAAGAGGCGGAACTCCGCTCGGACCGGGCGGAAAACGCCCTGACGATCATCTTCCGTAACGGCACGATGGACTGGGACGGTGTCGCGACGATGCAGATCCCCGACACCTTTGAACAACCCATTCCTTTGGATGCCGCCAGCCAGGCCCGCACCGCCGCCCAACTCTCGCCCGCGCAACTGGGGTTGTCTGAGATCAGCGGGCAACTCGAGAGCCAGAAAAGGATGATCGAGGTTCTCCAAGAGGAGATGGCGGCCACGGCGGCCTACCAGATGCTGGCGGGCGATTTCACCGCACTGAAAGACGCCGAATGGGAAAAAAGACGCCAGACGCTCGACGCGATGAAAAACAAGCTCTACCGGCTGCAGACGGAACCGTGGCGCCGCTGGGCGAACGGGTTCAGCTGCCTCTGTTTCGTCCTGATCGGTGCGCCGATGGCCATCCGGCTCCGAAACTCCGATGTGCTTGCCACGTTTTTCGTTTGCTTTCTGCCCATCCTCGTGGTCTATTATCCTCTGTTGACCTACGGAGTCGACGGTTCGAAGCGTGGAGCTTTACCGCCTTGCTCGGTCTGGCTGGGCAACGTGATCCTGGTTGTCTGGGGCGCATGGCTCTTGCGGAGAGTCGTGCGTTATTGAGGAGCGCGTGATTTCGCGGACTCCAGGGTATACCACGTCCCGGTTCGTCGTGCTATGCTGACTCATCGAGCAACCGCCGCAAATCGGACTACCACTGAGCAGCCCATCGGAGAACATCCCGTGCGTATTGCCGGACCATTGCACTTGGTTTTTCAATGCTTCGTTTTCGGCCTTGCTGTCGCGGCCACGCAGTTCGACGGCAGCACCGCCGCTGAGGAAAAGGACCGACCGATGCCATCGATTACCCTATCGCCGGCCATGCAAACGCGTTGCCTGGAAATCCTTCGATCAGGTTTGCGCGCGGACGACTTCTGGCCGTCGATGCATGCGGCCGAAGCGCTCACGCTGGCCGGGCACGGCCAGGAGGTTCGTCGCTGCCTAAGCCCGAAATTGGAAACCGAAACCGACGATCGCCACCGTTGCGGCTTGGCGCGAGAGCTGGTTCGGGCAGGAGACCTCTCCCGGACGGCGATCTTGCTGGAGATCCTGGCCAAAGAAGAGCCTTACGGTCACGTCCACGCCTGCGAAAGTCTCTTCAAGTGCGGACGCACCGGTGACGGTCGGCTGCTCCGCGCGGCAATGGACCAAGACGAAAATCCCACGCTGGCGATTATGGCCGCGGCCGCCTTGGGCCGCGACGGCTCGGCCGACGCGATGAAACGGCTGCGGGAAAAACTGGCGGCGAAAGACCCCGAGGTCAATCGGATCGCCGCCTGGGTGCTCGGCCAGATTGGCGAACCATGCGATGTCCCGCAGCTCCGCGCCAACCTCGCTGCGTTGACGGATCCCATCGCGCGATCCTACCATGAGCACGCCCTGGCTTGCCTGAAAGACGCCGAAGGTCTCCGGGCGTTAGCCCGCAATCTGAAGTCCGACGACGCCGCCCTACGCGTACATGCGGCCGCCTTTGCAGGCGATGCGGGCGCCGTCCACCTGGCCGATGAATTGACCTCGCTATTGGACGATCCGGACTTGGACGTGCGGATCCGCGCCGCTCAATCCCTGCTGGTGCTTTCGCAGCCCGACCCGCGATCACAGCCCTGAAGGATTTCTTCATGTCGATGTCCGCAACCACGATTCTCGAAAACGCACTGTACAACTACGACCGCGCCGCCCACATGCTTGAGGGTGAAGTCGAAGGGCTACTCCTTGAAAAAATGCGAAGGCCGAAGGAGCGGATCGAGATCTCGCTGACGCCGCAGTTCCACGACGACAAGGTGCACATTTTCCGGGCATTTGTCGTGCGGCACAGTATCGCGCTGGGGCCTTCTAAGGGGGGCATCCGCATGAGGCCGAGCGTCACGCTCGACGACGTGGCGGGCCTGGCAATGGAGATGACCTGGAAGTGCGCACTGATCGGCGTTCCTTTCGGCGGCGGCAAGAGCGGCATCGTCGCCGACCCGGAGAAGCTCAGCCCCTACGACAAAGAGACGTTGATGCGCAACTACGCGCGCAACGCCGTCCGTCATATCGGCCCGTTGGTCTACGTGCCGGCGCCGGACATGGGGACGAACGAGCGCGACATGGGCTATATCAAGGACGCACTAAGCTGGTCGATAGGGAATGCCACCACACACGGCTGCTACGTCACCGGCAAGCCGGTGATCCTCGGCGGCATTCCGGGCAGGCGCGAGGCGACCGGTCGCGGAGTGGCCGCCTGCGTCGTCGAAGCCCTGGCGCACTCGGGGCGGAAGGTCGAGGGCGCCACGGCGGTCGTGCAGGGATTCGGCAACGTCGGCTCGGTTGCAGCCAAGGCCTTGGCCGAGCAGGGCATTCGGATCCTCGGTGTCGGCGATCTCTACGGCGCTGTGTACCGTGAAGGGGGATTGGATCTGGCCGCGATGGAAGCTCACGTTGCCAAGACCGGCACGGTCAAAGGCTTCTCGGAAGCGTCGGAAATCGCTTCCGCCGAACTGCTGGAAATGCCGTGCGACGTGCTCGTCCCCGCCGCGGCCGAAAGCCAGATCACCCGTGACAACGCCTCGCGGATCGCCGCTGGCCTGATCGCCGAAGGCGCGAACGGGCCGACCACGCCCGAGGCGGACGAGATCCTCGCCGATCGCGGCGTGCTCGTCCTTCCCGACATCCTCTGTAACGCGGGCGGTGTATTTGTTTCCTACCTCGAGTACACCCAGGAGACGCAGCAAGAGCAAATGACCGAGTCCGAAGTCCGCGGACGCTTGCAGCAGCGGATGACCGAGCGGTTTCAACAGGTTCGCGGCCTCGCCGAGAGTCGCCGCATCTCGCTCCGCGACGCCGCCATGCTCCTGGCCGTCAAGACCGTCGCCCAGGCCCTCGAAGCGCGCGGCCGGCTGCCGTGAACGCGGGCAGAAACGACAAAAATGATGCACGTCGGTCATTCTCGGAAACATGGACCACGATCAGCGATTCAAGACATTGATCCGGGAGTTCTTCGCCGACTTCCTCCTGCTATTCTTCGCCGACTGGGCCGCGCGGCTGGATCTGTCGGCCGTTGAGTGGCTGGACAAGGAACTCTACCACGACCCCCCGGAGGGTTCCCGGCACACACTGGATCTGCTTGCGAGGGTTCCAATCGTCGAGGCGGCCGATCCCGCGGTTACCGCCTCGTTACTACTGATTCATATCGAAATCGAGTCGCCGGACCGCACCACGCAGCTCACGCCGCGCTTGCCGTACTATTACCATTTCCTCCGCGACAAGCATCAGTTGCCGGTGCTGCCGATCGTGCTCTACTTGAAGGTAGGGCTGGACGGCATCGGCGTCGACCGCTGCGTCGAGGAACTCTGGGGCCTAGAGGTCAGCCGTTTTCAGTACCTGTACGTGGGCCTCCCCGGGTTGGACGGTATACAATATGTGCAGGGCGACAACTGGCTGGGCGTGGCGCTTTCGGCCCTGATGAAGATGCCAGCCGAACGGGTGGCATTGATTGGTGCGGAAGCGTTAAGGCGGCTGGCGGAGGCTCCGTTGAGCCAACAGCAGCGATTCTTGCTGGGCGAGTGCGTGCAAGCCTATCTGCCGCTGGATGAAGAGCAACAGCGAGAACTTGAAAACCTACTGCAATCAAAACCGTATGTAGAGGTACGAGCGATGAATCAGACCATTTACGAAAAAGGATTCGAGGAAGGAATTGGAACGGGAATTGAGAAGGGAATTGAGAAGGGAATTGAGAAGGGAATTGAGAAGGGAAGGCTGCAAGGGCAGAGGGAACTGGTCTACTCGCTGATCGAGGATCGGTTTGGCCCGGTGCCGGAAGCAGTACGACATGATCTGGAACGGCTGCCGGAAGAGCAATTGCGGCGTCTGGCCCTGAAGATCGGCGCAGCCGCCTCGCTGACGGCTCTCGGCTTGCCGGCATCAAACGCCGAAGAGTGACTCATCGCACGGATGGGGATTAAACCCGCTGAATATCTGGGCATTTTCGCGCGGCAATCGTATTGTCGCCCGGCGAGCGGCCCGATAGAATGCTCGCATCGCCATCCCCCGGCAGGAGAGCCGGGCGGTTGAGCACGCATTGGCTTTTGCCCGTGTGCCGGCAAGCCGGCGCTGCGGATCTCGAACTCTGAGGAAACACTGCATGTCGGCGGAAGGGACGCCGCGGACAGAGCCCTCGCTGTTGGCGAGGCCGCTTGCCGCCATCACCGCGCTGGTCGTTCGTTACCCCGTGACGGTCGTCGCGCTGGCCGTTTTGGCAACGGTGCTTTCCCTCTTTGTGGCCGGCACCCGGTTGGGTTTCCGAACCAGCCGGCTTGATCTGCTGAATCCCAACAGCAGCTTCAACCAGCTCTGGATCGACTACATCAACGAGTTCGGCGACCGGGACGACGTTGTGATCGTCGTCGAAGGCGAGAGCCGCGAGGCGGTGGTGCCGGTGCTGGCGGAATTGTCGACCGACCTGGCTCGGCGGGAGGGGTTGTTTCGGGCCGTGCTCCACGAAGTGGATCTGTCGCGGATCCGCGGCAAGGGGCTGCATTACCTCCCCGCCGCGGAGATTCAAGCCACCGAGCGGTTTCTCAATGAGATCGATCCCATTCTCGCGGGCGATTGGGCGAGGCTGAATCTTGGGAACATGGTTTCGGCGATGTTCGGCCGGCTGACCGGTCAGTCAGCGGCTGCATCGCCCGAGAGCCAAATGGCCGCCCAGGCGCAGGTAACGCAGCTTGCCGACAGTTTGTTGTACTCCCTGAACTCCGAAGACGCTTATCGTTCTCCCTGGCCGGAGATGCCCTGCTCGGTGACGACGCTCAGCGAGCTGAGTTCGGAATACTTGCTGACCAAGCAGGGCAAGATGGGCTTCGTCCTGCTGCAACTGGCCGACGAGGACGACGGAGACTTCGCCCAAGGAAGTCGTGCCATCGACGAACTGCGACACTTGATCTCGCAGGCCCAAACGCGGCACCCCGAAACGCAAATCGGCCTGACCGGTCTTCCGGTGATGGAAAACGACGAGATGCGGTCCAGCCGGACCTCGATGAGCGAGGCGAGTCTGCTCTCGCTCTTCGGAGTCGCCTGCCTTTTCGTTGCGGGGTTCGGCGGGCTGCGGCATCCGCTGATGACGGTGGGCGTCCTCCTTTTGGGAATCGCCTGGACCTTGGGATTCGTCACGGTGGCCGTCGGGCACTTGAACATCCTCAGCATCGCGTTCGGTTCAATACTCATCGGGCTGGGAATCGACTTCGGCATCCACTACGTCGCCCGCTACATGCAACTGCGGGGGACGATGCGGTCCAGTTCCGAGTCCCTTTGTGAAACGGCCCGCAGCATTGGTCCCGGAGTGATCACCGGCGCCGTCACCACGGCGGTGGCCTTCTTCATGGCGGGGTTCACCGAGTTTACCGGACTGGCGGAGTTGGGGGTGATCGCGGGCGGCGGAGTTCTGCTCTGTTGCCTGGGGGCCATGTTCGTGCTGCCGGCATTGATCCACCTCAGCGATTCGCGACGATTCGGCCAAACGCTTCCCGTACCGCTGGATGTTTCTCTGGCAATTGAACCGCTACTGGCTCGGCCGGCGCTTCTGCTCGGGGTCGCGACCGTCGGCACGGCGCTGGTCTGCGTCGGCCTGACGCATCTTCGCTACGACCACAATCTGCTCAACCTGCAGGCGGTCGGGTTGGAAAGCGTCGAGTTGGAACGTCGCCTCCTGAAGGAGAGCGACCAGAGCGCCTGGTTCGCCCTGTCCATCGCCGATACCCGCGAGGAACTGCTTGCCCGCAAAGCCGAGTTCCTCGCGCTGCCGTCGGTCCAGAAGGTCGAGGAGATCGCCTCGCTCTTTCCCACCGCCGACCAGCACAAGGCCACAGCCATCCAACGGATCCAGCAGCGTTTGGCCGGTTTACCGGAGCGTCCGCCGCAACTCCCCGTCGAATCGCCGGAACAACTGGGCCGGGTTCTCGGCCAACTGCAGGCGGTGGTGACGGGGAGCCCGCAGGCGATGCGTGTGCAGCGGCAACTGGAATTGGTACGCGATGCCATGCGGCGGATGTCGCTCGCCGACTGCTACCGCTGGCTCTCCGGCTACCAGCATCAGATGGCCGGCGACCTGCTCAGCCGGCTGCATACGCTGCGGGCCATGGCGGACCCGGCGCCTCCGCAATTCACGGATCTGCCCGAAAGTCTCGTCACTCGCTTCGTCGGCCAGGACGGCAAGTTTCTGCTGCGGGTGTACAGCAAGGGCCATCTCGAGGTCCATTCCGGCGAACTGGAAAGCATCTGGGGCATGCGGGCCTTGGAGCAGTTCGTGCGGGAGGTGCGGAGCGTCGATCCGCGGGTGACGGGCAACCCGTTGCAGGCGTACGAGGCCTCGCGGCAGATGAAGCAGAGCTACATCCACTCGGCATGGTACGCCCTGGCAGCGATTATCTTCATCTTGTTTCTCGATTTCTGCAGCATTGGGTACACGATGCTGGCGATGGTGCCGCTGGCGCTGGGGATGCTCCAGATGTTCGGGATCTTGGGGCTCTTGGACTTGCCATTGAACCCCGCCAATATGATCGTGCTGCCGTTGATCCTGGGGATCGGGATCGACGACGGAGTCCATGTGGTCCACGACTTCCGCCGGCAGAGCGGCCGATACCGCATCAGCGCGTCGACGGCCAGCGCCATATTGATTACCTCGCTGACGACGATGATCGGTTTCGGCAGTCTGATGATCGCCTGCCACCAGGGGCTGCAAAGCCTTGGCCGAGTGCTGACGATCGGAGTGAGCTGTTGCCTGTTCAATTCCTTCATCGTTCTCCCCGCCATTTTGACGCTCGTGACGCGGAATCGGCCCGAGCCGGAGAACTTGCCGGATTCCGAGAGGACCGTGCCGCAGCCGATTCGCCGCAGGGATCCGGCGCATCGCCCCAGTCCGGTCGGCCACGCGGCGCGCCCCGTCGCAACCCTTGCTGCCGACGACGACATGCGGCACGAGCGCAGTTCTCCGAGCAAGCTGCCGATTACGCGACGCCGGACGGACAGCGATCGAGATCGCGGCCGCTAGCGGCCGCTTCACCACGGCGGCCCGGATCGGTAAAATGTTTATACCGGTTGAAACCGGTTCGCCACGCGATGCTTCACGCTTCTCTCCGCCTCACGTTCATGGGACTGCGATGGCTACAGCAAATCAATGCTCGGCGGAACCTCGATTCGTGCTCTACGGCGTTCCATGGCAGGTTTATCTCGCTTTGCGTACCTTGCCGGAAAACGAGCACGTGCGTATGACCTATGATCGCGGAGCCCTCGAAATGATGAGGCCTTCCAAGCGCCACGAGCAGTTCGCCGTAATGGTCGAGTTGCTGATCCATGCATGGGCGGAGGAAGGGAGCATCGACATTCTGGGATGCCGCACGATGACCTGCCGGCGTGAGGATCTGGACCGGGGCTTCGAACCCGACAACTGCTACTACGTGGCGCATGAGGCCGAAATGCGATCCAAGGACGATCTGGATTTGCGACACGACCCGCCGCCCGATCTGGCGATCGAGATCGACATCAGTACCAGCAGCTTGGAGAAGCTGGAGTTGTATGAAGCATTCGGTGTGCCCGAAGTCTGGCGATACGATGGGGACTCCCTTCACGTCTGTCGGCTCGACGCTCGACGCCACTACGCAGTGCATTCCTCCAGTCTGGTGTTTCCCGGCTTCCCTATCGCCGACGCGGAGCGTCTCCTGCGCGAGACTGGCGTGGCCAGCCAAACCGCGCTAGTAAAGTCATTCCGCCAGTCGATCGGCGGCCAAGGTGGTCGGACGAGCGAATAATGACGACCACCCGCCAAGAGTTCAAAAAGCGAAGCAGCCCGGCTGCTGGCCATCCGATTCTCGCAGCGCCAAGCCGTTGCCCGATGGTAGCAGCCGGGCTGCTTGATGTTCTGGCGGGTGGTTGAATCATGATCGACAGCGCCTCTTGAGCCGCCGTGCCGCGACGTGCAGAATAGCGGCATGTCGCGACTCGCTGCGGATTCTGCGGCGACCCGTCCGGTCGCTCCTCGCTATCAGCCGCTGATCCTAATTTTGGGGGCAGCGTGCCTGGGTATCCTTGTCGATCGACGTGCCGGCGGAAGTCTCGGCGGCTGGTGGTCCATCGCCGCGGCGGGGCTGGTCTGCTGGAGCGTCGTCTGGAGACGCGGTTGGCGCCGGACGAGCAGCTTCGTTCTCCTCCTTGCCGTAGCCGCGGCTGCGGCCGCCTGGCATCATTGCCGTTGGTGCTTGTATCTCGACAACGACTTGGGGCGTTTTGTCACGGCGGCGCCGCAGGCGGTGTGTGCCGATGTGGTCGCGATCGAGGGACCGGTCCGACTGCCTGCGGACGATTTTGATCCCATGCGAATCATCCCGGCGGGTGATCGCAGCAGACTGGAAGTCGAGATCGTCCGTTTGCGCGACGGACAGCAATGGCGGACGGCTTCGGGGCGAGCCACGTTGACGGTCGACGGCCACTTGCTGGGTGTTCACGCCGGCGATCGCCTCCGCGTCTTCGCCCAACTGGCGATACCTCGCTCGCCGCAGAATCCCGGCGAGCCCGATCGAGCCGCCTACGCGCGGAGATCGCGGGTTCGAGGCTTGCTGCGATCGGCCTATCCGGACTGTGTGACCCTCATCGGCCGATCCGACGCCGGCGGCCCCAGGCGGTGGTTGGAAACGGTACGAAGTTGTGGGAATCGGCTCTTATGGCAACACATCGATCCGCGACGTGCGCCCCTGGCGTCGGCTCTGCTTCTGGGGATCCGGGAAGAACTCGGCGACGACCGCCGCGATATCTTTCTTGAGACGGGAACCATCCACCTGCTTTGCATTTCCGGATTGCACGTGGGGATCATTGCCTGGGCGGTTTTCGAGGCGCTTCGGTGGACGACGCTCTCCCGGCCAGTCATCGCCGCGATGGTGGTTGCCGCGACCTTCGCCTACGCCTGGGTGACCGGCGCCGGGCCGCCGGCGGTTCGGGCCGCGGTGCTCGTGCTGTTGATGTGCATGGGTTACGGCCTGGGACGGCGCCGCCTCGCCTTTAACAGTCTGGCGGCCGCAGCCCTGGTCGTCCTGGCGATCAACCCGGCCGAGATGTTCAGCATCGGGGCGCAACTGTCTTTTCTTTCGGTGGCCGGATTGATGTGGTTCGCGCCGAACTGGAGCCAGGAGCAGGTCTCGCCGGATCCTCTGGACCGCCTCGTCGAGCAAAGTCGCAGTTGGCCGGTGCGGATTGGCAGTCGGACACTGCGTTTCATCGGCCAACTTTTTTTGGTCAGCGCGACGGCATGGCTGCTGACGCTGCCTCTGGTCGCCGCCCGTTTCCACGTCGTCGCCACCGTGGCGTTGATTCTCAATATCGTGGTTTGGCTGCCCGTGACCATCGGACTGGTGAGCGGTTTTCTGGTCCTGGCCTTCGGCTGGCTATTGCCGCCGGTCGCAGCGGTCTGCGGTTGGTGCTGCGATGCCTGCCTCTGGCTGACGGAAACGCCCATCGCTTGGGCAAACAGGCTGCCGAAGAGCCACCTTTGGATACCGGGGCCGGCGGACTGGTGGCTTGTCGGGCTCTATGGTGGACTGGGGGTGCTGGCGGCCGTTCCCAAACTTCGCCCCTCGCGGCGGGGGCTGATCACGATGATCGCCGGTTGGACCGCGGTCGGCCTTGCCGTGTCGCTCGCCGAGAAGACGCCGCAGTGCTTGCACTGCTCGTTCCTCTCGGTCGGCCACGGCTGCGCTGTTCTGATCCGATTGCCGTCGGGGCAGAACCTCCTCTACGACGCCGGCCAACTGGCCTCTCCCGAATTCGGTGCTCAATCGATTGCCGGCGCTCTGTGGTCGCAAGGGGCCAGGCAAATCGACGCGATTGTTTTGTCCCATGCCGATGCGGACCATTACAACGCCGTGCCCGAATTGTTGAAAATGTTTCGCGTGGGCGTTGTCTATGTGTCGCCGCGTATGTTTGCCGACGTGGACGACGACTCCGCCGTCGTGAGTCTGCGTCGGGCGATCGATACGGCGGGTGTTCCCGTGCGGGAGATTTACGCTGGGCAACGGATGGAAGGAGGCGAGGATTGCTGCGTCGAGGTCATTCACCCGACCCACCAGGGCACACCCGGCAGCGATAATGCCAACAGCATCGTGCTGGCTGTCGAGTACGGCGGAAGGCGGATTCTTCTGCCGGGGGATCTGGAGTCGCCGGGGCTGGAGGAGTTGATGCGGAAGGAGTCGTGGGATAGCGACGTATTATTGGTTCCCCATCACGGTAGCCGGCGGAGCGATCCCTCCGGACTGTCTGGTTGGTACAAACCCGAGTGGGTCGTAATTAGTGGCAGTCGATCGCGGGAGTGGGATGAGGCAGCCACTGCCTACACGGACGGGGGGGCTAAAATCCTGCACACCGCCTACTGTGGCTCGGTCGACGTGCGGGTCGAGTCAGGATCTCTCCGAGTTACCACTTTCCACCCGGCTACGCACTAAGCAGGTAGGCTCCCCGTTGCAAAAAAATGGGCAACTGGTACACTTACCCTTTTGACGAGTTGGTGTAAAAGGTTTTAGGACGAAGTTCTTGTTGACTCGGTGGAGGATCGAGCTTCGGGAGCAGCATCAGAAGCCGGTCGGACCCAAGGAATTGCGGTAGCAGATGACCATCACCAGAGAGCGAAAGCAAGATTTGATCAGCGAGTTCAAGCGGACCGACCATGATACCGGGTCCGCCGAGGTCCAGATCGCGATTCTCACAACGCGGATCAATGGACTTACCGAACACTTGCGGACGCACAAAAAGGACTACGCCGGACGGCGTGGTCTGCTGATGTTGGTCAGCCGGCGCCGCGGATTGCTCGACTATCTTAAGAAAATCGATCCGCAGCGTTATCTGGATATTATCCAGCGGTTGGAAATCCGCAAGTAAGCCGGTACGCTCTCTGAATCTTCTGATGACACTCTCGATCCGAAGGGACTCGGCTTTTTCGGCCGGCGTCTTCGGTTCGAGGGCTCGCGCCCGTGGGTGTATTTACGCTCTTTCGACTCACGCCTGCGGTTCAACCCAGGCGAGTTTCGCCTCCATCCTCCTGCGTCAACACGGACTGCAGAGTAGGTGAAGGTAGGAAAATTGAAACAGCGCGTAGAGAAACGGATCGGATCCAGCACCCTCTGGATGGAAACAGGAGAGTTGGCGAAACAGGCGGCCGGCAGTTGCCTGATCGGCTACGGGGAGACGGTCGTGCTCTCCGCCACGGCAACCGGACCTCCTCGGCCGGGCATTGATTTTTTCCCTCTTACTTGCGATTACCGCGAACGCGTCGCGGCGGCAGGCAAGTTTCCGGGGGGATTTCTTAAGCGGGAAGGGCGGCCGACCACCAAGGAAACTCTCACCGCACGGCTGATCGATCGGCCGATTCGCCCCAGTTTTCCCGACTGGTTCCACGACGAAGTCCAGATTCAGGCCTTCGTAATGGCCAGCGACCGTCAGTCCGATGGCGACGTGCTGGCGATGAACGGCGCTTCAGCCAGCCTGTTGCTGGCGCCGCTTCCTTTTCAAGGCCCCATTGGCTCGGTGCGGCTGGGGTATATCGCCGGGGAATTCGTTCCCTTTCCGACGCAGGACGAATTGGAGGAGAGTGATCTGGACCTGATCGTCTCCGGCACCAAAGACGTGGTGCTGATGATCGAGGGCTTTGCTCGCGAACTGCCGGAAGCGTTGATGGCCGAGGCGATCACCACGGCGCATGGCTTTATCCGCGAGATCTGTGAGCTGCAGGAGGAATTGGTCGCCAAAGTGCAGCCGGTGAAGAAAGAGTACGTGGTGCCGGAGCCGGACACACTGCTCGACAGCCTCGCCGGAAAATACATGGCGGCGCTGAAGGAAGCTCAGCGGACCGAAGGGAAGCAGGCTCGTGCCGAGGCCGTGGCGCTGCTTAAGGAGCGGGTCGTCGCGGAGACGATCCCCGATCCGCTCGCCGAAGGGGCCGTTGCGGCCGCGGCTCTCGACAAGGCATGGCACGACCTGGAGCGGCGCGCCGTACGGGAACTGATCCTCGCCGGCACCCGCCCGGACGGACGCGGCGCCAAGGCTCTTCGCCAGATCGATTGCAAGGTTGACCTGTTGCCGCGCGTTCATGGATCGGCCGTGTTCCAGCGGGGCGAGACCCAAGCGCTGATTACGGTTACCCTCGGCACGGGGCGCGACGAACAGCGGGTGGACGGGTTGATCGAGGAGTACACGAAGAAGTTCATGCTCGATTACTACTTCCCACCGTTTTCCGTAGGCGAGGTGCGGCCCATTCGCGGCCCGGGGCGCCGCGAGATCGGCCACGGGGCTTTGGCCGAACGGAGCGTGAAGCCGGTCCTGCCCGATCCCGACCAGTTTCCTTACACGATCCGGATTATCTCCGACATCCTCGAGTCGAACGGTTCTAGTTCGATGGCCAGCGTCTGCGGCGCCACCCTCGGTTTGATGTCGGCGGGCGTGCCGATCAGCAACCCCGTGGCCGGCATCTCCATCGGTCTGGTCCAAGAAGGCGACCAGTGGACTTTGCTGACCGATATCATCGGCGACGAGGACCATTACGGCGATATGGATTTCAAGATCGCCGGCACTCAGAACGGCGTGACCGGAATTCAACTTGACCTGAAAACCAGCGGCATCAGCGAAGAGATCATTCGCGCCACGCTGGAGCAGGGCCGCGAGGCCCGCATCGAGATCCTGCGAAAGATGCTCACCGCCATTTCGCGGCCCCGCGAGCAGATTTCGGGATGGGCGCCGCGACTGCTGCGGACTCGGATCGATCCAGACAAGATCGGTCTGTTGATCGGTCCCGGCGGAAAGACGATCCGAGCCATCCAGGAAGGCAGCGGCGCGCTGATCGAAGTGGATGACGACGGCATCGTCACGGTGGCCTGCCAAAACGCCGAGGGCGCGCAGGCTGCGATGCGGCAGATCGAAGCGCTGACGGCGAGCGTGGAAGTGGGGCGGATCTACGAGGGGCGCGTCACGAGCGTCAAGGATTTCGGGGCGTTCATCGAGATCCTGCCGGGCAAGGACGGCCTCTGTCATATCAGCGAATTGGCTGAAGGTTACGTCTCGAGCGTTTCCGACGTATGCAAGGTCGGCGACGTAATGCAGGTCAAGGTGATCGCCATCGACGACCAGGACCGCGTCAAACTCAGCCGCAGGGCGGTCATGAGAGAGGCGGCGGCGACGGCGCCCGCCGGCGACAAGGAGTAATCGGTTTGACCTTAAAGCGATCGCCTGCCGGCGGCCATGTCGGCGGGCGATCGCCGTTTTACCCGCCTCGCGACAATCGTCGCCGATGATTTCACCTCGCGCTGCCTCCGAATCCGAACGCAAGCTGGTCGATCAGTACACGGAGATCGCCCGGCTGGCCGGCGCGCTGGCGCACGAGATCAAGAATCCGCTCTCCACGATTCGGCTGAACATGGAGTTGTTGGCGGAGGATTTTCAGAACCCGGAAACTCCCCGCGAGCGCCGCGCGCTCGCCAAGGTGGCCGTCGTCGAGCGGGAGTGTCTGCGGCTGCAGGAATTGCTCGACAGTTTCCTGAGCTTCACCAAGGTCCGCACACTGAAGAGCGAGCCGACGAACCTCAACCACCAAGTCAAAGAAATCCTGCAGTTTTTCGCGCCGAAAGCCAAGGAAGCCGGCATTGACGTGATCGACTACCTTGCCACAGATCTGCCCACGGTGTTGCTCGACCGCGAGGCGTTTTACGGCGCGCTGTTGAACCTGGTGCTCAACGCCCAGCAGGCCATGCCGCAGGGAGGGCAACTCGTTGTGCGGACCAGCGACACCGGCGACGGCGTCCGGTTGGATCTGATCGACACCGGTTGCGGTATGGATGCGACCACGCTGGAGCACATCTTTGAAGCGTTTTTCTCCACCAAACGCGGCGGTTCCGGACTCGGATTGCCCACCGCCCGCAAGATCGTCGAAGCCCACGGCGGCCGAATCACCGTCGAAAGCGAGGTCGGCAAGGGCACGAAGTTCAGTATCAAGTTGCCGGTGCCGGCGCGGCTGCCGGCCGCAACGGGCAGCCCGCGGGCCTAGGATTGCCGACCCCTTTCTGGGGGTATTTAACGGTTTCCTCGCCCGCCGTGCTGCGGTATAGTAGGATTTCGCAGCATGATCGACAGAAGTACACGAATAATGCAACAAGGAGTGAACGGATGAAACGAGCAGCATGGGCGATGGCGGCAATGTTCACCTGGGCGATTCCCGTCTATGCGGCCGAGAGCGGCCCGAACACGGCCGGTCTCGCGCCGGAGGAGGTGAGCGAGGGCTTTGTCAAGATCTTCGATGGCAAGACTCTTCAAGGATGGGTGGGACTGAAGGGGAGCACCGATAGCTACTATGTCAAAGACGGCGAACTGATCTGCAAGGATACCGGCAAGGAGCACATCTTCACAGAGAAAGAGTACGGCAACTTCATTCTACGTCTGGAGATCAAACTCGATACGGGATCGAACAACGGTCTGGGCATCCGCGACCAGATCAGCGCTGCGCCGCACTTGGAAGGAAACGAACTCCAGATACTCGATAACGATTACTACCCCTGCTGGAAGCACGGCAGGTTTCATGAACTCAAGGACTATCAATACCACGGCTCGCTCTACGGCGTTCTCCCCGCGAAGCGCGGTGCGTTGAAGCCGCCGGGCGAATGGAACCAGCAGGAAGTCGTCTGCGACGGTCGTCACCTGAAGGTGACCTTGAACGGCGAGGTGATTCTCGAATGCAATCTCGACGAAGTCAAACCGATCGACGATCACGAGCATCCGGGCCTGACCTACGAAAAGGGGCGGATCGGTTTGCACGCCCACGGCAATTTTGGCGCTGAGGTATTTTTCCGGAATATGCGGATCAAGGAGCTGAAGTAGAGTTTACCGCATCGCCGCGCCGGCATCAGCCCGGCCGCTCGCGGCGGCCGGGCTGATGGTTTCTATGAATCCACTTCGCCCATCCCCAGTTCTCTTAACCTTCGGTAGAGTGTTGCACGGCTTATGCCGAGGATGTTGTGGAAGGCGGCGCGATTGTCCAACTGCCGTCGCAGGTCGACCAACGGCGAAATGTCATAGAGGAAGAGGATGCGTCCGTCTTCGCAGCGAGGATCGTCGAGGATTTCAATCTCCAGATGACGTGGCCGAGGACCGTCGGATTCCAGGACGACCGGTATTTTCCCTCGTTCTCCGGCAGGGCGTCGAGACATCGATTCCACAGCCGCTTGCCGGCTGGGCGAAAGCGGCAGCAAAGCGACCAGGGCGTGGGCGGCCAACTGGGCGGCGTACAACGCGTCGAGCATTTCCGTGGTGTCGGCCTTGACGACCGCGCTGCGGCTGAGCCGTTCCATCTGGTTTGCCACTTCGCGGTCGGCGTCGGCAGCGATGTAGCCGACCGCGCCCACCAGGGACGCAATCGCCAAGAAGGCCACCGTCAACTTCAGACCGATCCTCATAGTCGGACGCCTCGAAAGCGGCGGGACAAACGTCTCCCTCCGTTTTAACACACGGTTCCGTGCGGATGATCAGTGACGAAATCGACCTGACCGTCTACCGTGCCCTCGCCACCCGATCCGGCCACGAACCCGTTTCGCCGCCCTGATATCTTCAACCACCCGCCAAAGTAACAGAAACGCGTCGTGGGGCAGGTTACAAACCTGCCCCACGGTTTCCGGTATTCCGGCCGCCGAGTCGCATTACCGCAAACCAACTGAAGCTATCGATTGACGCTCAGCGATCCGCCTGCATCGCGTTGCGGTTTGCCCGCTTCTTCTTCCACCTTCTTCACGGCGGCAACGGCCTCGCTGATCTCTGCTGCTGTGAAGACAAGCTTGCTGTGGATCTCCAGAATCGTGTCGGTCCGTTTCTGCTTCAGTTCTTCCCAACTCATGTCGCAATTCAGATGCCAGGCAGCGGCCTGGGCCGCCTCTTGGCGGATCTCCCCGCGGCCCAACATGGCGCAAATCGCGGATACCTCCGGCTTGGCAGTCACTTCGTCGATCCGCGTCAATCGGTAGGGAATGCTCGGCTTCGGATTGGGGCGGCCGTGTTCCAGGCAGACACTGCCGAGCTTGATCTGCCCCACGATCTCCGGGGCGATGTTCATCGGCATGAAGTTCATTGGCCCGCGGTTCTGTCCGTTCGGCAAATTGAAAAACGGATTCTGATTTCCGCCTTGGTTTTGCATCCGCGGTGTGCCGAGCCCCAGCGGCTGCGGCGCCTTGTCCGTTCCCTCCTTGCCCAAGTCAGGCATTCCTTGAAACTGCGCAAGCACCGGCATGGCAGCCATCGCCGCCGGCAGCAGCACATTAAGCGGCTTGCCCGACTTGTTCTCCACCAATAGCCGCGACTGCGTGGAATCCCTCGGGATCACGCGAACCTCAAGCCGGCCATCTTCGATCGCCTGGAATAGCTCCACCGTCTCCTGATTCGGCTGGTAGGCTCCGAAACCCTTGATTTCATCCACGGCCGATGCCGCGCTGGGAACCAGCATGGCGAGCACTGCCAATCGCCCGATTCGATGAGTCGTCATCACAGCACCT
Organism: Rhodopirellula sp.; assembly: GCA_012728855.1. Taxonomy (GTDB): domain Bacteria; phylum Planctomycetota; class Planctomycetia; order Pirellulales; family Thermoguttaceae; genus JABWBD01. The sequence continues at coordinate 19,469 of JAAYEH010000450.1, read as the reverse complement.
CCTCTTCTGTTCCGCGTCCGCGGGAGGACGTCCCCCGCTCCGCGCAAGGTAACGGATTTTCAGAAAAAAGAAAAGCATCTACCCACCAGTAAGAGCGGCTGTCGGCTGTGAGCTTTGCTGAGGGCATCGCGGGGGAGTATGCAACAGTCCTGCCGTCTGGTATCGTGATGTAGATCCCGCTTGCCGAGCGGGATCTTGCGTCACGTAGCAGTCTGCCGGCGCGCAAGGTTCTGCTCGGCAACCAGAACCTACCAAGCCATGCCGATCCGCGGACAGAGGGCCGATGCATAGGGACTCCTGATGGATGAGGAGCGATTCTCACACCACGTGGCGGATCCTCAAAACCACTGGACCGGAGCTGTGCTTGACGGTATCCGCCTCGGTGAAGTGCGGCTGGTTCGCTGTGCGGATGTGGCCGTAGCACGGGATCAGTTGCGGATCGAATCGGAACAGCGAACCGGCGGACCGCGGGTCGTGCTTTGCAGTTGGACAGAGCTTTGCGAAACGGCCGTCGTGCTCGAGCATTCGATCGACGCGCTGGCCCGCACCGCGCTAGCCCTGTGGCCACGCTGGTACGGCCTCCAGCCGGAGGCGTCGGACGCGTTCCGGCAATACTCGCCATCGCTGTTTGCTGCCGACGCGCTGCCATCCGGTGTATCGCCTGCTTGGCTCCAACGCGCCGCCGATCGCTGCCGACGCGGGCAGACGCCACGACTGCCGAAGTTCGCCGCTGCCATTGAGGCGGCACAACTCGCCTTGGCCATCGAGCCGCAGCGTCTCTATCTCGTCCTCGCCCAGACCGCTTCGACGGCTGCAGTCGACTGTCTGCTGCCATTCGCCCGCGCCTCCGAATGGTTGGCCAAGGAGACTCGGGCGAGAGCCGTGGTGCTCGTGTCGACGGAACTGGCGGCGAGTTCCGCACTGGACAGCATCAACTTCAACGCGGTCGATTTTCCGGTTTCGGTTTCCAGTGCCGCCGCGTCGGTGACTGGCGCCGGGGCCGGCGAGGAAAAACAGTCGCTGCTGGTATGGCCGTTCCACGGCAATCCCCACCCCGACAGCCCCGGCGAGCAGCTTCTGGCCAAGTGCCTCGCGCGCGATGCCGAGTTGGCCGGGTTGTTCGCTTTCAACCAGCCAATCCAATCGGTACGCGGCAGTACGTTCACCGTCGATCTGCTCTGGAAAATGGGAAGAGTGGTCGTGGAGGTCGACGGCTACGGCTGGCATAGCGGAGTGATGGCCTTCGGCCAGGATCGGCAGCGCGACTACGAGTTGGTCATCAGCGGATACCTCGTCCTTCGCCTCACGCACGAGGAAATCATCGACGACGCGGCGCTGGCCGTAGAGAAAATTCGCGACGTGGTGGCCTATCGCCGCCGTGAAACTTCGGGCAAAGGAGACTATTGATGAACTTCATTCCTTCTCCGATACAAGTCCTCTTTCTCTGGCGGCTGCTGGCCAGCGACGGCAGCGAGTTCTGGAAACGCATGAAACCGCCGATCACTGCGCAACAGCGCAAGGCGCTCGAAGCAGCGGGCTTGATCGCGGTGGAGAAACGCAAAGAATCGGACCGCAAGGGGGCCACCCCGGCAATGTACCTTTCGCTTACCGAAGCGGGCTGGGACTGGGCGGCCAACCATCTCGACGCGGAGATCTCGAAGAAGTCGCCCGCCGCCTCTTTCGTGCTCCAGGACATGCTCGGCAAGCTCAAGGATCACCTCGCGACAACCGGCATCTCCCTGGCCGATTTCATCTGCCCGCCGTCGCGCAATCAGGATGTCGCCTCGCCGGACACGCCCCAACGCGTTCGTGAAGGATACAGCCAGGCCAGCGGCGGCCGTTGGAACGTGCGGGTGCGTCTGGTCGACCTCCGCGCCGTGCTGGCCGACGTGCCTCGCGACCGGTTGGACGCCGCCCTTCTCGCCTTGGAACGCGACGGCGGGCTGGTGCTCTACCCGCTGGACGATCCGCGGGAGATCCGGCCCGAGGATGAAGCAGCGGCCGTCGTCAACACGCTTGGCATCCGCCGGCACATCGTCTGTATCGAGAGGTAACGCCATGACGGAACTGAAGGCACTCAAAGCGATCGATTTCGATTGGACCGTGCATCTGAAGAGCGTCTGGATGGATCAGCTCCACGACGTTCCCGCCCTGCAGCAGGAATTGCGGAACGAATTGGCCGAAAAGCTGGCCGACCTCGGCGGCAGCCCCGAGCGTCTCTCGCCACTGGGCTGGCCGATCGTCGGCAGCGGCGGGACGGGCAAGACTCATCTCGTGTCCGTGCTTCGCCGCATGGCTTTGGACCGCGGCATCGCTTTCGTGCTTGTCGATATGACGGACGTCCACGATTTCTGGGAGACGGTGTTGCTGGGCTACCTCGGTTCACTGCAGCAGGAATGCGGACCGGATCGGTTTCAGTTCCAGTGGGTCTTGGAGCGTTTTCTGGGCACGCTCAAGACCAGGGAACCGGCCGCCGAGATCGTCCAGAGGCTCGGGCAGGTGAAGACGGAGAAACTGGCCGAAGTCACCCGCAAACTTTTGGGCGCGCTGGGGCGCAAACATCCGCGCGAGACCCTCCAGCACCAGGATGTCATCCGCGCCTTGATGGCGCTGAATTCCGAGGATTTCGAGGTTTCCAGCACGGGACTCACCTGGCTGCAAGGGCATCCGATCGAAGAAGAGACGCAACGATCCCTGGGATTCACCGCGCCCGTGCGAAGACCGCTGGAGATCGTCGCAGCCCTCTCCTGGCTGATGAGCCTCGCCGGTCCCACGGTCCTGGCGTTGGACCAGCTTGATCCGATTGTCACCCATTTGAATATCGCGGCGGGGGGCGCCGATTTCGACGGCGCCGACGAGGAGATTCGGGTGGCGCGGAGCATTATCGAGAAGATCGCCGCGGGACTCGGTGCGCTCCGCGACGTTACCGAGCGGACCCTCATTGTCGTCTCCTGCCTGGAAACGACCTGGGACAAACTCTCGCAACACGTGGCGCTGGCAACGAACCTCGACCGCTACGAACCGGCCCGCTACCTCCAGGGGATCAACCGCCGTGAGCAGGCCGAGGCCGTGTTCCTCTCGCGGCTCACGCCCGCCTATAGGAAAGCCGATTTCCGTCCTCCCTATCCCACTTGGCCTTTTGCTCCCGCGGCTTTCGAGGGCGTGCAGGGCGTTTCCCCGCGGCAACTCTTGAAGTTCGGCTATCAGCACGTGCGGCACTGTCTCGATCGAGGCGAAGTGACCGAAGTGCATCAGTTCAGCCCGCGGGAAACCGCGGTTGGTGTGAAGAAACCCACCCCTCGCTTCCCGTCGCTCGACGCCCGGTTTGACCAGTACCGTTCGCAAGCGGCCGTAAGTCAGCTCTTGGACGAAAAGGCGGACGACGCGCGGCTGGCGCCTCTTCTGCAAACTGCATGCCGATGCCTGGTCCGCGAAAGCCGACTGCCGCTGAACATCGAAGCAGTCGTCGACGTCGATTTTCACGGCGGCAAGACGACCCGGCCGCTGCACGCTCGTATTCGCCTGATTCATCACGAGGAGGGAGAACGCGAGGAGCATTTCTGTCTGCGGGCGATCGAGCGGGCCAACGCCCGCGCTTTTCAGGCGCGGCTCAACGCCGCAATGATCCAATCGGGAATCGACCGGCGGCTGGGCTTTCGCCACCTTGCTGTTCTGCGAGCTTCCGCCCTGCCGGGAGGCCCGATCACCGGCCAACTCGTCAAGAAGTTCGATGAGGCGGGCGGCGTCTTCCTGGTTCCCGACGAGGAAACGTTGCGGACTCTCTGGGCGCTGGCGAAGCTGGATGAAGAGAACGATTCCGATCTGCTCGATTGGCTTCGTCACCGCCGCCCCGTTTCCCAACTCGACGTGATGCGATTGGCCGCCGGCCGGTTGTGTTCCGCGGAGACACAGGCTGCGCAAGACCGAGGCAATTCGGAAGCGGCGTCAGATGACGGCAGTGGCGCCGCGGCGGCCGTTGCTGCGGAGAGGGCGGAGACGTCGCCGGTGATTCCGACTATGCCGCGACCGGTGACCACCGGCGAGTCACGCCCGCCGGCGTCGCCCCGGGATGCTCCGGCGACAACGAATCTCACGTTGGGATGGCGGTGGATCGGCGAGAGGCCGGTCGAACCGGTTTGCTTGCCGGTCAGCGCTTTGGAGAAGCATACGGTGATCCTGGCCGGGGCGGGATCGGGAAAGACGGTGTTGATTCGGCGGTTGGTGGAAGAAGTGGCCTTGTTGGGAATCCCCTCGATCGTGATCGACTGTGCCAACGACCTGGTGACGCTGGGCGACCGATGGCCTCAATCGCCCGAGAACTGGCTGCCGGGAGACGCTGCCAAGGCCGACGCCTACTTCGCCGAGACGGAAGTGCTGGTCTGGACGCCCGGCCGGGAGGCGGGTAATCCCTTGTGCCTGGAGCCGCTCCCCGATCTGGCCGCGGTGGCCGACGACCCCGATGAACTCACCGCCACGGTGGAAATGGTGCGGGAGTCGCTTCAGAAGATCGTCGCGCCGGGGGCCGGCGCGAGTTCCGCGTTGAAGCTGGGGATCCTCTCCTCCGCACTGCGGTTTTTCGCGCACCATGGAGGCGGGACGTTAAACGATTTCGTACGGTTCCTGAAAGACATGCCCGAGGGCGCCGGGCCCGGCGTGCAAAACGAAGCAAAACATGCCAGAGACATGGCCGATCGCTTGAAAGTCGAAGTCGAAACCAACGTCCTGCTCCGCGACGGCGGCACGATGATGGATCCCGCCTTGCTCTTCGGCGATGTGCCGGGCAACCGTAAGGTCCGTATCTCCGTGGTCAATTTTGCCGGCCTCGGCCTGGAATCGCAGCGGCAGTTCCTCAACCAACTGGCGATGACGTTGTTTTCCTGGATCAAGAAACGCCCCGGCGCGGCGGGCCGGCCGTTGCGTGGGCTGCTGGTGATCGACGAGGCGAAAGATTTCGTTCCTTCCGGCGGTTCGACCGCCTGCAAGCCGAGCCTGATGCGTCTGGCGGCTCAGGCCCGCAAATACCATCTCGGCCTGGTGCTGGCGACCCAGAACCCCAGGGAAATCGAGAATACGATGATCGGCAACTGCTCGACGCACTACTACGGCAAGGCCGGATCGCCCGCCGCGATTCAAGTCGTCCGCGAGCAGATTCATCTCCGCGGCGGCAGTGGAGACGACGTGCCGGCCTTGCCCAAGGGGACCTTTTACGTGTTCAATTCCGATGCCAAGATGGCGGCGCCGGTGAAGGTGCGCTTGCCCATGTGCCTTTCGCACCATTGGCCGAATCCACTTGACGAGCCGGAAATCCTCCGCCGCGCAGCGGCGTCGCGGCAGTTGGTTGACAGGCGTGGCCGACCGGCGTAGTCTGCCCTCGACCGGCATTAGCCCTACCAAAGAACCCATACCCTCGCAGGAGCTTCCTTGCCATGGTCGACAAACTCTTCTCGGTCGAAAACCAGGTGGTCCTGATTTCAGGGGCCAGCCGTGGCATTGGGCGGGCCATCGCCCAGGGGTTCGCCGCCCGCGGCAGCACCGTCGTCATCACCGGTCGCGAAGCGGCTACGCTGGAGGCCGCCGCCCGGGAAATCGGTCCGCCGCAAGGCGAGGTCGTGCCGATCGTCTGCGACGCCGCCGATTCGAAAGCGGGTCGGGCACTGGTGGACAGCGTCGTCGATCGTTTTGGAAGGATCGACACGCTCGTCAACTGCGCCGGAGTGAACCGGCGGAAGAAGGTGGAGGACTTCGACGAGGAGACCTACGATTTCATTACCAACATCAACATTCGCGGCGCGTTTCTGCTCTCCCTGGCGGTCGGGCGGCAGATGATTTCAGCCGGGCGCGGCTGCCAGATCAATATCGATTCGATCAATAGCGTTCGGCCGTTGAAGCGGGTCGCCCCGTACGCGATGAGCAAGGCCGCCATGAGCCAGATGACGCGTTGTCTGGCGATGGAATGGGGCCCGCACGGCATCCGCGTTAACGCGATCGCCCCGGGGTTTACCCTCACCGACATGGGCAAGCGGCTGTGGGAGGACGAAAACCTCGAGCGATGGCGCGAAGAGAATACACCACTGAAGCGGATCGGCCGGCCGGAGGATATGGTCGGGGCCGCTCTCTTCCTCGCTTCCGATGCGGCTTCATACATCACCGGACAGGTGCTCGCCGTAGACGGCGGAACCACCTGTGGATTGTTCTGGCCGATCGAAGTCTGAGAATTTCCCTTCTGTCAAGAAAGCAAGCCTCACGCAAAGACGCAAAGACGCAAAGGAAGAGACAAAGAAGGTTGAGGGAAGAAGAGATACACGGGCAGTAGAATCCTCGGGTCATTTGACCCCGTGTTTCTTCTCTTCTTTGCGACTTTGCGCCTTTGCGTGAGACCTTCTTTTCGCCGATGCCATCTTGAATCCGTTCTTCCCCGAAGTTATTCTGCGCAAAGGGGGAGTTCTCTCCCGCGGCGGTTTTTCCCACAAAGAAAGGTGCAACGATGATTCAGCAGCTTGGAACGTGCCTGACCGTAGTGCTCGCAACCGTGGCGGGTTTCGCCCTGGCGGCGGAGGACCAACCGACCTATACCGATCCGGCCTTGGCCGGAAGCGATTTCGCGATCCAGGGGGAGTATCTCGGCGAGGTGGCGACCGATGAGGGCCAGGTCACTTACGGTGTCCAGGTGATCGCACGCGGGCAGGGCAAGTTCGACGTCGTCGCTTACCCCGGAGGGCTCCCCGGCGCCAAAGGCGACGTATCCCAGAAGATCCACGCCACGGGCACAACCATCGACGGGGTGACCACTTTTGTCTCCGCAGACGGTAGGGCTACCGGTACGATCCGCGGCAGCGTGCTGGCGATTGAAAACGCCAACGGCGAGCAACTCGGCTCGCTTAAGAAAGTCGATCGCGTCAGCCCCAGCGCCAAAGCCAAACCGCCCGCCGGCGCGACTGTCCTGTTCGACGGTAGCGGCACGGATCACTTCGTCGATGGGAAGATGACCGAGTGCGGGCTGCTGGAGGTCGGCACCGAGAGCAAGGAGAGGTTCCAGGATTTCCGGCTCCACCTCGAGTTTCGATCGCCTTTCATGCCCTGCTCGCTCGGTCAGGCCCGCGGCAACAGCGGCGTGTACCTGCAAGGTCGCTACGAGATCCAGATCCTCGATTCGTTCGGTCTGGAAGGGCGCGACAACGAGTGCGGCGGCATTTATAAGGCCGCCCCGCCTCGGGTGAACATGTGCCTGCCGCCCCTCTCCTGGCAAACCTACGATATCGAGTTCACCGCGGCGAAATTCGATGCCGAGGGCAAGAAGACGCAAAATGCCAAGGTAACCGTGCTGCACAACGGTGTGGCGATTCACGAGAACCTTGAATTGCCCGACGTGACGCCCGGCGGCACTCTCAAGACCGAGTCTACCGAGCCCGGGCCTCTGTTCTTGCAGGATCACCACAATCCGGTCCATTTCCGAAATATCTGGGTGGTGGAGAAGTAGTAGCAGCAGCCCGGCTGCTCATGTTTAGCTGGCATCGGTCAACGCCCCGGTGACGCCCCCGCAAGTGCGTGCCTTCCGGCCCATCCCGCCACCGAACCCGGCAGCCAATTTCAGGGCAGCTCCCTGGTCAAGCTCAAAGTCTTCTGCGTAGGTCGAGAGGACTGCCTGGGAACAGTTGAATCCGCTCTCAAAGCAAGAAACGGCCTGTTCGACTCGGCTCATCGTGATGCTCCTCCTCCATTTTCTCCTTCTCGAATTAGGCGTTATTCGGCATTCGACCAAGCGCCTCCCCCTCCTGATAGAATGAGGCCCGTTTCGAGCCTCAAACATTCGAGGAAGAGGACGCAGGATAAGGAGTACCGCAAGTGAAAGCCCGATTGCTGATATTTGTGCTGCTGTTGACCATGATCCCCGTCTCCTTGGCTAGGCGTTGAAGTCTCTTTCTTGCCCGAGAACTACTGGGGTGAATGCTGTCCACACCAGACATGCGAGTGCATGAAGCCCGAATCCGAACGTGATTTCATAACTTGCGGTTTGTCAGTACCCTGCCGGTGGGTGGAAAGCTAGGAACCGGGAAAGACGGAGCTTAGTGTGAGATCATTGTTGGAAGAGGCTAAACCGCTAGAAGTTGGAGGCGGGGATGATGACCAAGAAGAAGATCACGAAAGAGGCAGCGAAGAAGATCACCACGAAGAGGGTGACCAAGAAGGGTACTACGGCAAGGCGGGAGCCTGCAAAAACAGAGCCGACAGAGAAGAAAGACTTCGTGCCTTTCGATGTCTGCAATTACTACGGGGTATACCTCCGTGAGATATTCGAGAAGGAGCATTTGCGGAGCAGCAATGCTCAACTGGGTGAGGTCTTCGAGCGTCTTCTTAGCGACCTTCACGGAGCTTGGAATTTGGTGAAGCTGTACGGCAGGGAAACCCCTTTAGAGAGGTTACGGGCGAAGGGCAACCCGTTTCATCACGACAAGTGAGAGTTGAAAATACTCGACCAACGTCGTCACCACGACCGTCACGTCGAGCGGGCAGTCCAACTCCTGCAATTCGTCGAGCAAGGTGGGCTCCCCACGACAATCAACGAAGGCGAAACTCGCTGGCTGCTATTCTTCCTTGAACGGGCAAGGGGCGAAGAGCGGTCTCTTCACGCTCGACGACAAGGCGAGTCCTGCCCAAGCGGAGAATGTCGCCCGGTAAAAGGTGGGCACCCAGGTTTCAGGCCAGAGCGGGAATGGAGAATGCCCCGCCGACCACCTCGGTTTGGTTCACAATCTCGACGACACCCGGAAGGTCGGAAACAGCCTCTCGGGCAAGCTGTTTCTGGTAATAGCGGCAAAGGCGGCCTCGCAAGTAGAGCACACCCCGGTCGTCGCAGTCGAGTCTTCCAAATACTGGGATAGGAGGCGTTTTTGAGCCGCTTTTCGGCGGCTCGGGCGAGATCAGTACATTCCATCGTCGCCGAAGACGGTCTGGCCATCCTTGGCTTCCCCTGCAATCAATTCCTCGGCCAGGAGCCAGGAACTGCAGAAGAGATCAGGGAGTTCTGCCGGGTCAATTACGGCGTGAAGTTCGACATGTTTGCCAAGGTCGAGGTGAACGGCGACGGGGCCTGTGATCTGTATAAGACGCTGACCGCACTCGACACGAAGCCGGTTGGGGCGGGCAAGATTAGCTGGAATTTCGAGAAGTTCGTTGTCGGTCGGAACGGGGAAGTCGTCGCCCGATTCTCTCCTCGCACCAGGCCCGACGCACCCGAGGTTAGAGACACACGGATGAAGAGGAACTTGCCAATCGTCTTGCGATTCCGAGGTGGCAGCTCTCTTCCAACGTTGCGCCAATCCCAGGAAGGATGGACAGCGCTACTGCCGCGAGTCTACACTGGGGCATGAGCGACCCCGATCCATCCAGCGGGGGCGGATCTCCCGATCAGCCCGCCAAAACGCGTACTTGGTGGCATCCGCTGTTGGCCAGGCTGCTGGACCATGTGTTGGCCACCGCCTGCACGGTGCATGAGGAAGTGCTGGTCGGCAAGCTGCCGCTGCGCGTGATACCTTCACCGTTGATCTATCCTATAAGAGAAGGATCGTTTCTTGATCCAGCGCGAAGCCGAGAGTTCGTCGCTGGGTTTTTTATCAGCGAAGTTCGGCGTTCCCCTGACGAGATCGTAATGCCTGAGCTATCGAAGCCTCGGATACCCCGTCGGCGTCCCCTCCTGTTGGTGGCTGTCGCCGCCTTGGCCGCAGCCTTGTTGGCCGGAGGGGGGTGGTTCGCCGTTCAAATGCAGCGGGCGAAGGTGCAATCCAAGGCGGTCCTCGGCGTTCAGCGAATGGGCGGTTGGTCGTTCTACGATTGCCAGTACGCCGCCGATGGCTCTCTCGCCTCCACAACACCGGCAGGGCCACGCTGGTTGCGATCCATCCTCGGGATGGATTTTCTGGGGACAGTCCACGGAGTAACCTTGGTCGGTGGCCGCCTGATCGAAGGATTTCCCGGTGCGGAGTTTTTCGTCGATCATGGGATCCCGGTCACCGACGACGGCCTGTCCGTCCTGCGATCGCTGCCCAACCTGCAGTGGCTCATCCTCACCGGAACGGAGGTCACCGATTCGGGACTCATGCATCTCGAAGGTCTTAGGAATCTTCGCTGGCTCTGGCTCAACGAAACAGCGATTTCCGATCGAGGGCTCAAACATCTCGCCGGTCTGAAGAAGCTCGAGAAACTATGGCTGGACGAGACCCGGGTGACCGGCACCGGAATGAAGCATCTCTCCGGCCTGGCGAATCTGCGACTTCTTTCGCTGCGAAGAACCCAGTTCGACAATGCCGGTCTGATGCATTTCCAGGGGCTGAAGCGGTTGCAATCGCTGCACCTGGACGGCACGAACTGCGATTTCGCCGCAGTGGTCAACTTGTTCAGGGATCAACAAGGCCGTGACTGGATCGACGCCTTGCAGACAGCAGGCTACGTTCGCCAGCGGGCTGAGGACGGCACGGTTGTATCGCTGGACTTCTCCAAAACACGATGCGGAGATGACGACCTCGCCGTGCTCGAAAACCTACCGGGCGTGCAGTGGCTCTACCTCAATCAAACCCAAGTGACCGACGCAGGACTCCCACGGGTGGCGGAAATCCAATCGCTAACCTTGCTGGACCTGACCGACACGGCTGTAACCGACGCAGGCTTGCAGCACCTCCGCAGCCTCAGCAATCTCCAAACACTCCATCTCAAAGGAACGCAAGTCTCCGCCGAGGCGGTCGACTTGTGGCGCCAGAGCATGCATCGACAACTCCGCGTCTATCTGGATCCGAACTCCCTGATGAAAGCCATCCAGCGCGAAGACCTCCCTAAAGGAGCAAATCCGCGAAATCCTAACGATCCGCCGCAGACTGGATTACCACTCTCTCCACAATCGCTGTGTCCCATCGAATTGTGTATTTGATTCTAGTCATAAAGGACTATTGTGGGGGCAGCACTTCCGTTGTAAGGTGAGGCTGGAATGTGAGCAGAGAAGAGGGGCGAATACCGGACTTGGTGCGGGGCCGAGTCGACGTGAGATGAGTTGTCGGCAGGCGGTTTTTTGAGGAGCACTGCCTCGTCTGCCGTGCCGGTTTCATCCTGAGAGGTGCTTGTGCGGTCTTCTCCAGGCCGCAAGCTTGTAGCGCGATCTTCTATTCCTTTTTTTCTGTTGGAGGTGCGACGATGAGTTTCGGGTTTACGGGACGGCATCCTGCGAATGCCAGACGCCCACGTAGAGCGTTTACGCTCGTCGAATTACTGGTCGTTATTGCCATCATCGGTATCTTGATCGCCTTGCTCTTGCCGGCCGTGCAGGCGGCCCGCGAGGCGGCCCGGCGATCGCAATGCACCAACAATCTCAAACAGTTGGCGCTGGCACTGCACAACTACCACGACACGCACAGAACCTTCATGCCGGCGGCAATCTGGACACTGCCGGCCAGCGTTGACAATAGTTCGTTCCGTTTTCCGGGTTGGGGCGCGACGTGGGTTACCCTGGCGCTGCCGTTCTTCGAACAGCAAGCGTTGTACGACAAGTACAATTTCAATCTTCCGTCGGATGATCCTGTAAACCAGCCAGTAACGTCGACTGACATTGCCACGTACCGCTACCCCAGCGCCAAGCTTCTGGCTACCGTGGGGCCGACCACCGCTACAGATCAGCTGAACGGCCGGTATTCGAAGGGCAACTACGCAGCTCGCGCCGGCGGGTTATACACGAACGAGAACACCAGCACAACGAATGAAGCCGGCTTTGACAGCAGAAGGACGCGGGGATTGTTCACGTTCCGTCCCTGGGTGTCGCAAGGGCTTAATGATATCAAGGACGGCACCGCAAATACCGTCATGCTCTCCGAGATTCTCGGCCAGGAGGGGGCCGCAGACTGCCGAGGAGCGTGGGGGCGAGTTGCCTGCAATACCTTCAGCCCGCACACCCGGACGGTCCTCGCGACTTACAATCCGGCCGACCCTTACGGAATTGTTACGCCGAACCTGTACACCAATGGTCAGACGAATTACTACGACTGTCCACCGTATTGCGGTTCATCGACATCGGGGGACCAAACCTCCTGCTACGACTGCGGCGGCGACGGCACCGGCGGTGTTGCCCCACGAAGCATGCATCCTGGGGGCGTGAACGTGTCGATGGCGGATGGCAGCACTCGCTTCGTGAGTTCGACACTCAACGCGATCACCTGGCGTGCCTTGCTCACCACTCAGGGTGGTGAAACGCTCGGCGAGTTCTGAGCAAGCGTGCGCGACGGCTTAAAGACATGCGCCGATCTGACGTAACGATGGTTTGCACCTTGCCCCGGTACGCTCGGGTGCAAGGTGAGGTTTTGTCTGATTTATGCGTTTTGAGAATTGGATTCGAAGGCCCGGCTCGCACCATTTGGAGGTTATTGATGAAGAATGCCGTGTATTTCTCTTTGGTTTGCTGTGTGCTAGGGATCGCCGGATGCGGCGAAACCACCAACCCAAACGCACTACCGCCGCAGGCGGCAGATGTTGGCTTTGCTGAAGCGGTGCGTGGAATGGTGGGCGAGTTCAAAGCAACCGAATCTCCCGGATCGCTAGCCGACAGTCTCCTCGAAACACTGGCCCAAGCGGACGGCGCCGCGTCTGAGCAGCAGAAGCCGATCTACAGTGAGATGGAGTCGGTCGCCAAGGAGATCAAAACAATGAGCGATAGCGGTGCCGCTCGGGATGCAATCATCAAGAAGGCGGAAGAACTGGAGCAGTTGGCGGGAAAGCTACCGGGTGGAACTCCGGCGGCGGGGAATTAGCTTCGAGAGAACGCTCCAGCCCGGGCGAACGGCACATGCCCTCGGCCGGTCCGTTGACATGTAAGCACTAATGATTATCGTCAAATCTGGGAGGAGTGAGGGATGGTTTCAGTCTTGGTTCGGCATGGTTTTGCGGGTACGAAGAAGTGGAGTCTGGTTCTGGTCGCGGCTGTGGGCGCCTGTTGCGTGGCCGGCTGCGGCGACGGTGGGGTGCCCGCCGCGGTAAGCGGGAGTGTGTCGTTCGCCGGGACTCCTGTCGAGAATGGCAGTATTCGATTTGACGCGATTGGCGAGACGGTCAGCGATCCGGCCGCGGCAAAAATCGAAGGGGGGAAATATCAGATTCCCACAACCGCCGGACTCCAGGCAGGATCGTACCGGGTCATCGTTTCCGCCACCCAAGTCGTGGGAAAGAAGACCGATCCCGAAACAGGTACGGAAGTGGACGAGGTCAAGCAACTCATCCCCGAGAAGTACAGCCAAGGCGAGGGACTGACCGCCGAGCTTTCGCCCGGAGAGAATACCAAGGATTTCGATTTGCAGCCCTAGCAAGCTTTGCAGGAAGAATTCAACGGAGCAGTGGTGAGGCGTGTGACTCGCGCTTGAGCGATCCCAATCGACGGGTTTGCTGATGCGAGGTTTGAATCATCGTTTACTGTAAGTTTTTCGGTTAAAGGAGGACAGTTCCATGTCGCTTTCGTTCAAGCGCCGGCGCGGCTTCACCCTGGTGGAGCTGCTCGTTGTGATCGCCATCATCGGCATCTTGATCGCGCTGCTCTTGCCGGCGGTACAGGCCGCCCGGGAAGCTGCCAGGCGAGCACAATGCACGAACAATCTCAAGCAGATCGGCTTGGCCGTGCATAACTACCACGACACCTACAATGCGTTCCCGCCGGGATCGCTGCGGTTCAACATCCCCGGGATCAACAGTTGGAGCACCCAGCACCTTTCCTGGCTGGCTCGTATCCTCCCCTACGTGGAACAGCAGGCGGTCTACGACCAAATCAACTGGTCCGCTCTGCAGTTCTACAACGTCGCGCCCGGCACCACGCTGAGGAATATCAATCTGGCTGCGTATCGCTGTCCGAGCGATTATTCCGACGCTCGTTGCTCGACCAGTTGGGCTCCCACCAATTACGTCGGCAATGGAGGTGCGCGAGATAACCACGCCTACACCACGGCGAACACCAGAGGCTTCTTCTGGGACGTTCATACGCTCGATGCCAAGTCGCCGAGAATGGCCGATATTACGGACGGCACCTCCAACACACTCATGGCGTCGGAATGCAAGATCAATGAGCCGTGGGTTTGCCGCGGAGCCTGTACGTACGCGTCCTGCCAGACCGGCACGGATGGCGTCGTTCGCACCAGCAACGAGGAAGGTGGACGCGGTTACAGTTGGTTCCGCGCCTACTCGGGTTGGGAATACTTGTTCAACACGATTCTTCCGATCAACGACAAACTGACCCTGAATCATGAGTGTATGAGCAGCTCGCAGGCGGGCGTTTACGCCGCGCGGAGCCGGCATCCGGGCGGAGTGAATGCCACGATGGGCGATGCCTCGGTGAAGTTTGTCTCGGAGACCATCGACCTCAATCTCTGGCGAGCGGCTTCGACAATCGACGGTCCAAACACCGAACCGACGACAGGCCTCAATTAGGCACCTGTCGAAGGACAAACCGGAGATTGCGAGTGTGAAGCGGATTTGCAGTCCGCAGGAGGCGAAATGAATTCCGCCCTACATGAAGGTATTTTCGACGGTCGCTGAGTTCTTTGTCTTTCCGTCGGGGAATCTTGTCGAGGCAGCATCAACGGATCAAGGGCATGGGCAAACAAGCCCTCGCCCTTGGTCTTTTCGCATCGCGTGCGATCAGAATCCATGACGAAGAGGGGCAGTTTCGGCAAACCCGGCCATCAGAAGCGCCAGTCCCCTCTGCCCAGAAGCGTGCGGACGAACGGCAATCTCGCGGTCTCGCCATGGGCCTCGGCAGCCGCGCTGGCGGGATTGGCCGTGGCCGCCTATTGGCCTGCGCTGGGCGGCGGTTTCATCTGGGACGACATTTACATCTACATCGTCCACAACCCACTCTTGCGAGCATCCGACGGGCTCTACCGGTTCTGGTTCACCTCCGAGCCGATTGACTACTACCCCTTGACCTACAGCACATTCTGGTTCGCGTGGCGCCTGTGGGGCCTCTCGCCGGCGGGCTACCACGCCGTGAATGTGCTGCTTCATGCCCTCTGTGCCATTCTTCTCTGGCGGTTGCTGCGGCGGCTTGAGGTGCCCGGCGCCTGGATCGCCGCGGCGATCTTCGTCGTCCATCCGGTAAACGTCGATGCGGTGGCCTGGATCTGCCAGCGCAAGTCGCTGCTGGCCGCCACACTCGGATTCGCTTCTCTCGGAGCGTTTCTGCATTTCGAGGAGACCCGCCGCCGGAGCTGGCTCACGGCTTCGCTGGCGCTCTATGCCCTTTCGCTCGCCGCAAAGCCGACACTGATCGCACTGCCCTTGCTGCTGTTGGGCTATCGCTCGTGGACACATGGCCGGGTCGGCTGGCAAGATGTGCTGGAAACCGCACCATACCTCGCCCTATCGGTCCTGTTCGGCCTGATCGGGGTTTGGTTCCAGCAGCAACGGGCGATCGGAATGGAATTGGTCCGGGACCAGCCGTTGCTGCTGCGAATCGCGACCGGCGGCTGTGCGTTCTGGTTCTACCTCTGGAAAGCCGTGACGCCGCTGCAACTCTCGTTTGTCTATCCGCGCTGGCAGTTGGACCCGAACCGGCTCTCAACCTATCTGCCGGTCCTTGGTCTGGTGGCGACAGTGGCGATTGCCTGGTACGGGCGGCGTGGCCGAGGGAGGCCGTTGGCGGCCGCACTGGGGTTCTACCTGCTCACGCTCGCGCCCGCGCTGGGCCTGGTGGACGTCTACTTCTGGCGATATGCCTTCGTGGCCGATCACTACCAATATCAGTCGATCATCGCCGTGATCGCGCTGCTGACCGGCGTCGCTGTCCCAAAGCTCCGGCAGTTCGCCGATCGGAACCCGGCCTGGCGGACGGCGGTGTTGGCGGTGGGCGTCGCCGTCCTAGCGGGGCTGGCTTCTCAGACCATTCGGCAATCGTCGCTCTGCATCGACGAGATGTTTCTCTGGCAAGACGTGATTGCGAAAAACGATCGGGACTTTCTCGGCCGGAACAACCTCGGGCTGATCTATCTGGACCAGGGACGCCACGAGGAGGCGATCGCCTTGTTTCGTAAGTCAATCGCGGCCAACCCCGATTTCTGGGAGGTCTATAACAGCATCGGACTCTACTGGAGCGCCGTCGGCGATTACGCGGCTGCCGAGGGATATTTTGCCGAAGCCGCTCGCCGTGCTCCTCATCATGCAACAGTGCGGCTGAATTTGGACGGCGCGCTCTTGGATCAGAAACAGTTCGACGCAGCCCTCGCGCAATTCGAGGAGGCGGTCCGCCTGGCTCCCGACAACCCCGACGCTCGCCGTGTGCTGGAACGTGTGAGGCAGACTCGCCGGGCAGGGCGATTGCAGCTCAAGTCATTTTCCCAATAGCACTTCCTGCAAGTATCCTTCGTTCCATGTGCTCCACTCCAATCCGAAGGGCGCAACAATCCGATGGCGGATAGACACCTCTAACGCCGCCAGGCTACACTGGGGGAATGAGCGACCCCGAACCATCCAGCGGGGGTGGATCTCCCGAACAACTTGGCAAGACTCGTACCTGTTGGCATCCGCTGTTGGCCAGGTTACTGGACCATGTGCTGGCCACTGCCTACACGGTGCATGAGGAGGTGCTGGTCGGCAAGCTGCCGCTCTGCGTGGATATTCTGCTGATTCGTCGCGAGATGGGCGAAGTCTCGGAAGCAGGCCGCCGGGATTTAATCTCGCTGCTGCCCCTGTTGAACCGCTTTACCCTCATCGAGTTCAAAGGCCCGACCGACGCGCTGGAAGGCGGCGACTTGGCGCAACTGGCTGGCTGTGCCTTCTTGTGGCACAGCCAGCAGGTGGACCGCATCCCCCATGCCGATATATCCTTGATCGTCGTCGCTCCGACGCTCAACGAGGCACTCCGCACCGAACTGGAGTCGCTGGGCGGCGAGGTCGGCGAAATTGAGCCCGGGATCTTCTGCCTCGGCGGTTTTCGCTTTGCAACCTATTTGGTGGAGACCGACGTGATGGCCGAGCGCGGCGAGGCCGTGCTGTCATTGGTAAGCCGCGTTTTTTTGAAGCGTCGGCAGGGTATAATGGAACAGTTGACCCGTAGCGGCCATGTGGCGCTACTCTGCTATATGCTGCAGCAGGTGCATCAATTCCGCAGCCTCGGCGAGGACTTTGCTATGCAACACACAGATTCGGAATACCTGGGGGAATTGGAAGAGGCTCTGTTGGCTAGCGTGCTGGCAGCGACTCCCGTCGAGAAACGGCTCAGCGGGCTGACGCCGCAAGAGCGGCTCCAGGGGTTGGCACCGGAAGAGCGGCTTCATGGGCTGACGCCGGAAGAAGTGGCAGCCGGGCTCACTGAGGAACAAGCGGCGCGGCTTCGCGCATTGCTGGAACGGAAAACCACGAACTGAGATCCGTGTGTCTCTATCCGTATGTCTCTATCCGTGGGCGCTACTTCTTTTTTCGCAGACGGATGGAGAAAAACTCGCCAATCGTCTTGCGATGGTAAGTTGGAAGGTCTCGTCGCGACGATATCAGGTGGTCAGTTCCGAAATCTTGCCGGTCATGAAATCCTTGTTCTTGTCGCCCACCCAGTATCGGGCCCCCGCGATGCACCAGATGAACTCCAGCGGATCCTCCTGGCTGAAGACCGGATGGTAATTGAGGATCGGGATGGTCACGGCGTCGCCCGCTTCCACCGAATACACGAAGGATTTCGTTTCTTCCTCCGAGTAGACCTCCATCGCCCCATGGCCGTTGAGAAAGATGTAGATCTCTTCCTGGTCGGTATGGTTATGCGGCGGCCAGGATCGCTGGAAAGGCTGGAAGAAGGTGTAGCCGGCCATCAATTTGTCGGCCCCCTCGCTGACGTCGAACATCAGAAAGACATCCTTGCCTTTCAGCCGGCGAATCCTCCGCTCGTCGCGCCTCACCTCGCTCCAGGCCGCGTAGTAGGGCGGGTGGGAATTCTCCGCCGGAGCTGTTTCTCCCTATTGCCTGCTCGACAAAGAACTTTATATGTCAACCAAATTCAGATCAATGTTCTCTTCGGTCATGATTCGGCCGGGCCGACCGATGTACGGAATCACGCAAAACCAGATCCTCGCCTTCGAGTGGACACTTCTGCGAGATGATGCATGTGAAGAGGTTGTGGATTGCCCCCAGATGAGTGGGCGGCAGCGTTGGTGCGAACCGGGCAGAATGTTCTAATGTCTTGCCGAGGGCGGCTTTCCATACTGATCTGCCATTTGCCGTCCACAGGAGGGATTCAGGACGCTATGGTTGTTCCTTTGTTCCAGGTTGATGCTTTCACCGAGCGGCCGTTTGCGGGCCACCTTGAGTTGTTGTAGCAGGAGTAGCGTCGTGCTCGTCGCCCCCCCCCGACCGATTTCCAGGTGATCTTCATGGCCTCGATCCCGACCCAATCGTTCACCGACCGAACGGGGCAAGAGTTCGTGATCCGCACTCCCGAAGTTGAGGACACAGCGGCAATGCTGGCCTACGTCACCTCTGTCGCTGCGGAAACCGAGTTCTTCGTGATAGAACCTGATGAGTTGCCGGATCAAGATGAGGAACGGAAGTGGATTCAGGAGCGTCTTGACCATCCGGGCAAGATCCTGCTTCTGGCGATAGCTTCTGGGACGATCATCGGATCGCTCGGGTTCGAAAATGGGCGGTTTCGAAGGATCGCCCATCGAGGCAGCTTTGGGATCGGTGTTCGCAAGCAGTGGCGTGGGCGAGGCATTGGAACGGCGCTGCTCCGCACCTTCCTGGACTGGGCCGAGGCGAACCCGGTCATCGAGAAGGTCTGCCTGGAGGTCTTTGCTACCAACGAGCGGGCGATCCGGCTCTACAAGAAGCTGGGCTTCGCCGAGCAAGGTTTCGGCAGCAAAGAGGTCAAGCGAGGTCCAGGCGAATATGTGGATGTTGTTTGGATGTACCGGTTCGTCTGAGGTAATCGTCCGATGGAATTCAAACCTGCTCAACGGGATGTTGAGATTCAAAATGGCCCGTGCCTGCCGCAGGACGTGCGTGCCTACATGGCAAGGTGCGAATGGGCGTCGTCACCAGCAGCCGCCGTGACCACTTCAATATTGCCCACGCCAAGAGCGGTCTGCTTCGCTACTTCGATTTCATCTTGAACCGTGAGGACTGCGAGCACACCAAGCCTCACCCGGAACCGTATCTCACGGCGATCCGGTGGCATCACCTGGTCCCCGAGCAGTGCATTGTGATCGAGGACTCGGAACGGGGGCTGGCATCCGCAAGGACAGCGGGACTGGAGTGTCTGATCGTCCTAAGCGAGTGGACCAAGGACGGCGATTTTTCCCAGGCGTGCAGGGTGCTGGACGACATTTCTTACGTGCCCGAGGAGGTTCTGTGTTGCCTCAAATGAAACTGGAAAGTTGCGACCTGTGGATTAGCATAGAAATCCAGAGGAGGATTTTCCATGACCCGCAAGCAAAAAAACCGTACTCCCGAGGAAAAGGTAGCCATCCTCAGGC
>JAAYEH010000449.1 GCA_012728855.1 Rhodopirellula sp. | reverse complement strand
GACGGAGCCAGTCCCCTTTCCCGGGCTGCCGCACTTCCAGTATGAGTAAGGTACGACCTCCTCGAACCGACTGTGAGAAGAGGCTTTGCACGAGGGTCTATGACACAAGAATCGAACCACCGAGCCTCGCTGCCTTTCCGGCCGGCTGCCCTGCTCCTCGTAGGCCCGACCAGTTCCGGGAAGACGCCTTTGGGCGAATTATTGAACGAGCGTGGACTGCACGGCACGAGGTGCGCCCACTTCGACTTCGGGGCTCGCCTCCGCAAGGTGGTCTGCAACGGGCCGGGTGGTCCCTTCAGTCGTCACGACATCGCGATGCTGACGGAGGTGCTCCGGGTTGGCGCGCTGTTGGAGAATGAGCACTTTCCGATTGCCGAGCGGGTGCTCCTCTCTTTCCTCGCCGAGCCTATTGTCGAAGAACAGACGCTGATCGTGCTCAATGGCCTGCCCCGTCATGCCGGCCAGGCGGAGGCGATTCATTCGATGCTTGATGTCCGTATCGTCGTACAACTGGAGTGTTCCGTCGAAATCGTGCTGGCACGGCTCCGCTCCAACGTCGGCGGCGACCGCGCGGGCCGGTTGGATGACGATCCGGTATCGGTTCGCAACAAGCTCGAACTGTTTCATGCGAGAACCGTTCCCTTGATCCAATGGTATCAGCTCCGTGGCGCGCGGATCGAAACCATCGAAATGACGGCCACGACAACGCCCTTGCAGGCCTGGCAAGCCCTGAGTTCCGCTGGAACGAATTGGATCTGCCCGACATAGTGTGAGGCGACTCTGATGCGCCTTGGAGACGCTAACAAAACGGGGACTGGCTCCGAGCCGAACCATCGCAAACCCGCAGAATATACGTCCTAGCGAGGTGCCTGTCCCCGTTTTGTTAGCCTTCGTGCCGATTCGGCCTGCCACGCGTCCGGGCTTTGTTCCGGAAAACGCCTCGATGGAGGGGTGTTCCGGATTCACTTAGAGCCTATCCCAAAACCGCCGGGGACTGGCTCATTTTGCGGAGTCTTCGGAGCAAAATGTGCCTGTCCCCCTCTCCGCCAAGGTTTTGGGATAGGCTCTTAATCTGGCCCCCTGCCGTACTATTCAAAGAACGGGCAGCATCGGGCGAATAACTGGCGCGTGTGTCGGCGACGATTTCCCAATTTCACAGGAGAGCATGACATGAGGTTTCGAACAAAGTGGCCGGGGGTAGCGTTGTTGCTGGTTCTGAGCGGTCTGGCTCTTGCGCCGGCCGCGGCGGCCGACGACCCGCTGGCGATGGTTCCTCGCGACGCCTGGGGGTTGGTGTTTGCCCCGCGGCTCGGCGAGGCGGAGGCGACGCTCCGGCGTCTGGGCGAGCAGATGCAGGTGCCCCTTCCGCCCGATCTCCTGCAAATGGCCGGCATCCAGGAAGGGGTCGATCGCCAGGGTGCCGCGCTGGTGATCGTCATGCCTGGCGAAGAAGGCAAACGCCCGGCGGCAATCGTCGCCCTGCCGGCAAGCGATTACGACCAGTTGATCAAGCCGTTCCATCCGGGCGAAGCGGAGGGCACGGCGAAGCAGATCGACGTCCGCGGCCGCAAGTATCTGGTCGCGCCGAAGGGGAAATTCGCGGTTTTTGCCGAGCCCAAAGACCGTGCGGCCTTGGAGCGTGTGCTCCAGTCCGGCGGGGAAGTGCCCGGCAATCTGCGCGGGCTCCAGCCGTGGCTGGCGGAACACGCGGTCGGGCTGGTGGTGTTGCGGCCTGGCGTTGAGGCCGGCACCGCCGCCGCGATTCGAGGCTTGGAGACGGCGAAGGCAACGCTGATCGAAACAGTGCGGCGCGCGGAGCACAAAGCGGAGGAGTCATCGGAGACCGGCGACAAGCCGGCAAAGAAGGCAGGCGGTCAAGCGATGGCGGGCAAGGTGCCCTCGGCCGCGGCCGCGGAGCAGGCTGTTCAGGGAATCGACCTTTATATCGGCCTCGCCCGTTTCCTGCAACGCGAGACGCGCATGACGGCCGGCGCGGTGCGGCTGGATAAGCAGGGCTCGCTGCGGATCGATTGGCGAACCCGCTTCAATCCCGACGGCGAGTTCGCCCGGGGGCTGGCAACCGTCAAGCCGCCCGAGAAGGATGTTCTGGCCGGTCTGCCCGCCGAACCGTTCATGCTCGCCGCCGGCGGCGTGCTCAGCCCGGAGATGTCCGACGCGATGATGGACTGGTCGGTGAAGATGATGAGTTCGATGCCGGGCTTGTACGGCATTACTCCCGAGCAGGGCAAAGAGATGGCCAAGATTGCGAAGGCGTCGATGGGGGCACTTCGTGGCATGGCCATGCTCTGGGGCGTGGGCAAGGCCCGCGAGCCGCTGTACGCCAATTTCCTGGTGGCGATGCGGGTCGACGATGCGGAGAAGTTCCTTGGCAACTACAGCGACTATATCCGCAAGCTCAACGAGATCATCGGCGACCGCCCCTCGATCATGAGCCACATGGAGGTCGAAAAGGCCGAAGTGGCCGGCCGGCCCGGCCTCAAACTGACGATGAACATGCCGCGGCTCCCCAATGCGGACCAGGTTCCTAACTACGACCGCATGATGGAACTCATGTTCGGGCCGGGAGGCAAAATGACGGCCTACCTGGCGGCGGTCGACGACGAGACCGTGGTGGCCAGCTATGTCAACCAGCGGCTCGTGGAGCGAGCGATCGAGTCGGCCAAGAAAGGTGACGATGGTTTGGGCGATGCGAAAGAGGTGGCCAAGGCCACGACTCAGCTCCCCAAGCAGGCCGCCTGGAGGCTCTACTTCAGCCCGGCCGGCATGATCGGTTTCGCCAACCGCATGATGGCGGTCTCGTTGCCGGAGGGCGCGCCGCGGATCGAACTGCCCGATTTCCCGGAAACGCCCCCGATCGCCTGGATAGGCAGCGCCGGCAAAGCCGAGTTTCGCGAGCAGATGGTCGTGCCGGCGGAGGTGCTCAACGCGGTGGTACCCTACGCGGGGCAAGTCCGCCAGAAGTTCGAGGAGTCGCGCGCGGTGAAGACGGCGCAGTGATATTCGACCGGGAACTCGGGTTCGATAGCAACAAAGCGATTCATGTGCTGTGCTTCCAGATCACTGCGCAACTCATTGGCGTAGATCGGACGGATCGCTCGGACAAACCAGACCGAGCCACAATTCGACGTTCGTCCGTATCTTACAGGTCATCCGGGGTGAGTCCCGTTCGTTTGGCGATACGTCCCAGCATGCGAGAACCAATCTCTTCTTGATCATGAAACGCAAAGGTGAAATCCGGCCAGCCAGGACGAGCGAGGACGCGGTGTGATGTGCCGGATTGACGTTTGACAGTCCAGCCGATCCGTAACAAGGCGGCCAACACCAATCGTGCTTTGGTTGACGGCCATTGGCTCATGCCGGCACCGCAAACACTTCATCGAGTTCCGGGACACTCTCCCCATGTTCGAGCCGATCGGCGAGCACTCGCAAGGCTAATGCCTTGACCCTGGAAATCGCTTCGTCGCGACTCTGGCCGTAAAGCATGACGCCCGGCAGGTCGGGCACTTCGGCTATCCATCGGCCATCCTGCTCCCGTTCAACTTCGATCTTCATTGCGTGTAACCTCCTCCGATCCAGCCTGCAGTCTGTGGGGAGACGGATGGGCCACCGTTACCCAGCACGCCTACGGCCATCATAACGCACCAGGGAACGGCAGGCAATCCTGATGGGCGTTCCATCTGTCGTGCCACGGTGGATGCACCGTGAGCCCGGCGTCATCGGACCCAACGAGGGCGGCCAGCCAACGATTTGGCCGACGCAGGCGCCGGCACGGGGCGCCAGCAGCATCGGCGCCCGCGGATATTTAACGAATTGGTTTCTATCCCACCCGCTCCGGCGGAGTACCGCAACGCCGGAGGATCCTGAAGCGGGCGAGATCGAAACCCAGTTGAACGAAACCGCCAAGCGACGCCCGGCCTGCTTAGGGTGTTCGCTTGGCTTTCCCAAGCACCGTAGAGCATTTTAGGGCCGCTCCCACCGCCGTGCAAGCACAGAAACCCCCGACGACACGCAGCCGGTCGTGACGGTGGTGCCGAACGGCGCGGCACGCTGCCGGTGGGAGAACAAGCCGAAGTAACGGACCCGCTGAAACCCGCGCGGCAGCACGTGCATCAAGTACCGGCGCACGAACTCTTCACCTTCAAGGCTGCACACGCCGCGCCGGTTGCCTTTGCCCTTCTTCCCGCGCTCGCGCACCCGGAACGTCACTCGCCGGCCGTCATGCGAGATGAGCCGCTTGTCGGAAATCGCCGCGCCGGCCACATAGCGCGCCAGGTACTTCAGCACCGCGTCCGGCCCGTCGCAACCGTGCGGTGCTGCCTCACAGAAAACCACCCACTCCATCTGGTGAAACGGAGTCAACCAGCGTTCGAAGCCCTCCCGGTCGGCCAGGTGCGCCAGCTTGTCTTCCAGTTTCGGTCGCCCCTGGGCGTGCAGCTTCTTCAGCCCGTCCAAGAACTTGCCGCGAAAAAAGCGGCTCAGCGCCTTCACCGGCAGAAAGAACGCCTTGGCCTTCCGCTTCCGCCAGTAATCGCGAAGGCACTCCAGCAAGCGGGGCGACAGCGGCACCAACCGCTCCTTGGCGCCCTTGCCGCGGGCCACCCGCAGCAGCATCCTCGCCGCATCGATGTCGCTGACCTCCAGGTGCAGTGCTTCGTCCAGGCGCAGACCGGCCGCGTAGAGCACGGTCAGGATCACGCGTTGCTTCAGGGGGTAGACGCATGCCAGCAGGCGTTGGACTTCTTCCGGGCCGAGCACGGCGGGAAGGGTCTTGGGCTTCTTTCCAAAGGGAATCATCGTCACCGGCCAGTTGCGTCTTAAGGTGGTTCCGTACAGAAATCGCAGGGCGCAGACTGCCTGGTTGAAGGCCGACCAGGACGCTTTCTTCTGCTCGACCAGGTACACCTGGTACTGGCGGATCTCCTCCGGTCCGAGTTGGTCCGGCGATCGGCCGAAATGCCGGGCAAAACAGGCCACGT
>JAAYEH010000448.1 GCA_012728855.1 Rhodopirellula sp. | reverse complement strand
TACAGCCTGGCAGAGACGGCTCGCGATGCACTCCGTCCAACGCGAGAGCGTTGTCCTTGAACGCCGCCCACAGCATCGCAAAATCCAGCTTGTGCGTGATATAGCCGACGATGGCGCCATCATAGTCAGCGAGCCTCAGCCGCACACTCGCGTAAGGCGTTGTTTGATCGAGAGCCACTACAGTGCCGTTCACGAAGCTGCCGGACATCGGCACGAATGCCGTGGCGAGACAGAGCTTCCCTTCTATGGAAGCCCACTCCGAATCACGCAGATATGTTCGTTCGTTCGTCATGGCCGGCCTAAAACGAATTGGTTTCTATCCCGCCCGCTCCGGCAGAGTACCGCAGCGCCGAAGGATCCTGGAGCGGGCGGGATAGAAACCCAGTTGAACGAAACCGCCACCCGACGCGTTAGCCTGCTTAGGGTGTTTGCTTCGCTTCCCCCGGCGCCGAAGAGCATTTTAGCGCCGCTCGCACCGACGTGCAAGCATCCACTCCGCCGGTAACCCACGCGGGGTTCTGACGGTGGTGCCGATGGGCGCGGTTCCGCCCCTCCCCCAGCGCACACCGCTGCTGCCGAACCAACTCAGCGGTTCGTTTCGGACGTAGCTGGTCCTGTGCGAAGGGCTTCATCGCACCACCTCCGTCAGAGGGCCGCTCGTCGGCGGACGCGCACGACAGGGGCAGTCTTCCCACCAGGCACGATCCGCCGCCGTGGCGTACGGGGAGGCCATCAGAACGTCAAACCAGCTCAGCGGCGTCTCCGCGCTCACCCTCGCTTGCAGGGTACCCTGGCCGCAGGCCGAGCAAGTCTTCGCCAAGGGCTGTTCTGCTTCCGAGGCCTCCGGCACGGCCGGTTCGGCGGCGGTACCCACCGCATCCACGCCTTGGAGTGCCGCGCGGACTTGCTCCTGCGTGGCACGCTGCCGGTGGGAGAACAGGCCGTAGTAACGAACCCGCTGAAAACCACGAGGCAAGACGTGCATCAAGTAACGACGGACGAACTCCTCGCCGTCCAGGCTGCGGGGACGGCGCCTCTTGCCTTTCCCTTTCTTGCCCGGATCCCGTGCCCAGAACGTCACCCGCCCGCCGTCGTGCGAGATCAGCCGCTTGTCGGAAATCGCCGCGCCGGCCACATAGCACGCCAGGTACTTCAGCACCGCTTCCGGTCCGTCGCAGCCATTGGGAGCTGCCTCACAGAAAACCACCCACTCCTTCTGGTACAGCGGAGTCAACCAGCGCTGGAATGCCTTGCGGTCGGCCAGGTGCGCCCGCTTGCCCTCCAGTTTCAGCCGGCCTTGTGCGTGTAGCCTCTTCAGCCCGTCCAAGGACTTGCCACGAAACAAGCGGCTCAGCGCCTTCACCGGCAGAAAGAACGCCTTCCGTTTCCGCCCTTTCTGCTTGCCCTCAGACGCCGCGATCCAACGGCCCTCCGCCGACCACGCCCCGCCCGGTGCCACGCAATGGACGTGCGGGTGATGATCCAGCAATCCCAACGGCAATGTTTCGCGGCCCTCCGCATAGGCCGGCCCATGCGCACGCAAGATGTCCGCCACCCGCAGACCCCAGCCCGTTAGCGATGCCGCTTCGGGAACCTCTTCTTGCGGTTCGCACTGGCCGTAGAGTCTTTCGTACTCCTGTTGGCCGAGCACGGCGGGAAGGGTCTTGGGCTTCTTTCCAAAGGGAATCATCGTCACCGGCCAGTTGCGTCTTAAGGTGGTTCCGTAGAGAAATCGCAGGGCGCACACTGCCTGGTTGAAGGCCGACCAGGACGCTTTCTTCTGCTCGACCAGGTACACCTGGTACTGGCGGATCTCCTCCGGTCCGAGTTGGTCCGGCGATCGGCCGAAATGCCGGGCAAAACAGGCCACGT
>JAAYEH010000447.1 GCA_012728855.1 Rhodopirellula sp. | reverse complement strand
GGCTTGCCGCCGATCCGTTCGGCCAAGGCCAAGAACTTCTCGCCGTTGCCCACGGCCGCTTGGGCGTTGCGAGTCAAGGCAGTCTCTCTGGCCGACGATCCGGCTCCGTCTTCCCAGTATGTTCCCCCGCTCCCTCGATACGCCGGCAACTGTTCGCCGTATTTCTTTTCGATGTACTCGAAAAACTCGGCGTTGCGGCAGAGGATGATCTTGGGGAATGCGTAACGTTCGTTCCAGTCCCTGCACACTTCGGCCAGTTTGGGATTCAAGGCGAGGTTGTCGCAGAAGGCCCCGTGCAGGAAGACGGCGTCGAATGGATAATCCGTCCGCTGGTCGTATTCCGCCAAGGCCGCCGCAATTCGCCACCTCGCCGTTTCCACGCCGGCATCCAAGCCCCAGCGGTAGGCATGGCCATAGCCTCTCATTTGCATCATCAGCACGCGGCTTCCATCCGGCCCTTCCCACCAGTAGGGACGGTTGTGGGGCATTTGCTTGAAACGGCCGTCATTGTCGCCGCAACTGAAATAGCGGATGCCCGACTCCGATAGGATCATCGGCAGCGTTGCCTCTTGGGTGGGCAGGTCGGTGATCATCGCACTTTGGAACGGCACGCCGTGTTCGCGGAACAATTTGTGCGCGTAAGCCGTCAGCCGGCATGCCTCCTCCGCGGAGCATAACCCCGTCAGCATGTTGCCGTACAGCGCCTGCACGCCGAGCCTGCCTTCCTTGGCGAAGCGGAAGAAATCGGCCAGACGCTCGCCTTGGCGGGAGTTGACGTAATTCTCCGCCTGCCAGGAAACTTCCAAGTTCCAGGCAAAATCGGGAAATCGCTTCATCAACTCGATGGCCGCGTCGGTGTTCTCGTTGTGCAGCTCGGCGCATTTCGGCTGGATGTCGGTGAAGCCCACATCGGTGTGCGCGCTGGGGGCAGCGAATATCAGCCACTTGCGCTGCGGCGGAATCGTCTCGACGACGCTCTTTGTCCGGCCGCCCACTGCGACAGTCACCTTCATTTCGACCGGATCGGACGAATCCGGCAAGCCGACTTCCCGCGAAAAAAGGCTGAACGACGGCCCCTGTTTCCGCGTAACATCGATGCTCCTGCCCCCGGCTTCCACCATCATCCGCACATCGGACGCGGGGGCCGTCAGCGACACGGATACGTCGATCACCCGCCGCAGTTCCCCTTCACGGCGGACGAATAACGGCTTGGGAGTGAGCGTAATGCTTTCGATTTCGGCCGGCGGCAATATGGCTTCCGGGTCCGCCAGCAGCGTCACCGCATCGTATTGCACCCAGGAACCATTGGTGCATGCCAGGTAAATCTCGTTTCGCCCTTTTTTCAACATCTGCACCGGCAGCGTCAGTTCGATCTTGTGCGGCTTGCCTGCCCGAGGGTCGGCCAGCGAGCCATCTCCCCCGCCTCTTGGAAGTTGAAATGAGACGGTCTGATCGCCCAATGTGATTTCGTATCGCGGCGGGTTGAAACTCTGTGTATCAACGAACTCGATCCGCAAGCGGAACACGCCGCGAGGCGCTTCCGGCAGATCGAAGCCGATCGTGCGCGATCCATATCCTCTAATCGCCCAGCCGCTGTCGTCCGGTCCCGGATGGATGAAAGGCCAGTCTTTCTCCGCTTCGCTCCGGCCTACCTCGAACACAATCGGTTTTCCCCCGAACCGCGCCGCGTATTCCTGAAACTTGCCGGCGATTGCCAACTCCGACCAGTCGCGGTCCGGTTTTCCGATCCGCCAGATGATCTGTTCGTCGCCGATCGCCGCGTTGGGAAGCAGCAACAGCAGAAAAACGAAAAAACGCGACATAGCAGTCCTCCATCATGTATAAAATGCCGATCGAGCGCGCGAAACTACTTGCCGCGCGGCAATATAACTCTCTTCCGACTGGCTGTCTCCATATTACTTTCGAGAGGTCGTTGCAAGCCTTGCGCGCTCGTCCATGTCCGCTCTGGTCGCCAGCAAGTACGGCGCATCTATCGCGAACGAATCGCCAGTCGCCTCGGAACGCGTTTTGAAACTCCAAAGATATCCCATATCGGGTGCCACTGCTGGCTTGTCCAGCAGTGTTTTCTTAGGATATTGGCCCTCCACAGCCGGACAAGCCGGCAGTGACACTCATTTTCAAAACACGTTCTCAGCGGAATGCGCTTAACTCGACAATGTGCCCCGCGTCGTTGGCGCTGTTGGCGAGGATCGTCACTCGCAAGTATCGGGCTTCGCAAGGTTCAAAGCGGTGTTCGTCGCCCTTTTCGGTCGATGGGGCGTTGTCCATTTTTGCCGCCACCGGCCGCCACGTCCGGTTATCCCCGGAGACCTCGACCCGATAGTGGTAGTACCGCTTGTCGCCGAAATACGTCTGCACCCGGACGCGGCTGATGGTCTCGCTCCGGCCGAGGTCGATGGCTATCCATTGTGGAAGAAAGTCCGCGCCCCAGTAAGTTTCCAGGTTCTGGTCGGTGGCATATTCGAGCGGGTGTCCGATGCCGTGCTGGCCGGTGTGTCGCTGAGTCCAGTCGGAGCAAACGCCGGTCTTGAAGGCCGCGAGGTTGTCGGCCGCCGTGGGGCCGAGTTGCTCGCGCCGCGTCTTGATATAATCGGCCAATGCCTTCCGCCCCGCCTGTATTTCCATCTCCACCTGCGTTTTCCGCGCCAGCCAGTCCTGCCTTCCCAGAGCTGCCAGCGGGGCGTAGTCCGCCGCTCCCTTCACGCGATCGGCCGCGGGGATATAGTGGTCCCGGAAGACCTTTTCCTCATCGTCGGTGAGGAAATACTTGCGTCCACCGTGTACCTGCCGGCCAGGCCAGTAGGGAATCCGCGCGTTGGACCACAGTGCCCAGTCGGCCGCCGTCCGGTCCACGCGGCAGGTATCGTAACACAACTCGCCGATGGCGTTGCTGACGTTGTAGCCCGAGACGGTGTAGCGCATGTATATCTGATCCACGGTCGGCCAGGCGAGGCCCTCGCCGCGGAGCAGATAGTCGGCCCAAGTGTCCACGAAGGGGCAATACAGTTCCCAGTAGGGCAGCGGCATCGTGGTGCAATGCACGTACAGCCGCTTGCTCCCCAACAACTTCCGCGTCTGGCGGATGCACTCCCAGGCTTGCAGGATGTCGTTGAACTGTCCGTCCCAGTACAGACCGTCCACGTTGTACTCGTCCAGCAGCCACTTGGCCTCCGCTAGATACAGGGCCGTGGCGTCGGAGCGAAGCTTGCCGCCCGGTTCCATTGCGGGCTGGTAGTAATACGGCGAGGAATAGGGGAGCACCAGATAGCCCAGCTTGTGCGCGAGATCCACTACCTGCTTGAAGCGCGCCGGATCCTTCGGCTTGATGTGCCGCACGCCGAACCCGTCCCAAAACTCCAGGTGCAGCACCAAAACGTTGGCGTATTTCCGCCAAGCCGCCAACTCCTCGTCAGTCGGCAGCGCTCGCGGCGAGGCCCCGTCGCTCATCCACACGCCCGGCGCGAGTTGCGGGAACTGATGCACGATCCGCTCCTCGGCGTGCTGTTTCCAGTTGTACTCCCGCGGCGGGCAGACGCCGACCAGCAGCGTGCCCCCGCTTGGCATCTCCTCCTTGAAGCTGAAGCCATTCTCCGATTTTTGCACCGTCGGTCGGCGCTCCACTTGAGGCAGCGGGTATACACCGATCCCGCCGACGTTGTCCAACGCCAACACTCCCTGCCGCTCCACACGCAAGAACTCTGGTTCAAAGCTCCCCGTTACCGTTACCGCTAGCGCCGCGCGACCGCTGTCGAGACGAAGCACGGAATCACAGGTTACCGTCGCGTCCAAACCGGGCTGACTGCGCAGCTTGACGGCCTCGCCGTCGTGCTCGGTCACCCGCAGCCCCATGAGCAGCCCCGGGTCCAGCCGCAGGATCGCCACGTCCCGCTGATTCCCAATACGCTGTTGCAGCAACACCTCGCCGGAGGCTGGGCGGAACTCGAATACGCCGCCTGTAGTGACAATCTTAATCCCATCCGCCGTGCCGGCCGCCTGTTCCACCTTCATGTCAAATGGCCACGGTAGCGATTCGGCCGACGCCGTGGTCCCCAAACATAACAACACTGCAATTATCAGCCAGG
>JAAYEH010000446.1 GCA_012728855.1 Rhodopirellula sp. | reverse complement strand
TGATTTCCGCAAAGGACGGGAGAAGACCATCCGTGATCATGGATGGCCGTCTTCCAGACAATCTTTTGGTTCTCACTCCAGGTCAGAGGCAGATGTTTCGCGCTCGTGTGCCCCTCTCCGGTCGGCCCACGAAACTGCCACCAATCGTCGTCCGCGGACAGCGAACCGGCGGCGTTCAGAGCCATGACGATCCACAGGGCGCTTCTCATGGGACTTGTCCTTTCCGTCGAACGATGCGGCCTTCCGCCGCAGCCTGGCGTTGCCCGTGGCGGAAACCGCGCCGCCGACCGTCAGCGTCATCGTGCCATCATCGCCTAGCCGGGCCTCGACCGCCAGCCGTCCCGCCGGCATCTCCGCGCTGGTGATCCTGGTGATTTCGGCGGCGTTTCGGTGAACAGCGAACACCGGGCGGCCCTCCTGTAGGTAAACCGCGTAACCGACCACCGCGGCACCGTGGGCTACGATGACACCGCCTTGGCTTTTTGCGACAGAGCGAGATCGGCCCACCTGCCGGGCGAGTCAAACGCTCAGGGCCAATCGAAACCGACGTTCGCGCGGTAATTCTCCGGCTCGACACCCAAGGCAAGGTCGCTGCTGTCTCACTGGCCGGTGGAACTCGACTCGACTGCCGGGGTTCGCCCGTCACAACGCCGAATGGTCGATTACGTTGATTCCATCCTTGAATCCCGCTGGGCCGACGAGCGCGAGACAGGACTCTTCGCGGGACAAACCCGTCGGGCGACTCGACGTTTCCATGTCTTGCGGCCAAACTCGTTCCGTCCAATAGCCTTCAGGCAATTTTGCCTCAAGGCTATGGACAACGCCCCACGATGGTGGCCGTACCACTATAATTCGGCCATCTACAGTGACGACGGCGGTATGAGCGGGCGAACCAACCACCTGTTTTCTAGGGCGGCGCGGACGGCATGTGCTCCGGCACCCATGTGGCCCGATTCAATCTCGCTTGGGTGCCGGGGGGGCGAGGCGACTGGCGCTGAATCATGTGAATTACGATGAGCCTCCGGGCTCGAAGAGGACTGATGCGATTGACACAGCCGTGTTTGGCAACAAAACTCAGGCTTACCGGTCTAACCCTGGCAGGCCGTTGGCCGTAATCAAGCGTGCGAAAGAAGAGCCGCCGGCTTGTTGGCCCTATCGAGAGGACAAAGCGATGCCTCGCGTGAACAAGAGTTTTGTGCTGATACTACTGCCCTTTGTTTTCGTGTGGCCGGCGTCTGCGGCCAATGACACCGCGCATGATGAGCACCTGGCCGCCAAGTATGGACTGCGCGTCCCGCCGGCATCCCGGGAGATCCCACCCGCGCCGGACTGGATCCGACAGGCGGAAATCGTCTCGAGTTCTGCGGCCGTTTGGGAGGGCTATGAATTCCTGCTCAAAGAAACACCCGTAACTCGCCTTGTCAGGGCCCGGTCCGGTCACACCAGAATGCGGCTGAGCGACTATTATCCGGAGGAGAAGGTTTCGGGGCTCGATGCCGAATCGGTCAGCGGCATCCTCCTCTTATCGCACGTGCCCCACAGTGCCGACGCCTTCCGGCTGGCTCACGAACACGGAATCAAAGCGATTCCCTATCTCCATTTCATGTGCGTCCACACGAACTACGCGGACCAGGATATTTTTTATTTCGAGCATCCTGAGATTCTGATGAAGGACGATAAGGGGCACTGGGTTCATACCGGCATGGACGGCTCCGATCGTCTGCATCGCTTCCGGACGTGCGCCAACAGTCCGAGCTATTGGAAGCTCTCGCTGGCCTATGTGAAAAAGATGATGGAGTGGGGCGCCGACGGCGTGTTCATCGACAACGCCGGGCGGCGGCCCGCCTGTTTCGCTACACAGTATAACAGTGTCCGCAACCCGGAATTCGAACCTTACGTTCACGAGCACCTCTTCCCGGACGCCTCCCACGACTATGCCTGGGGGCGTTTTCTTGAGGCGATCCGCACCCTGGTCAAGAGTCACGGCGACGACAAGATCGTCGTTCTCAACTCCGGCATCGGCGATCCATGGCAGTCGACCGGCGACTGTTGCATGTGGGAGTCCTTCATTTACAGTTGGGCTTGGGAAGGACGACGCCACACTTGGAGCGACGTCAAAGCCAAGGCCAAGGCCAACCAGTGGTATCTCGACGCCGGCCGGCGAATTGTCGCTTTAGCCTTTCTCGAGCCCAAACGCCACGACATGAAGAACAATTCGTTCTGGGCCTTCGCCTGTGCCCGGCTGGTCGATTTCGTCCTTTGGGTCAACCTCGATCACACCGAAGTGGAGTTTCTCAATCGCGTTCACCTCGGCCGTGGTCTCGAGTCGGTCCAGGAGACAGAGCAAGTTGCCCATCGCTTCTTCGAAAACGGCTTGATCGTGCTCAACGACAGCCTGCGAGACGGCGAGATAACGATCCGAGTCGCGGATGGCTTTGCCGGCACGCAATTGCTGGATCTGTATGATGGCAAGGCGACTGTGCCGGTCGACGAGGGTATGCTAAAGGTAAGAGTCCCCAGCAAGATGGCCAGGATCTTTGTCGCGCACGCGACGGAGTGAGCACGGTCAGGCGACCACCACGTCCGCCAGCCATGGCAGAAGGTATCGCCGCCAAGCCCCAGAACGCGTCTCCAGGAAACCGGGAAGCCTTCCATGAATTCGATCCTTTCACGACGTTCCTTCCTGGCAGATGCCGTGACCACCGCGACGGCGGCCGCGCTGACCGGTTCGGTACCTTTCGTGGCGGCGGGCGACTCGATGGTTCGGCCGAAGCTGGCCATCGCCAGCTACTCCTACTGGCACTTCCGACACCCGAAGGTGCCGATCGAGACGGTGATGGACAAGGCCGCCGCAATCGGGGTCGGCGCCGTAGACATCCTTCACCGTCAGATGGATATCGAAGAGAAGGCGCCGCTGGACGTTACCGGGCGGGCCTACCTGCGGAAGCTCAAGCGTCATGCGTTCCTTAACGGCCTGGAGATCTGCTGCCTCTCCACCCATCAGACATTCGTTAGCCCCAGTCGTGAGGTGGTGAAGCAGAACATCGAGCACACCCAAAAGTGTATTGAGATTGCCTACGAAATCGGTTGCCCGTGCATCCGAATCAACACGGGCCGCTGGGGCACGTCGAAGAATTTTGACGAGCTGATGGCTCATCGCGGCATCGAGCCAGTCCTGCCAGGCTACACCGAGGAGGATGGTTTTCGCTGGTGCATCGATGGCATTGAGCAGTGCCTCCCGAAGGCCGAACAGTGCGGCGTGGTATTGGCTCTTGAAAACCACTGGGGCTTGGCTCGTACACCGGAGGGGCTCTTGCGCATCCTCAAGAGCATTTCGTCGCCGTGGCTCGGTGCGTTAATGGATACGGGCAATTTTCTCGAAGATCCCTATGAAAAGCTCCAAGCCATCGCGTCCAAGACGGTCTACGTGCAAGCCAAGACCTATCCCGGCGGCGGTGAGTGGTACACGCTCGACCTCGACTACGCGCGGATCGCCCGCATCCTCGCCGACGTGAACTACCACGGCTATGTGGGCCTGGAGATGGAAGGCAAGGAAGACCCGGAAACGGCCGTGCCCAAGAGTGTCGCTATGCTGCGGACGGCTTTCGATTGAGTTGTGGTTGGCAACCGTCCGTGAATGCAGGCTGGACGTTTCCAGGCAATAGCCTTGAGGCAGTTTTTCGCCAGCTCAGTCACTCGTCGCGCGGCACTACGGGCCCCCGCCACACGCTGCCGCCGAACGTCGTGACGTACATTACGGCGTCGTCCCGCGGGTCGAAGACCACACGCTGGATGTTGGAAAACGGCAGTCCGTCGAACTGTTCCCACGTCTGCCCGTTGTCCCGCGGCAGCCATAAGCCCGCCCCAGGTGCTCCCTCGGTGAGCGTCATGTGAATCGAGCCGTCGAACTTCGGATGGAAGTATCCGCCGAAGGTCTGCCGGCCCTGCCGGCCAATCCGCTCCCAAGTTTGCCCGCCATCGCTGGTGCGGTACAGGCCGCCGGATTGATCTTCGCCGCTCGAATCGCAGGCTCCCACCAGGATTACGCGACTGTCCTTGGGATGGACCGAAAAATCTTTCGGGTATACGTCGGCTTCCGAAGACCTGGAAGGCAGCGTTGCCAGCCCGCTGAGACCTCCAATACAATGACCAGGAAAGACTTCCCGGAAAGGAAACATCATGGCGGACTACTCGGCGCACCGCCCCCAGGGGTTTCGAGGGCACGTCGACGTGTACCTCGCCCAGGTCGCGCGGCAGCTCCATCGATCGCTGAGGGACTTGCAGCGCGACTTTGTCCATGACACGCTGCGGCTCGGCAACGATGTCCTGAGCGAACTCGCCGGCGTCCTCGTCGATTTCGGCGAGGACATTCACAATGGCACCGGGATCTGGGAAGCCTACGAACGCTACAATGTGGAGTTCTTCGGCACGGCTCTGCCGCTGACATCGGCGGACAGCAGCGGCGACACCGCAACGGGATTTTGTCCCGACCGCCTCCGCCACCTCCTCTGGATCCTGTACCCGGCGCTGCTTGACGGGCTGACCCTCTCGCCGACGCACCAGGATCTCCGGCGAGTCGCCGATGCCGCCAGCGAGATCCTGTCCGATGCGTTTGCCGATGTCCCCAAGGATTCGGGCGTGAAGGCGTTTCTCGCAAGCTCCAACGAGCATGGCTGGGACGTGAAGCGGAAGCTGGTCTGGCTCGGCACGCATTCGTTCATGTTCCGGACGATGTTCGCCCGCTACATCGAAAACCAATCGCAGGGCAAGGCGGACATCGCGCACACGGACGATTTCGTGTGCCAGGAGTGTACATGCTGGTCGGGGCTGGGAGTCATCGACATCCTGGCGGGACTCCTCGACATCTGCGATGAAGACCGCAGAGACTTGCGGACCTGGTGCGAGCGGCATACTGCGTTCTACAAGATCGTTTCGGCTGACGCGGCGGCGCTGCAAGCGGTGAACGTCATCAATGACCAGCCGTACCGGATCCGGATCGACATGAAGCGGCATCCCTTCCGGCGGAAGCAGATCGTCTTCGGCAGCGTCGTGCCTTGGCGCGGAGAGTGGTACTGGTCGGGCGAGCAGAGGCTCGTCGGTAATGCGTCCGGGATGGACATGGGCGACCTCAAGCGGACCATGAAACGTCAGAGTTCTGGCATCGTGTGCCGGTACTCGAAGGAGTACGAGACGCTGGTGAGGCAACGGATGTCCGAGATGCACCGGAAGACCCTGGAGTTCCACGGCGGCAAGGATCTGGTCGTGTACCCGGATGGTTTGGCGATGGCGGCGGATTGGCAAAGAGAGCTGCGCTGGCATTGGGAGCAGAAACCTCGGGAGGAAGTGGAGGCAGCCGTCAGGAAGCACGGGCTGAAGAAAGGTCGCCCGGAAGTGAATCTTCCGAAAGACCTGTTGGATGAGAAAGACGGGCTGGGCGTGTTCCTCAATCCCGATGAGGGCAAGGAGATCATGACGCACTTTACGACGCTGCTCGGCGGACTGAGGAAGAAGGGCGGTGGCTTGACCGAAGACGAGGAGGCTGCCATTCGCGGGTTCGTCGAGTCGCCCACGATCAGTCCCAGGTTCGTCAGGCGGGTACTGGAGGAGTACGGCGACCAGTGGGTGAACGCGGCGTTCGTGCTGAAAGGCGACCTGCCGGGCTACTGGCTGGACTATTTGCTCCGGAGCCGCAAGGGACACTACTTCCGGAAGCGGTATCCGACGTTATCAGTGGTGTGAGGGATTTCGCCGATGATCGTCAGCACGAGCCGCTTTGGTGGATGTCGCTCTTCTTACCTCAAATTGCAGCCTGAGTCTTGTACGCCCCCCTTGAGTCACGGTATCATCGTCTCGTCTCCAATAGGTCGGTCTACCGGTGGGGACTGGGCGGCCGATGGTTGGCCGCCGCGGCCATTCTGCGCCACGGCGGCGGGTTCGGTAGCGGAATCGGGGTTCTTGCGTGGCATGCTTTGGGTGGTTCTCCTTCGGGGGTGGTGGACTTTGGCTCGAGCCTGCTCCACCGGCGACTCGATGCGGGTGGCGTTCTCGGCCGGCTTGATCGCTACACCTGGATCGAGCGGCATCCAGACGTACTGCCGGTGATCGTCCTGGCAGAGGATGGGCGCATTCGGACCGAAGAGGTACAGGCGCTGGAAACCGAGCGTGGCAGCGCGGTGCAGGTAGCGGCGGTTGGTGTTCAGGCGGATCGGTTCGCCGGTCCGCAACGAGTTGGACAGGATCAGCTCGGTGGGAGCGGTTTGTCCCTCCGCCCGAGCCCGTATGGCGACCGATCCGTTCAGGTCGAGCGTGACCGGGTAGTTGTACTCGGCGTCGGCCGAAGCTTCGCGGCCGACGGCCCCGCGGGCGAGTTGATCCTGTTTCAGAACGTCGGCTACACGCATTCGGAGTGGATTCTGCGGGATCGGGGAGGGCACGTGGCCGGCCCGGACCAAGCTCGCCTGGCCGCCCTACGAAGACCCGAGTTTCGAACCGTACGGGGCCACGCACGTGCGGGTGAATTATCCCAACGTGGTGCTCCGCAACCGGGAGGTGCATTTCTGCGGCATCGCGTCGTACAACAAGTGGGACCGCGTGCGCGACAAGCGCGAACTGATGGGACGCGAGACTATTGTCTGGGCAGAGTCGCCGAATGGCTCTTCGACGGCGAAGCAGCCAAGGAATAGCGAAATCTGCCCCCAAGGCTGCACTGAGATCGGAGCAGGACATGATGGTCCAGGCCATGCCTGCCGGTCAGGACGGTTCAACTGGTGCCAGAATCAGCGAGCGGAAGATTCAGGGCCGCAACGAGAGGCGATGGCGGGTTACCTCCTCGACGCGGCAGCGCGAGAAGAACAGCGAGAAATACCGGGCTTCCGCCCACAGGGGAAGCAGGTCGCCGTAGTGAGGGCTGCCGGGCTGGCCGGACTGACCCGGCGCGCTCGTGGCGAGCGCCCCGTCCCAGTCGGACAAGTCGATTACCTGCCGGTACGTAGCGCCATGCACCTGCTCGAAGTTCTCGTTGGCGCGGGTGTTGTTCGGAGTGGTAACGTCTCCCGGCCGCGGGACCGGACCAAGATTGAAGGCTTGCGCGTGGGCCGGGCCAAGGGTCGCCAGGGGATGGCGGAACGTTGCCGTGTGCAGTCGCCCCCAACTCCACTGCTTCGGATCCTCGCCCAACAACTTCTTGGTGCGCGCGATGGCCTGCGTCAGGGCTTGCTTGAGAAGATCGTCGCGAGCTTGTCGTGGATCGGGGCCAAACCACCGCTCGTCGGGCCGCCTCAGTTGCTCCAACAAAACCGCGGAGTTCCGCAGGTCGCCCCGCTCCACCTTCGCGTCGGCGGGAAGATGGGGCGCATAGAAGAGCGTTTGCAGCTCTTGCAGCCAGACGGAATAGAGAGCGGCGGCCGTCGACTCCACCGACAATACCCCGTCCCAATCGGTCAGCAGCCCGGCCAGGTGTGCTTCTTGATCCGGGAGCGCGACGGCTTGGAGCAACCGCGTCAACTGCTGCGCTAGCAGCGACGTGTTCTCGTGCTGGATGCTCTGGAAGTCCTCAAGCGTGAGCTTTTTCGCGGCCCCAGGCGCCGGGCTGTCGAGCCTTTGCCGGATCCGCTCAAAGCGATACGGTGGAGCCCAGTCGTAGGCGATCGCGTGCTCGTAGCCGGCCGGCAGGATATTGTGGTTGGCCGTTGCGATCCAATGCCGCGAGGGGTTCATGACCTGCGGCAGGTGGGCAAGATCCAAAAAGCCCCGCCACTCGTACTTGCCCGACGCTCCCGGCATCGGCAGCAGTCCGTCCCAGTTCGAGCGAATCGGCGTCAGCCCCGCCGCCACCCAGCCGATCTGGCCCTCGACATCGGCGAAGACGAAGTTCAGCGCGGGAACCTTCCATGCCTCCAGAGCCTTCACCAGTTCTCCGACGCTGTGCGACCGCGCCACGGCGAGGCTTGCCAGGTAGGCCGCCGATCCCGGCTCGCTTCCCACCCACTTCAATGCGCATGCCACGTGCCTCTGCTCGTCCTGCCAGATCACCGCGCCATGCCTGGTGAATCGCAGTTCCACAGTCACGTCGTAGAATGTCTCGGCGGGGGCGCTCCCGAGGATTTTCGTTGGCGGTTCCGGTGTTCTCCGCGGAATGTCCGGCCTGCTGTCCTCAGTCGTTGTGGAGCGGCCCCTGACGCGGATGGTGTCGCGCACCATGTGCATCGGCTCCCAACGATCGCCCACCTTGTAGCGGCGCGGGTTGTCGGGGTGCGTCTCTTCGACGAATACGTCGGCCTGATCGGTGCCGACGATCGTAAAGCCCCAAGCCACGCGGTCGTTGTGCCCGATGGCGACTCCCGGCAACGCCGGCTCGCCGGCTCCGATGACATTCCAGCCCGGCGCATTCAGATGCACCAGGTATCTCAGGGAAGGGAGCGAGGTAGCGCGATGCGGATCGCTGGCGAGCATCGGCTTGCCGGATGCCGAAAGGCTGCCATCGACGACCCAATTGTTGCTCTCGGTCTTGTCGGGGGTGATTCTCAGCCCGCGAGTCGCAGTCCGATATCCCTCGAAGATCGCGGGAGAGAGCACGTCCAGGTCGAGCCCCGGTTCCGGCGCGAACGCTCGCGGCGGATCCGTCGGCGCGACGAGCCGTGCTCGCTCCACGCCGACGTTCGCAATGAGCCGTGCTCGCGCGATCTCGCGCTGCCAGTTGCCAACCATGACCATGCCCGACATCCGCGCGAGCACGTCCTCCGGTTTCCATGAGCGAGGGCGGTAGCCCAGGATCTGAAACTCAATCGGCAGCCTGTCGCCGAAGTGGTCGATGCAAGCGTTGATGCCCTCGGTAAACGCCGCCGCAATGTCCCGCGTATCGGGCGAGTAGCTTGTCCATTCGGCCTGCATGTCGCCGCGATAGAGCATCAGCCGCGCGAAGCGATCGCCGGCAATCGCCGATTCGCCGAGCACTTCGGCCATCTCACCGGAACCGACGCGCCGCCACCAGTCCAGTTGAAACAACCGATCCTGAGCGACCGCAAAGCCCTGCGCAAAGAAAAGGTCATGGCTGTTCTGCGCATAGATATGCGGCACGCCCCACCGGTCGCGCAGCACCGCGACGGGCTCTCGAAGCCCCGGCACCTTGATCTCGCCTTCCACCTGCGCCAACGCGGCCCGCGCCCGCTCTAAAATCTGCTCCACCGTCTCGGCCGCGAGGATCTCTTGACTCGCCGGAAGCGCGCCGAGAGCCAACCCCGCCAGCACTGGGAACAAAATGGCTATCCGGAAACTGAACATGATGATGGATTCCCTTTGTACTCGGGCCGTTAGCATCGCAGGACGAGGCGATTGACGAGCTTACCGCGCCGGTGTCCGGCGCGAAAGGGCCGCCAGAGGCTGAAGCTGCTGTCTGCCCAAGCGGCCCCCGCATGGCCTCCACGCCCGTCCATGGGGCTCGCAGATGCTCCGCTGCCGCAACACATGCACCAGCGCATGGCAGCAGGAAACCAGCATCGTTGCCAAACTTGACGCGATGGCCAAACGTCGGCAATGGCTCAGCAGGTCTCGAATCACCTGGTCAGGCGGTCGATCAGATACTCGGCGGGGTTGTTATACACAGGGTGCGGCCGCCCCGGATGAACGAGAACCACGTCGACACCCACGGCCTTCAGCCGCTCTTCCAACACGATTCCCATGATGCCCGAGTGCGTCGGATCCTTCGGCGAAGCGCCGATGACGGGCTTTTCGCCGGAGTAGAACAGCGCGATCGGCGGATCATCTTGGGAGACGTGCGCGATCGGCGAATACTCCTTGATCCATTCCATGACTTTTTCCCGATTATCGATCAGGCTCTGGAAGTTCGGTAGCGCAAAGGCGTGAGCGCCGTATCGGTAGTTCGGCATCCATTCGCGCAGTTCTTTCGGATCGAGCGACACCTGCGCTCCATTGACGGCGGCGCACCACAGCCGGGTCGACTCCCGGGCCACGGGATCGCTGCTCTTCGGGTCCGACATATCGGGGTGGAACGCCAGCCACAGGCTCGAACAGGCTCCTGCCGAGCCGCCCGAAGCACCGATCCGCTCCTTGTCGATGTTCCATTCGGCGGCCTTGCTACGAACGAACTGCAACGCCCGCGCGGCATCGTGCAACGGCCACTGCACGGGCGGCTTCACGCCGGCGGCATCCGCTTCCGACACAAATCGGTACTCGATCGAAACGACCGAGATACCTGCCTTCAGCATCTCCGGCAGCAGTTCCACCAACCTGCTGGAACGGTTGCCGGCCTGCCAGCCACCGCCGTGGATGAAAAACAGCAGCGGGGTGGGCTTGTCCGACTCGGCTTTCCAGAAGTGCAGCACCTGCTTCGCGTGCGTGCCGTAGGGCACGTCTGCCAAGGTCGGAGCTGGCGAGAAGGCTTGGGCAGGCGCGTCCTTCCAAGCGGCTTTGGCGCTCTGGGCGGGCTTCTTGGCTGGCACATCGGCAGCGAACGTGTCGCCAGAGAGCAGGACGACAAGTGACACGAGCACGGCGGACGTAGTCTTCATGGCAATACTCCAACGGGGACCGTAACGGTATCGTGGCAATACGGATGTTGGGCATCCTAGCGGCGTGGGGAGTACATATCAACCGGCTGAGTCAACCGGACGAGGCC
Organism: Rhodopirellula sp.; assembly: GCA_012728855.1. GTDB lineage: Bacteria > Planctomycetota > Planctomycetia > Pirellulales > Thermoguttaceae > JABWBD01. Next base: position 4,672 of record JAAYEH010000446.1, on the reverse strand, counting down.
GCCAGCGACAGCCTGGCAATCAGCCAGCGAAGCAAACTGATGTTGCTACAAGAATCGAGCATATTGGGCAGAATTCTGAATTGCGAGCAAGCCAAAAGCGGCTACCCTCCTGATAGACAGCCGCGTGCGTTTCCTGGCGACCACCTTGACGATGCCAGTTAGGCAAGCTAGCTTGTATCTCACGGTCGCCGCCGACACGCTGCTCGGGCGCAAAGACTCCCAGCCATACGTCGTGCCGAAGGCTGTGTGACGCAAGGGCTCACGACGATCCACTCGAAGACTGCGTTGTGCGAGGCGGCTGAAAACGACCTAGCATTCCCGGAGATCTGACCATGCTAGCGAGAGCCCTGGTCCTGCTGTGCCTTATCCCGGCGAGTTTCGCAGCGGGGGAGCCTACTTTGCAGAAGTTTTCGTACCGGGAGGGCTTGGAAGCGGATTCGCCGCAAGTAGATCTATGGGCCACCAATGGCAAGTCCACGGTGAATTTCCTCGGACCTTCGACCGAGCAGGCATTCGAGGGCAAACGCTCGCTGAAGCTCGACGTGACACTCAGCAGCGGCGACTATCACTACTGGGGCGTCAAGCTTCGGGTTCCCTGCGTCGGCAATCTCAAGCTCTCGGCGCGAATCCTGGTCGCGGAGGGCACCACTGCGCGGGTCGGCTTTGGAACCAACACGGTGCTGCCGCCTACGCACCATTCCGGTTGTGGAGTGATTGAGACCTGGTCCAAACCAACCCGCGGGTGGCAGCAAGTGGAGTGCGACCTGGTGGCGAGAGGACGCGACACGGCCGCCAGCGTCATGGCCGGTCACGCCCCCACCGTTCGCGGTGAGGAGGTCGGTGCCGTGCTCGACCGCTGGGCTATCTTCGTCTACGGCGGGCAGGGCAACCGCGCGATCGTTTATCTGGACGATGTTCGCATCGAGGGTGACATACCTTCCAACGAAGACTTTCAGGCGGACATCCGCCGGCGATGGGAAAAGGGCCAAGTGCGGTTCCAAGAGAAGGTCCAGTCCATGCGTGCCGAGGTCGCAGCCGGCGAAGCAGCTCTGGGCGGGATTGGGGAAGTGGCCGCGCCGGCCAGAGAGGCCGCAAATGCCGTCAGCCAGACGGCATTGGAAGCCAAGGGGCGCATCGAGAAGATGGCCCAGCGAGGCTATGCTTCGCGGAGCGAGTTGGAGTCGGTAGAAACGGCGGCCCAGTCCGTCCGCTTCGGTCCGGAGACGATACGGGCGATCGTCCAGGGCTGCGCCGTCGGCCAGCCCTATCTTCTTTACACGCCTGGGGCCGTGACCAACCGCGTCTTTTCCTCCGACGTGTTTCCGATACCGTCACCGATCGGAAATCGACTCGCCTGCTCGGCCTGCCGCGGAGAGTACGAACCGGTTTCGCTGGCGATCTACGCGCTTGAGGATCTGAAAGAGTTACTGGTTTCCACTACCGATCTGGTCGGTTCCGGCGGCACGATCCCGGCGGATGCCGTGGACATCCGCGTCGTCAAGTCCTGGTATCAGGCGGGCTGGGAGATCTGGGACACGAAGCACAAGATCCTCGTACCGGAACTGCTACTGAAAGACGATCGCCTTGTCCGCGTCGATACCAAGAACAGGGAGAACTATCTTCGCAGTACGGCGACCGACGGCAAGGAATCCTGGTTGCTGTGCAGTGGCGCGACGAGCAAGAACCTGGAACACGCCCGCCCGGTCGATGCCGCCACGCTGCAACCGGTCGATGTTCCCGCCCGTACGCTCAAACAGTTCTGGATCACCGTGCATGTTCCCGAAAATGCCGAGACAGGCGCCTACGAGGGCATAGTGAGACTTGCCACGGGCGCGGGCTGTCGCGAGATCCCGCTGAAAGTCACCGTGCATCCATTCGAGCTTCTGCCGTCCCGCTTGATCTACTCAATCTATTATCGCGGGGTGCTTTCGCCCGACGGCAGATCGACGATCACCTCCGAGTCCAAGTCGGAAGATCAATACCGGGCGGAGATGGCGGACCTGATGGCGCACGGGGTGCTCTATCCCACCAGTTACCAAAACTGGAATGAGGCAGCACTGCGGCGAATCTTCGAGATCCGTCGGGACTCTGGGCTGCCAGGGGGGCCGTTTTACAACCTGGGCGCATCCACTGGGGCCTCGACCAATCCCGAGCAGCTTAAAAACCTCCAGGCAGAGGTTCGTCGCTGGATCGACTTCTGCAAACCGTTCGGATACGACGACGTCTATTTCTACGGCAGTGATGAGGCCACCGGCGAGCAGCTCTGTGCCCAGAGGGCGGCGTGGAAGGCGGTGCAGGAATCCGGTGGCAAGACGTTCGTCGCCTGCTACAAGGGCACCTTCGAGGCAATGGGCGGGCTACTCAACTGCGCCATCCTGGCCGGGAAGCCGGATCCCGATGAGGCCAGGAAATGGCACAGCATCGGATCAAATGCATTCTGTTATGCCTATCCCCAGGTGGGCGTGGAAGAGCCTGAGACTTACCGCCGTCACTTCGGGCTCGAACTCTGGAAGGCCGGTTTCGACGGCGCCACGGACTACGCTTACCAGCATGGCTTCGGCCACGTCTGGAACGATTTCGACCATCACACCTACCGTGATCACGTGTTCGCCTATCCCACGCTTGACGGTGTCGTCGATACGATCCAATGGGAAGGCTTCCGCGAAGGGGTGGACGACGTGCGTTACCTCGGCACGCTCCTCGCACAGCTTGCCAAGTCGCGGAAAGATCCAGCCCGGGAACGCCTTGCCGGAGAAGCACAATCCTGGTTGGAGTCGATGGACGTTGCCGGCGACCTCGACGAGCTACGATCGAAGATGGTGGAATGGCTGGTTCTCTTCACGGCTGAGCCGCCATGAGCTTCTCCAGGTGTTCGGTAGCCCCTGTGGTGAGCGTTGCCTTGAATGCCTTTCCAACGCAGGCGAGCGGCCGCCCTGTCGGAACGTGGGCATTCCTCAGCAGGTAAATCGGCAGGTTCGTCGTCGAAAGACTTTCCGCACCCAAGGATTACACCCGGCAGTTCACCTGGAGGATGAAACGCGGCAGCGGTTGGTCGGGTTTACCAGACATGTCCGCCGCATTGACTACCGATCGTGCCTGTCGGGGCAACGCGCCAACATTCGCTCGAGACTCAAGAGGTTCATCATCAGGTAGCGGACCTGATGGAAGTTGTCCTTCCGCTTCGTACTCACCCCGACTCGTTTGACATCGTTGCCCATGCGGTTGACTGCCTGGCGCCAGACTCCGCAGTCGCGCACGGCCATCACCCGGAGGGTGAAGGCCCGTAGTCGAGCGTACCACTCGGCCGCCCATGTTGCGCCGGTGTGCTCCAGGGCCATCATCGTCGCCACAAGGGCTTCGCAATGGGCCCACATCGTCTTCACCGAGAAATCGGGGCCGGGACCGTGTTTCGGCCCCTCGAACATGAAGTAGTCGCCGTCACCTAAGCCCTCAAACACATAATCGTAAGTCATCTCCAACAGATGGCGGATTCGGCCCACAAGTTTCTCGAACATCGCTTGATCCTTCCACCGCAAAGCCTCGGCCGCTACCAGCCAAAGTGCCTCCAGCGAGTGACCCGTGAGCATATGGGTGTCGGCGCCGGGAATTCGCGAGTCGTCGTGCAGAAGGTACTCACCGAGTTCAGGTAGCGAGCATAGCCAACCGGGTCGCGGTCGGCCAGGCGAACGGCCGTGGCCAGCACACCCAGGGCCACCGACCCGCTGTCGGCGACGTTCCACGGCCCTTTATCCTCTCCCGGCGCACGGCCGTGGTTCATGTAGTATGCCCCGGCCGGGATCATCCGGTCCTGGAAGTCCAGCATCCGATCCGACCACCGACGACAGGCGGCCAAGTACTTCTCGTTGCCCGTCAGATCGTAAGCCACGCACAGGGCCCGGGCGGCGTGAACGTCCTCAAACGACGGCATGTGATGCGTCGCAGTGCTGGCATCCTTACGATCATGAAACACTGTGATCGGCTTCTGGAGTTCCGCTGTAGCAAACTCAGCCATCCGCAAGAAACGGCTACGAATCTCACCCGCGTCCGGAGCATCACCCGCTCTGGCCCCTGCCGATGCGATGCATAGAACGACTCCTCCCAGCAAACATCGAAAGCAGAGCATGTTACGTCCTTCATGTTCCAGAACTGGTACAAAATGGTTTGAGCCATCGCAGCCGAAGATCGAATCTCCATTTTCGCCAAAACTCTTGCCCGTCTGCAAGTCGGGATCGATGAGGCAGTTACCCGGCCTCCAACAGCGCCAGGTTCGTAGCAAAAAGAGCGGCCGTTACCGCCGCACTTGTCTATCTGGCCTTACGCCGCCTGCTGAAGAAGTACGAGACGGACATCATCACAGCGAACTGCGGCGGAGGGCTCGGCACCTCCGGCGCGCTGCGGGGATTTCCCTGCCTGGGATTCGCACAGCTTCTCGATGACGGCGCTCTGGGAATCTGCGAAGCCGATGTCGACGACACGCCTCCCATGCTGATGGCGAGAGTTCTGGCCGGACGCCCCGGCTTCGTTTCGGACCCGGCCATCGATACCTCGCAGAACCGCATCGTCTATTCCCATTGCGTCGGCGCCACCAAGGTGTTCGGCCCGGGAGGCCAGCAGAACGGCTACCATATTCGCACCTCGCACGCGCGGATCGGCGCGGTCGTCGAGTCGTTGA
>JAAYEH010000445.1 GCA_012728855.1 Rhodopirellula sp. | reverse complement strand
TGATGGTTGCCATCCCTGGCCTCCTCCATTGCGTATCTTCTCAATGAGCCGAATCCCACGGCCCAGACTTACCCCCCTCTTGATAACACAAAGTCCGTCACCGCGCGAAGTGCAAGGTGCGCCCCACCGGGGCAGCCCGTCTGTTGATCTATTGACACACCGTAAGCGATCTGGATAGTCTAGTTAGTAGAGTAGATTAGCATACCCGGCCAAGAGTCGAATCACAAACCCGGACTCGGCCGCCGAAATCCTGCCGGGCAGTTTTGACCGCGAGGCATGCCGCATCGTGCGTCTGGGCTGCACCCCTCGCCTGTGGTGTGAAGATGAACGCTTCACGTTCTCGTTATTGGGTTCTCCTCGGATCTCTCACGCTCAGCGGTCTGCTGGCCGGGGCGTTGATCGCCTCAGTGGCTGTGCGCAGCGTCGCCGAGCGGCAGCTTGGCGACGCCGAGTTTCTCCGAAAGCGACTCGAACAACTCGACGGGCAGAGCCCGGCAGCCGCGGCGCAGCCGGCGCTGGTGCGGGTGGCCCTGGCCCAGCAGAAGAAGATTCAACCGCAGCGGTCGATTGTCGGCCGGCTGATTGAGATCAAGAAGGCCACGGTAGCCAGCGAGGTCACGGGCAGGATTACGCAGATGCCGGTGGAAGAGGGGACGGCGGTCATGGAGGGCGAGACCCTGCTGGCCCAAGTCGACGACGTCTGGTGCCGACTGGCCGTGGAGCAGGCTCGCGCGAAGGTGGCATCGACGGAAGCCCAACTCAAGTACGAGTTGATCGAACTGACGCGATACGGAGAACTAAAAGAGAAGAACGCGATTTCCCAGAGCGAAATCGATTCCAAGCAAGCCCAGGTCGCCGAGCTCCAGGCGAATCTGGCCGAGGCCAAAGCGGTGGTCGAGCAGGAAAGCGAGCGAGCGATCCGCTCGGCAATCTACGCCCCTTTCAATGGGACCGTGGTTGAGAAACACGCCGAGCTCGGCTCCCATGTTTCCCTGGGCACGCCGATCGTCGACGTCGTCTATCGCGGGCAGGTCGATGCCAGGCTGATGGTCCCGGAGTCGGTGATCAACCTGGTTCACGTCGGCCGAAGCCTGCCGATCCAGATCGATCCGTTGAAGGAAAAAGTCGTGGGTACGGTCGTTTCCATCACCCCCTACGGGCCGTCGGCGTCGAGGACGTTTCCGGTCCGCGTCCGCCTGGACGATGCCGGCGGACGGATCAAGGTCGGGATGAGCGTAACCGCGACCATCGCCACGGCGGCGGAGCATGAGGCGCTCGTCGTCACGCGCGACGCCGTGCTGATCCGTCCCGACGGTTCGACGGTATGGGTCGCCCTGCGCGGCGAGGATGGCGATACGGTAACGGTTCAGCCGGTGCCGGTGACGATTTCGGCGAGAATGCACGATGAGTACGCCGTGGAACCCGAAACCGACCGCGGGCGGAAACTGCTCACGGCGGGCGCCTCGGTCGTTGTGGAGGGCGCCGAGCGGCTCACGCCGGACCAGCAGGTCCGAATTGTGACACTCGAGGAACAGCCCGCCGAGGTTGCAAAGGCGAACGCGGGCGTCGAGCAGTCGGCCCCGGCGCCTTCGTCGGACCATACCGGCCGACCGGCGAAGCGGCAGGAGAGCTGACGTGGACCTGATCCGTTTCTCAATTGAAAACCCGGTAAAGGTCGCCGTCGGCGTGATTCTCATCCTGCTGTTCGGCGTGATCTCGCTCACGGCGATCCCGATCCAGCTTACTCCGGACGTCGAGCGGCCGGTGGTCACCGTCCGCACGGAGTGGCGGGGCAGAAGCCCGGAGGAGATCGAAGAGTCGATCCTGATCGAGCAGGAGGAAAAGCTCAAGACCCTGCAAGGCCTGTGGAAGATGACCTCCACGGCAGAGCTGGGCCGCGCGATGATCACGCTTGAGTTCAACGTCGGGTTCCCGATCACCCGCGCCCTTCAGGAAGTGGCCAGCCGGCTGGACGAGGTGCGCGAGTATCCCGACGACGTCGACCGGCCGGTGATCCGGGCCTCCGACTCGGCGAGCGACGACGCGGTGGCCTACGGCCTGCTGGAGGCCGAGGACCCGGATTACGAGGTGGCCCGCTGCTACGACTTCGCCGACCGATTCGTGAAACCCGCCCTGGAGCGAATCCCCGGTGTCGCGGAGATCGGCATCTTTGGCGGGCGCGAGCACCAGGTGCAAGTGCGGTTTCATCCGGTGGCGCTCGCACAGCGGGGCATCACGATCGACGAGTTTCGCAATGCTCTGCGGATGGACAATGTCAACGAGTCGGCAGGCGACATGGCCCATGGCCGGCAAGATGTGCGATTCCGCGTAATGGGCCAGTTCGAATCGCTCGAACCGTTGCGGCGGACCATCGTCAAGAACGACGCCGAGGGCGTGCCCATCCGCGTCGAAGACGTTGCCGACGTGGTGCTCGATCTGGAGAAGAAGGTGTACTTCGACCAGTGCAAGGGCAAGACGTCGATGACGGTCTACGTGAAGCGGGAGACGGGGGCCAATGTGCTGGACATCATGGACGACGTCCGCCGGGTGCTGGCGGAGTTGAACGCCCCCGGCGGCCTGTTGCGGTCGTACAAGAACGACCGCTACGGGCTCAGCCTGCGACTGGTCGCCGACGACACGTATTACATCCATCGTTCCGTGGGACTGGTGCAGGAAAACATGGTCGTCGGCGGGGGCCTGGCCGTGCTCGTGCTGCTTCTCTTCCTGCGGAGCACGCGCCCGACGTTGATCATCGCCGTCGCAATCCCGATCTCCGTGGTCGGAACGTTCGTGGTCATGGCGCTGACGGGGCGGAACCTGAACGTGATTTCGCTGGCCGGGCTCAGCTTCGCGGTCGGTATGGTTGTCGACAACGCCATCGTGGTACTGGAGAACATCGATCGCCACATGGCGATGGGCGAGAGGGCCGTCGAGGCGGCCTACCGGGGCACCAAGGAAGTCTGGGGGGCGATCCTGTCTTCGACTTTGACCACGGTGGCCGTCTTCGCGCCGGTATTGACGATCCAGGAGGAAAGCGGGCAACTGTTTTACGACATCGCCCTGGCCGTATCCGCCGCGGTGGTTCTCTCGCTCGTGGTCTCGGTCACGGTGATCCCGACTGCCGGCACCAAATTCCTCCGCAGCCGCCGAAAGACGCACGGACCGCTCGGCAAGGCCTTGCACTCGCTTTTCGGTCTTGCTCCGCTCTTGGAATGGGGCTGCGACTCGTTCGCGCGGATTATCCATCTGATGACCTACCGCAGCCTTGCCGGGGCGTGGCTTCGGGTGGTGGTCATCGCGGCGATTACCATTGCGGCAGTCGGTCTGAGCTGGGCCCTGATGCTTCCGGCGAGCTACCTGCCGGACGGCAACAAGAACTTCACGTTCGGGATGATGTTCAATCCGCCCGGCTATTCGCTCGAACAGAACACTTCGGTGGCCGAGCGGCTGGAAGACTCGGTTCGCCCCTACTGGGAAGCGAAAAATTCCGAGGAAGCCGGAGCGATCGCTCCGCTGGTCGACATGCAGACGGGCAAGCCGATCGAGAACGTTCCCGCCCTGGACGAGTTCTTTTTCGTCGTCTCGAGGGGCCGCGTGTTCATGATGACGACCAGCAAGGACCCGGAGAACGTCCGGCCGGTCAAGGCGATCCTCACCCGCGCCATGAGCAAGATCCCCGGCAGCTACGGCTATTCATCGCAGCGGTCGATTTTCGGCCGCAACTCGGGCGGATCGAATTCGATCGAAGTGGAGGTCGTCGGCACGGACATGCAGCGGCTCAAGTCGAGCGCCGCCTACTTGCAGAACCAACTCATGGCGACGTTCTCCAGGTTTGCCGTCCGGAGCGACCCGATGACCTTCAACGAGGCCGGGCCCGAGCGGCAGGTTGTGATCGACCAGGTTCGCGCCAAGGAACTCGGACTGAACGTGCAGTCGCTCGCCGTGGCCGCGCGGGCGCTGATCGACGGCGCGGTCGTCGGCGACTTCAACTTCGACGGCGACAACATCGACCTGGTGGTCATTCGCGACCCGGACATCGAACTTACCCCCGATGACCTCGCCGAGGTGCCGCTGGCCGTGGCCGAGGAAGACGGCCGCAGGGCAATCCTGCCACTGGGCGACGTGGTCCACTTCGTCGAGGCCGACGCCTCGCAGTCGATCCGCCGGGTGGAACAGCGCCGCGCGGTGACGTTCACGGTCAACCCTCCTGCCGAGATGGCCCTGGAAGAGGCACAGGCGAAGATCGACGAACTGGTCGCGGCCGCTCGGCGGGCGGGCGGCATGGCTTCCGACGTGCGGGTCAACCTGTCCGGCAATGCCGACAAGCTCACGCAGGTCCGCACGGCGCTGTTGGGCGACTGGACGGGTTGGAATGTCGAATCTTTGAAGAGCGTGGGGCTGAGCCGGTTCTTCCTTGCGCTCTTGATCACGTATCTGCTGATGGCGGCGCTGTTCGAGAGCTTTCTTTATCCGTTCGTGATCCTGTTAAGCGTGCCTTTGGCCACGGTGGGCGGATTCATCGGCCTGCGGTTCGTCCGCGTAATGGATCCGACACAGCAGTTGGACACGCTGACCATGCTCGGGTTCATCCTGCTGATCGGTGTGGTTGTGAACAACGCGATCCTCCTGGTCCACCAGGCGCTGAATTTCATGCGGGGCATCGGCGAAGGCGAACACGATACGTTCGAGCCGCTGCCGCCGCGGGAAGCGATTCGCCAGTCGGTAAAGACCCGCATCCGGCCGATCTTCATGACCACGGCAACGAGTGTGTTCGGAATGTTGCCGCTGGTCCTGGCGCCGGGGCCTGGAAGCGAACTTTACCGCGGCCTCGGCGCGGTGGTCGTGGGCGGACTGGTCTGTTCCACGCTCTTCACGCTCCTGGTCGTTCCGCTCTTGTTCAGCCTCGTCGTCGACGCGAAGTTGCTGGTGAGCCGGCGAAAAGCTTCGGAATTGCGGGGGGCCGTGGCAGTGGAAGCCGAGCAGGAAGAGCCGACGGACTCCCCGGCGGAACTGGCTCCCGTTTCGGCCCGATAGAACCCGGCCGCGTGGCGGACGATATGCGTGTTTTCAGCGATTCTTCCTCGCGTTCTCCGGGCGAACCTTTCCAGGAATGCATCTTGCCGGAAGGTGACGACTGGAGCCTCCCGCCAGGACGTCGACGGTGTGGGGCGCCGGCGAGCAGGTTAACGTCGGCTGCGTCGGCATCGGCGGGAAAGGCGCGAGCGACGTGACCGGCGCAGCCGGGGCCGGCGGCAATATCATCGCGCTGTGCGACGTCGGAGAGGAAAAGGGAGAGGAAAAGGGGA